>DATJSJ010000279.1:0-3467 GCA_035504175.1 Acetobacteraceae bacterium
ATAGCGCAGTCCGGCGCGCCGATACTGCGGACGGGTGATTTCAGTCCAGGGCATCGCTTGATCCGTCGTAGCTCGCAACCACGACTGAATCATAACCCCCTGAAATCACCCACCCCTTTTTGAGGGCGGACACTGAGGCCCCAGGCCCCCATTCCTTAAGTGAAGGATTGCAAAGGCTAGCCTTTGCCGGGGTCCAGGGGCAGAGCCCCTGGCCTTCCTTCATCGGCATCGCGTCTTCGCCTGCATCCGATCTCCCGCACGCCCCGTAACCGGGATGCGCCGCCAGCGAGCGGCGCGTCAGGTGAAGGAGATCCCGATGCGATTCCCGCGACCCGCCATGCTGCTGCTCGCCGCCCTCGCCCTGCCCGCCAGTCTGACGGCGCAACGCGCCCTGGCCGCCGCGATGCCGGCGGCCGACCCGATGGTCGGCGGCGCGGCGATGTTCCCGTCGAAGAACATCGTCGAGAACGCGGTCAACTCGAAGGACCACACCACGCTCGTCGCCGCGGTGAAGGCGGCGGGGCTGGTCGACACGCTCGAAGGCCAGGGCCCGTTCACCGTCTTCGCACCGACCAACGAGGCGTTCGACAAGCTGCCGCCCGGCACGGTGCAGACGCTGCTCAAGCCCGAGAACAAGGCGATGCTGGTGAAAATCCTGACCTATCACGTGGTGCCGGGGCGCTATTCCGCCGCCGATCTGATGCGCCTGGTGCGCCAGGGTGACGGCACCGCGCATTTGACGACGGTCGAGGGCGAGCAACTCACCGTCACCGAAAACGGCCCGCATCTCTATGTCACGGGTGCGAAGAGCGGCGTCGCCGAGGTGACGATCCCCAACGTCATGCAGTCGAATGGGGTGATCCACGTGGTGAGTTCGGTGCTGGTCCCGAACTGACCGCCGCCGGCGGGGTTGCTGCGGCACCGTCTGCGGCAACCGCCGTCGCAGGCCGCGCGCCGGAACTCGCCCCCGCTTCACGACGTGGTCAGGCGGGGCCGGACGCCTTCAGCGGGGGCGCCGCGGCGGCCCGGGTGGCGCCGCCTCAGCGCCCCGTGCCGGCACGCGGCCGTGCGGCGGCGCCGACTCGCCGGCGGCCGCGGATGCGGCGATGCCGAGCGGCAGGCTGGTGCGCGAAATGACGCGCTTCAGCGCGAAGGCCGAGCGCACGCCCTGCACCGCCGGCATGCGCGTCAGCCGGGTGCGCAGGAAGCTCTCGAAACGGGCGAGATCCGGGGCGACGACGCGCAGCAGGTAGTCGCTGCTGCCGGTCATCTCGTAGCACTCCATCACCTCCGGACAGTCCGCGAGCGCGCGCTCGAAGGCGGCGAGCTGG
The DNA here is from genome assembly GCA_035504175.1 of Acetobacteraceae bacterium. GTDB lineage: Bacteria > Pseudomonadota > Alphaproteobacteria > Acetobacterales > Acetobacteraceae > DATJSJ01. The sequence goes on from DATJSJ010000279.1 coordinate 1,332, forward strand.
TCCGCCCCCTGCGCCGCCAGCGCCACCGAGACGAACACCGTGACCGGCAGCCCGACCCGCTCCTGGTCGAGCAGGGCGACGTAGCGGGTGATGATCCCGGCCTCCTCGAGCAGCTTCTGCCGCCGATGGCAGGGCGAAGCGGAGAGCCCGGCGGCCTCGCCCAGCTCCACCGCGGTCGCCCGCCCGTCCCGCTGCAGGCGCTCGAGAATGGCGATATCGGCGCGGTCGAGGCGCATTGGCAGATTCTCCCGGCGGCCGGCGCCATCCTGGCAGAATCCGCCAACGGGCGCCGCGGGGTCAGCATAATCAGACCGGAAACGCCAGCGATCCCTGGCCTATGATCGGACGTTCATCGATCGACCGCATGGCGCATCAAGCCGCCGCGGTCAGGAGGCGCGCCGAGCCCATGGATGTCGCCCTCAGAGAACCAGACGATCGGGTCGCCGCCCGCCCGCCGGCCCAGGCACCGGCGGTGGCCGCGGACGTCACGCTGCAATCGCCGCTGATCGACACCGACCGCCCGGTCCTGATCAGCGGCATCCAGGCGATCCTGCGCATCGTGCTCGACCAGGCACGCGCCGACCGCGCCGCCGGGCTTGCCACCGCCGGGCTGATCTCCGGCTATCGCGGCTCGCCGCTCGGCGGCCTCGATCGGACGCTGTGGCAGGAGGCGGCGCTGCTCGCGGCGCACGACATCCGCTTCGAGCCGGGGCTGAACGAGGACCTGGCCGCGACCATGCTATCCGGGTCGCAGCAGCTCGACCTGTTCCCGGGCAAGCGGGTGCGCGGCGTGTTCGGCCTCTGGTACGGCAAGGGACCGGGCGTCGATCGCAGCGCCGACGCGCTGCGCTGCGCCAACATGCTCGGCACCGCGAAACTGGGCGGCGTGCTGGCGGTCGCCGGCGACGACCACGCCGCGCATTCCTCGACCTTCCCGCACCAGACCGAGCCGGTGTTCCGCGCCCTGCTGATGCCGCTGCTGGCGCCGGCGGATGCGGGTGAAATCGTGACCCTCGGCCGCGCCGGCATCGCGCTGTCGCGCTTCTCGGGCCTGTTCGTGGCGCTGAAGACCACGGCCGAGACCGCCGAGCAGACCCGCCGCGTCATCCTGCCCGCGCCCTTGCCCTTCGCCCGGCCCGACCTCGCGCTGCCGCGGCACGGGCTCAATCTCGACGCGCATCTCGCCTGGCCGGCGCAGCGCGCCGAGCTGGAGCGGCGGGTGGTCGAGGAGCGCCTGCCCGCCGCCCGCGCCTGGGCGCAGGCCAACGCGCTCGACCGCGACGTCGCCGGCACGCCGGAGGCGCCGGTCGGCATCGTGACGGTGGGCAAGGCGCATCACGATCTGATGCACGCGCTCCGCCTGATGGGCCTGGACGGCGATCCGCGCATCGCGATCCGCAAGGTGGCGCTGGCCTGGCCGCTCGAGACCGAGGGCATGCGCCGCTTCGCCGCCGGCCGCCGCGCGCTGCTGGTGGTCGAGGAGAAGGCGAGCTTCGTCGAGGCGCAGCTCCGCGAGGCGCTGTACAACATGCCGGCCGACCGTCGCCCGGCGATCGCCGGCAAGACCGATCCCGCCGGGCTGCCACTGGTCTCCGAGGTGGGCGAGCTGGCGCCGGCACCGCTCGCCGCCGCGCTGGCGCGCTTCCTGCGCGGCCAGGGCGTGCCGGTCGCCGACCCGCCGGCGCCGCCGGCGCCGGAGCCGGTCGCGGGCCTGCTGCCGCGCGCGCCGATCTTCTGCGCCGGCTGCCCGCACAACAGCTCGACCCGGCTGCCCGAGGGCAGCCATGCGATGGCCGGGATCGGCTGCCACATCATGGCGCTGGAAACCACGCCCGCCACGCGCGGCTTCTGCCAGATGGGCGGCGAGGGCGTGCCCTGGGTCGGGCTCGCGCCCTTCACCACCGTGCCGCACCTGTTCGTCAACATGGGCGACGGCACCTGGCAGCATTCCGGCATCCTCGCCGTGCGCCAGGCGCTCGCCGCCGGCACACGCGTCACCTTCAAGATCCTGGTCAACGATGCGGTGGCGATGACCGGCGGCCAGCCGGCCGAGGGCGCGCCGACCGCCGCCGGCATCGCGCGCCAGCTCGCGGCCGAGGGCGTCGGGCGCATCGCGCTGGTCGCCGACGAAGCCTC
>DATJSJ010000280.1:0-15378 GCA_035504175.1 Acetobacteraceae bacterium
TGGTTACGGCTGCGCGCTCCGGGCGCAGGCGCCGGCCAACCAGACCAAGCCGCCGCCGCTGCCGAAGACGATCGCCTGGGGGCAGATCGTCTCCTACATCCTGCGCCAGCCGCTGCTCGCGCAGGCCTGCGGATTTCTGTACAGCACCACTGTCGCCATCGACCCGTCGCTGCTGCAGGATACGTCGTGGATCCACTTCGTGATCGACACGAGTGTCGCGACCAACCCGTTTGCCGCCGATGCAACCGACCCCGCGCACCCCGACAAGGTGCGTAGCTACGCCGCCCGCCTCCCGGCGCTGAATTCGAGCCGACGGGTGTTTGCGGCGACGTTGTTCCCGGTCGTACCGTCGCCCCAGCCGTCTCTCTCCAGTCCCAACAGCCCCGACGATCCGAGTCCGGATGGGGAGGCGCAGACTTACGACGACGGCTTCGCGCAGGTCGTGCATGCGCATCAGCCGCCGACCGTCGATACCGCGACCGGCAGCACCGAGGGCATGGCCCCGGCCGCGGAAGCCGGCATCCAGCTCGGCTGGGACGACGAACAGGTCACCATCTGGCTCAATCGGCAGCTCGGTCTGCTGCACGACCGCGCGTACCGGAAGACCACCCAGCCGGAATCGCCGCTTGGCGTGGTTGGCTATCGGGTGGACGTGTCGCCGTCCGGTGCCAACGCCTGGCAGTCGCTGTGCGCCGTCTCCGGCAGCCTGCCATTCTCGCAAACCAACCCCGGCACGGGCACCACGCCCTTGCCGGCGAACGCGGAGCTGTTCATCACGCCAGCTCCGGTCCGCCCGGCCGATGGCGGATCGACAACGAATATCGCCACGCCCTGGCTCCCGCTGTATTTCACCGCATGGCGCGGCACCAGCCTGGTCGCGGACGATCCGACGATCAGCCAGCTCAATCCGCCGGATAAGGCGCAGCCGAGCGGCAACAGTGAAAACACGCCCTTGCCGAGCACCTCGCTGCGGCCGGCGAACCTGCCAACGCCGCCGCAGTACGGCCAGAGCTACGACTTCCGTGTCCGGCTGGTCGATCTGAGCGGCGGCGGCCCTGCGGTCAACGAGCAGCCGGTCCATCCCGGTCTCGCACCGATCGCCACCGTGGCGTTCCGCCGCTACATCCCGCCGAAAGCGCTGCAAGTCACCGCCACGCGCGCGCCCACGCACGCGCGAACTCCCCCCTCTGCGCGCGCGATCGCCAAGCTCGTGGTGCGGCCGCCGCTTCTCGGCTATCCGGAGGCGATCTTCGCTGGCGTCAGCCCCGCCACGTTCCAGGGCGCCTCGCTCACCGCGCTCGTCAACGCGGCTTTCGCCGGCGGATGGTCGGCCGGCGTGCCCGATCCCGATGTCACCCAGTTCAAGGTCATCGTCGAGGCCGCGATCCCGGACCACGACACCGGCGCGCAGGGCAGCTTGCCGGGCGACCTGGACGGGACGAAGTGGCGCATCGTCTATTCCGTGACCGAGAACTTCCCGACTGGCGCCAGTCCGGCGGTCACGCTCGCCCTGTCGTACATCGACGTGCCCGACATCGGCAGCATGGCGCTGCCGGCAAACAACGCGACCAAGCTGCCGATCCCGACAGCGCGCGACATCCGCATTCGTTTGCAACCTATCTGCGGGCTCAGGCCGAGCGAAATCGACAACCCCAACTACTTCGGTACACCGACGCCGCCGGTCGGCCCGTACTCCGATTTCACCACCCGGATGGAGAACGCGACCGAGGCGAATCTATTCCGCGGCATAGCGGCCCAGCAGTTGCGCGCCTGCTACCTCCAGCCATATGGCGGCGATCTGCCGGCACTGGTGGCGCAGTCTTTCGGCCTGACGTCGAACGGCCTGACCCTGGCGGCGCCTCCCGGCGTGCGCGCGGTGTTCGGCAGTTCCGGCGCGCTTCGCTGCACGCTCGCGCCCGACCGTAGCACGCTGACATTCGCCAACGCCAACGAGCTGCTCGGCCACTGGATCGTGGCGCTCACGCTGGAACTGTCGCGCGACTGGACGTGGGACGGCTTCGCCAGTCCGGCGCTGTCGGTGTTCCGCGATCGCGGCGGACCTGCGATCGGCACGATGCCGTTTCCCGGCGTGGTGGCACCACCGGCGCTCGGCGCTTCGGCCAATCGGGCCGACCGCACGAACACACGGCTCATCTTCCTCGATGCGATCAGCGCCCAGCCCGCGCCGGGTGCATTTCCGGACGTGCTGAACCCGCAGTATTCGATCACCGCCGACTTCCCCTCCGCCCCGGCGCTGACGCAGAGCTGGAGCAGCTTGCGGCTGCCGATCACCACGCCGCCGGCGCAGACGCCGAAAGTCGTTGCCACCGGCATCGCCGAAAGCCCGTACGTCCCCGCCTCCGACTATTCCAGCACGCAGTTGCGCGACCGGTATCTCTGGGTCGAGTTCGACGCGCCGGTCGCCGATACCAACGACGACGCCTATTTCGGCCGCATTCTCGCCTACGGCCCCGACCCGCTGCTGGCCGGCACACTGCTGCCGCCGACGGAGCTGCCGCTGGTCGCCGAGCCGCCCCTGGCGATCGACCCGGAGCCGGTGCGCGCCATCTTCGCCGGTCAGGATTCCGACGAAAGCGGGCTGGACGCGATGACGGAGTTGACGCCCGCCAGCCCCGCCATCTCGGGTCCGGACGGCGTGCATTTCCTGCTGCCACTGCCGCCGGGCCTGACGCAGGACGCGTTGCAGATGTTCGGCTTCTGGACCTACGAGTTCCGCGTCGGGCATGCGACTCCCGACAATGCGACCCAGCCGAAATGGTCCACGGCGCAAGGCCGGTTCGGCCGGCCGCTGCGTCTGGCAGGCATCCAACACCCGTCACCGCGCCTGACCTGCGCGGTGGTCCGCAACAGCACCGGAATCACCGTCACCGCACCCTATGCGGTGACCTTGCTCGACAACCTGCCGCAGCTCAGCGCGGCATACGGCGATCCCCAGACCGCGCTCTGGTTCATGCTCTACACGCAAGTCACGCAAACCGATGGCGCGTCGCGACGAAACGTGCTGCTGACGCAGCAATCCGGCACGCTGCTTCCCACAGGGCAGGGGACTCTCGTCCCCGGCTCCAGCGCCCTGCCGCAGGGCTCTGCGACGTTCGAGGAAACGCAGGTCGAATTGCTGCTGTCCACAATCGGCCTGTCGCGCACTGCACCGCTGAGCGTGCTGGCGGTCGAGGTGCTGCCCGGACCGGTTCACGGGCCAACCTTTGCCGCGGGCGCGGCCTCCCCATCCGGCGCCACGGCCGCGGCGCGGGCCGCGACGACCACCGGGTCCACCGGGACGGCAACGACGGCCACCCTGGCCGAGGCCCCGCTCGGCCTGCAGCTCGGCCAGCGCCGCATTCTGCGCACCTCGCCGCTGGTCGCAGTACCGACGATCTGCTGAACCTCTTCGTGCAGGATCCCCGCGCCACGGGCCTGGAGACGCCCTCACGACTTTTCGCGGGATCGCTCGGAAGGACGGGATGCCGGCGCTCGCTCGGCGGCGTTGACCACGGCTGAGGTCAGGCGGCTGAGCCGCGCGTGCGGTGCAGACCCTTCCGCAGCGCACGATCGCGCGCTGTTTCTCGTCCGCTTTGCCGGTGCTCTTCGTCGCTCTCGGGTGAAGCGCCGCAACCCGACCCCGGCCAGCCGATCCGACTACCATCGCCGCCCAGACCGATCTGGTCAGGGAATTTCCACCACAGCTGCGGACATTGCCTTCCGCGATCCGATCCGGATCACGCTTGCCGAGTTCCGCGAGATCGGTGGCGTCCGCGGCGTCATGCCGACGCAGATCGATGAGGAGATCGCCTTTTCCCGATGGTCCCGCCGGGCTTTGCGAGGCGATGCTGCTGTCCCGGAAAGCCGGCCGCGCGCGCCGCTGCCGTGCGGGACACCATCCTGACGCCGGTGGCTTGACTCCGGCCGGAGCCCGGGCACAGCCTTCCCGGTCGATCCAGCGACGAACCATAAATCCAAAACAGGGAGGCAACCATGAGCATCGGTGTCCGCCGTTTCGCCGTGCGAGCCGCGGCGGCCGCGACCGTCGCCGGCGTCACGCTCGGTCTGGCGTTCACGCCCGCCCGCGCGCAGGAGAAATTCACGCTCGGCTACTCAACCGGGTTCCTGCAGGATCCCTTCCAGGTGATCCAGGCCGACAAGGTGATCTCCGAGGCGAAGGCCGCGGGGCTGAAGACGCTGCCGGTCGCCAACGCGGCGAACGATCCGGGCAAGCAGATCGTCGATTTTCACAACCTGATCTCGGAAGGCGCGCAGGGCATCATCATGGTCGCCCGCGACAGCGACGCGATCGTGCCGGCCCTCCACTTCGCGGCCAGCAAGCATGTGCCGGTGGTCGCGATCGACATGGGCCCGGCCAGCGGCAAGGCGGTGATGGTGGTGCGGGCGGACAACATCCGCATGGGCGCCGACGCCTGCGCTCTGACCGGCAAGGCGCTTGGCGGCAAGGGCGTGGTGCTGTCGCTGATGGGCGATCAGGCCACACTGAACGGGCGCGATCGCACCAGCGGGTTCGCCGACTGCATGAAGAAGGATTTTCCGAACATCAAGGTGATCCAGCAGCCAACCTACTGGCAGGCCGAGAAGGCCGCTGCGATCGCGCAGACGATCGTGACCTCGACGCCGGATCTCGGTGCGATCTACATGCAAAGCGACGCGGTGATGCTTCCCGGCGTGCTGAACGTGCTGAAGACCGCCGGCAAGCTCAAGAAGGTCGGCGAACCGGGGCATATCTTCCTGGTCAGCATCGACGGCACGCCGTTCGCGCACGAGAAGATCCGCGACGGCTATCTCGACGCCGCGATCTCCCAGCCGCTCAATCTCTACGTGAAATGGGGCCTCTATTACCTCGAAGGCGCCGAGGCCGGAAAGACGTTCGCGCCCGGCCCGACCGATCACGACAGCCGCATCGTGATGTTCAACGGCAACCCGATGGACATGCTGCCCGCGCCCATCGTGACCAAGGCCAATGTCGATGATCCGAGCCTGTGGGCGAACAGCGTGAAGCACTGACGCCTCACGCCAGTCGACGGCGCGGTCAGGATGCGTGGTGAGGCGGCGGCCCCGGATACTGCCGACGCGGCCGGGGCCGCCATCGCCGAGGTCATTGCCGTCTCGAAGCGCTTCGGCCGAAGCCAGGCGCTGACGAACGTCTCCGTGGCCGTCCCGACGGGCGATTCACGGGCACTCGTCGGCCGCAACGGCGCCGGCAAATCGACGCTGGTCGCGGTATTGACCGGAATGCTCGCGCCGGACTCCGGCCGCGTCCGTTTCGGCGGCGCGGACGCACCCGGCCTTGCCGAGCGGCAGAAATGGCGCGATCGGGTGGCCTGCGTCTACCAGAAATCCACGCTGGTGCCGACGCTGACCGTCGCCGAGAACCTGCTGCTGAACAGCCAGCCCACCGGACCGCTCGGCCTCATCCGATGGGGTGCGGTGCGGCGCGAGGCCGAGCGCGTGCTCGCCGGGTGGGGCATGGAGCTGGACGTCGAGCAGGAATGCGCCCGCCTCACTGTCGAGCAGCGGCAGATTGTCGAGATCGCGCGCGCGCTGATCCAGGGCGCCCGCTTCATCATCCTGGACGAGCCGACCGCCGAGCTCGAAGGGCGCGAGGTGCGGCGGCTGTTCGACCGCATCGCACACCTGCAGCGCACCGGTGTCACGTTCCTCTACATCTCCCATTATCTCGAAGAGATCTACGAAGTCTGCCGCAGCGTGACGGTGCTGCGCGACGGCCGCGTGGTGGCGGAAGGACCGCTGGCCGCGATGCCGAAGGAGCGCGTCGTCGCGGCGATGGTGGGCGAGGCGGGCCGCGCATCGCTGGCACCCGGACGCGTGGCGTCTGCATCCATTGCGGCGAAGCCGGCGCTCGAGCTGCGCGGCGTCACGATCGCGGGAACTGCCGCCGATATCAGCCTGCGGGTCGGCGCGGGCGAATGCGTCGGGCTCGCCGGGCTTGCGGGCTCCGGCAAGGGTGAGATCGGCGACGCGATCACCGGGCTGATCGCACCCGACGCCGGCGGCATCGCGGTCGCGGGGACCGAACTCCGTCGGAGCGATGTGCGCGATGCGCAGCGCAAGGGCGTCGGCACCGTGCCGCGCGATCGCCACGCCCGCGGCATCGTGCCGCTGCTGCCGATCGCCGAAAACATGACCATGACGATCGCCGACCGGCTCGGTCCCGCCGGCGTGATCGTGCCGGCGCGGCAGCAGGACGCGGCGATGCGCATGGTCCGTTCGCTGCAGATCGTCGCCACCTCCGTCGCGCAGCCGATCAAGGAACTCAGCGGCGGCAACCAGCAGAAGGCGGTGATGGCGCGGGCGCTCGCCTCCGAACCGCAGGTGCTGGTGCTGCACTATCCCACGCAGGGTGTCGACATCGCCTCGAAGGAGGCGCTGTTCGGGATCGTCGAGCGGGCGCGGGCCGGCGGCACGGCCGTGCTGATCATCTCTGACGAGCTGGACGAGCTGGCGGTCTGCGACCGGGTGCTGGTGATCTTCAAGGGGCGGCTCACGCGCGAATTCACCGCCGGCTGGGACAGCGAGGCGCTGGTCGCGGCGATCGAGGGGATCGGACATGACGAGCGAACCGGCTGAGGCTCTGAGCGGCCGGCCGGCGCCGCTGCTGTCGCGCCTGCCGCTGCTTGGCCTGCGCGAACTGACGCTCGTCCCCGCGATCGTGCTGGCGGTCGTGATCGGCGCGCTCGTCTCGAACGCATTCCTGACCGTCGACAATCTCCTGAACATCCTGCAGCAGTCGTCCGAGCTCTCGGTCGTCGTCATCGCCGAGACGCTGGTGCTGCTGGCCGGGCGCTTCGATCTGTCGCTCGAATCGGTGGTGGGACTGGCGCCGATGCTCGGCGCGTGGCTGATCATCAGGAACGTCGAAGTCGGCGGCTCCGGGATCGGGCTTGACTGGCGGCTGGCGATCGCGGTGGTGCTGCTCACCGGCGCCGTCGTCGGCGCGGTCAACGGCTTCCTGATCGTCCGGCTGCGACTGAACGCCTTCATCGTCACGCTGGCCATGCTGATCCTGCTGCGCGGCGCACAACTCGGCACGACCAGCGGCAAGACGCTGTTCGACCTTCCGGACGGCTATCTGTATCTCGGGTCCGGCAAGTGGGCGAGCGTTCCGGTGTCGATCTGGGTCGCCGCCATCCTCTATTTGGCGTTCGGGCTGTTCCTGCGCTTTCACCGGCTTGGCCGCGCCTTGTATGCGATCGGCGGCAATGCCGAGGCGGCGCGCGTCGGCGGCATCCGCGTCGAACGGGTGCTGTGGGGCACGTTCATCGTCGCCGGCATGCTGGCCGCGCTTGCCGGGCTCATGCTCACCGGCCGGATCGCCTCGGTCGTGCCGAGCCAAGGCCAGAACATGATCTTTTACGTGTTCGCGGCGGCCGTGATCGGCGGCATTAGCCTCAACGGCGGCAAGGGGCGGCTGCTCGGCGCCCTCACCGGCGTGCTGCTTCTCGGCATTCTGCAGAACGTGCTGACGCTCGCCGAAATCCCGGCCTTCTGGATCGACGCCGTATATGGCGGGATCATCCTGGTGGCACTGGTGCTGAGCCGCGTCACGGGCGGCCAGGCGGAGGAGAGTTGAGGGCATGCGTCGGGCCGGTCGGGGCGCGGCAACACGGTCGCCTTGACGCAGCGGAAAGAATACCATGGCCCCGGCCGCAAACGATGCGCACACACGCCGGCGTCCCGCGTTAGGATGCCGCGCGATGTGGCCGCTTGCCGGACGGCCGCCAAACCTCGGAGGAAGCGACCATGCGTCTCGGGCTTTTCATGATGCCGCTGCACGACCCCGGTCGCGATTACCTCGCGGTGCTGAAGGAAGACCGGGAGGCGATCCTGCTCGCCGATCAGCTCGGCTACGACGAGGCCTGGGTCGGCGAGCACTACTCCTGCAAGACGGAGCCGATCCCCGATCCGCTGCAGTTCATGGCGAGTCTCGTCCCGGTGACGAAGCGGATCGCCTTCGGGACCGGCGTGATCAACCTGCCGCAGCACCACCCGGCGCAGGTCGCGGGCAACGTCGCGCTGTTCGATCACCTGGCCGAAGGCCGCTACATCATGGGCGTCGGACCCGGCGGTCTCGGCTCCGACTTCGAGCTGTTCGGGACCTTCGAGAAGAACCGCAGCGAGATGATGGTTGAGGCGATCGACATCATCCACGAGATCTGGCGGTCGGATCTGCCCTATCGCATCCACGGCAAACACTGGGACGTCGTGGTGGACAAGCAGGCGCAGCCACATCTCGGCATCGGGCCGATGCTGAAGCCCTACCAGAAGCCGTTTCCGCCGCTCGCCGTCTCGGCGATGAGCCCGGCGTCGTCCACCGCGCGGCTGGCGGGCGAGCGCGGCTGGGGCCTCGTCTCCGCCAATTTCACCCCCGCCAACCAGGTGTTGAGCCACTGGCATGCCTATGCGGCGGGCGCGGCACAGGCGGGGCGCCGGCCCGACCGCGCCCTATGGCGGGTGGCGCGCAGCATCCTCTGCACTGACACCGACGCGCAGGCGACGGAGTACCTGGCCGACGAGACATGCAGCCCGGGCTGGTACTACCGATACCTGCGCGACAATCTCGCCACCTACAAAATGACCAAGATATTCAAGCCCGATGACACGATGCCGGATGCCGCGCTGACGGTGCCGAAGATGCTCGAGATGATGCTGATCGCCGGCAGCCCGAAGCGCGTGCTCGACCAGTTGGTGGCGCTGGTGGACGAGATCGGCTGGTTCGGCACGTTGCTCGTCACGCATAAGGACTGGGACAAGCCGGATCTGCATCGCCGCTCGATGCGGCTCATCGCGGAGCAGGTGATGCCGCGCCTCGGCCAGCACATGGCAACGAAGCAGGCGGCCGACTGATCCCTGACGTCCAGCCGCGTATCCGGGATGCGAGCCGGTCGAATGCCGTGCCGCGGCGGCAGATCGCGTCAGTCCTCGGCAAAGTGGCAGGCTGCGGCGTGACCCGCGGCAAGCTCTCGCAGCAGCGGGCTCTCCGACGCGCAGCGCGGCATCCGACGGGGACAACGATCGTGGAACGCGCAGCCCGAAGGCGTTGCGATCCCGCTCGGTGCCTCACCCTCGGCCAGGCCGAGATCGCCCACGCGCATCCGGCGCGGATCGGCGATCGGGATCGCGCGGAGGAGGGCTTGCGTATAGGGATGCCGCGGCGTTCGGCAGATCCGCTCGGCCGGCCCGATCTCGACGATGCGGCCGAGATACATCACCGCGATCCGGTCCGACATGCGCCGGACGACGCCAAGGTCATGCGAAATGAAGATGTAGGACAGGCCTCGTTGCTCCTGCAGATCGAGGATCAGGCGAAGGATCTGGGCACGGATCGAGACATCGAGCGCGGAGACGGCCTCGTCGAAGACGATGATGTCCGGTTCCAGCACCAGCGCGCGGGCGATGGCGATGCGCTGGCATTGGCCGCCCGAGAACTCGTGCGGATAGCTGTCGGCATCGTCCGCGCGGAGTCCGACGGCCTCAAGCAATTGCAGCGCCGATTGCCGGTGCCGTGCTGCATCGCCAATCCCTTGTAGCCGCAAGGGCTCGGCGATGTTCATCCCGACCGTCATCCGCGGGTTGAGCGATGACAGCGCATCCTGGAACACGACCTGGATCCGTTGCCGCAATCGCCGCTGCTGCCGGCGCGAGGCATGGGTGAACGGCTGGCCATCGATCGTGACGATGCCGACGTCGGGCGTGATCAGGTTCAGGACCAGCCGCGCCAGGGTCGACTTGCCACAGCCGCTTTCGCCGACCAGGCCGACCGTCTCGCCGCGGTCCAGCGTGAAGCTCACGCCGGTCACCGCATGCACGGAGCGGCGACGGAACGGCCACCGGCCGGAGGCGGCAAACCGCTTGGCCAGGCCGCCGGCGCGGAGCAGCGGCTCAGTCACGCGCTGAAAGCTCGTCGACCCGCCGGCACGCGACGGAGTGTGTCGCCGAGCGGCGCAGCAGATGCGCGCTCCAGCTCGAGCAGGCGTCCGTGGCATCGGGGCAGCGCGGTGCGAAGCGGCAGCCCGGAGGCGGGGCGCGAAGGTCGGGCGGCGCGCCCATGATGGGGGTCAGTGGCGCGGTCCGGCTGCCCTCGATTCCCATCATGCAGGACAGCAACGCCCGCGTGTAGGGGTGCCGTGGCGCGTGGAACACCGTGTCGACGTCGGCGCATTCCACCACCCTGCCAGCGTACATGACTACGACATCATCCGCCATCGCCGCGACCACGCCCAGATCGTGCGTGATCAGCAGCAGGCTCGCCGACATCTCCTGCTGCAGATCGTGCAGCAGGCGCAGGATCTTCGCCTGTACCGTCACGTCCAGAGCCGTGGTCGGCTCATCGGCAATGATGATCTCCGGGCGGCAGGCAATGGCGGCGGCGATCAGCACCCGCTGTCGCATGCCGCCGCTGAAATGGTGCGGGCGGTCCGCCGCACGGCGCGCCGCATCTGCCACGCCAACATGCGTCAGCAACTCGACCGCTCGCTCGTTCGCCTCAGCGCGCGATACCGCCTCGTGCGCCAGGATGGTTTCCGCGATCTGGCTGCCGATCGACAAGGCGGGATTGAGGGAGCTGAGCGGATCCTGGAAGATGATGCCGATGCGGGCACCGCGGATCGCCTGCAGCGCCGCCTCGGAGAGAAGCGTCAGGTCCCGCCCTTCATACAGCACCTCCCCGCCGATGACGCGGCCCGGCGGCTCGATCAGTCCGAGCAGCGACAGGGCGACCGTTGATTTGCCCGAACCGGATTCCCCGACGATCGCCGTCGTCCGGCCGCGCCGGAGGGCGAAGCTCACGCCATCGACCGCAACCAGGCCGCCATCGGCCGAGCCGAACCGTGTGCGCAGCGCGCGCGCCTCGAGTACCACATCGCCGGTCACGGGATCGCTGGTTACGGCATCGGTGGTCATCGCATCGTTCGTCATGCGGCGCGTGACCGCCGGCCGGTGCGCGGGTCGAGGGCATCCCGCAATCCGTCACCCAGGAAGTTGAACGCCAGTGAGACGGCGAGGATCGCGATGCCGGGAATGAGCGTGACATGAGGGGCGATGTTGAGGACGATGCGGCCGTCGGCCACCATCGCACCCCAATCCGCGGTCGGCGGTTGAACGCCGAGCCCGAGAAAGCTCAACCCGGATCCGACGACGATCATCAGCCCCATCAGGGTCGTCGCGTAGACCAGCACCGGGCTGAGCACGTTCGGAAATACATAGCGCCGCGCGATCTCCAGCGGGGACCCGCCCGCAGCGCGCGCCGCCTCGATATACGGCATCGCCGCCACCTCCATCGCCGCGGTGCGGGCCAGCCGTCCGATATACGGAATCAGCACGATCGTGATCGAGATGATCTCGGTGTTGATCCCCGGCGTCATGGCGCCGGCGAGCGCGATCGCGAACAGCACGATGGGAAAGGCGAACAGCACGTCCAGTGTCCGCATGATGATACCGTCGAGGAGTCCCCGCGCCAGGCCGGCAGCCATCCCGAGCGCGAGACCAATGGCACTGGCGCACAGCGTCGGCACCACGCCCACGGCCAATGAAACGCGGCCGCCCCAGAGCAGCCGTGCCAGCTCGTCGCGTCCCTGCTGATCCGTGCCGAGCAGATAGCCGCTCGTGAGGGGTGAGGCGTAGCGCAGCGAATCGTCGGCGGCGTAGGGCCCGACGCTGGTGATCAACGGGGCGGCGATGCAAGCGACGACCACCACCAGCAGCAGGGCCGCGGACAGGACCGCGGCGCGATCGCGCGCGAAGGCCGCAAGACGCCAGTGGCGCGGCCTTCCCCTTGACGCCACCGCGGTCGAGGTGAGCGCATCCATGGCTCACCCCTCCTGCAAGCGTGGGTCGAGCAGCACGTTGATCAGGTCGACCACGATATTCGCCAGCACGAAGCAGAGTCCGATCAGCAGCGTCGTCGCCTGCACGACCGGCAGGTCGCGTGCGGTGATCGACGTGTAGAGAAGCGAGCCCAGTCCGGGCCAGTCGAACACCACCTCGGTCAGCAGAGCGCCGCCGACGAGGTAGCCGAGCTGCAGGCCGGTGATCGTGATCACCGGCGGCAGCGCGTTGCGAAGTACATGCCGGCGCAGCAGCCGGCGGCGGGGAAGGCCTTTCGCTCGCGCCACACGCACATGCGGCCGGGACAGCGCGTCGCGCACCGACGCGCGGACCATGCGGGTGATGATCGCGGCGGGGCCCAGCGCCGTCGTGATCGCCGGCAGGATCAGGTGCCGGAGCAGATCCCCCAGGCCGCCATTGCCGGCGATGTCGTACATCCCCGACACCGGCAGCCAGTGCAGACGCAGCGCGAACAGCAGGACCAGCAGCAGGCCGAGCCAGTATGGCGGCGTGCTGCCAAGCAGCAGGGTCACCGCCATGGCGCCGCGATCGAACACGGTCTGCGACCGGAGCGCGGCAAAGATCCCGACCGGATAGCCGATCAGGATCGCCAGCAGCAGACTTGAGAAGGTCAGCACGAGGGTGTTGAGGAATCGCGGCAGCACCAGATCCATCACCGGTTCCTGCGTCGCGATCGATACGCCGAAGTCGCCCCGGACGGCGTGCGTCAGCCAGACGCCGTACTGGACCGGCAGCGGGCGATCGAGGCCGAGCGCGTGGCGCAGCGCCTCCTTCGCGGCGACGGTCGCCTGCGGCCCGAGCAACGCGGTGGCGACGTCGCCGGGTGCCAACTGCATCAGCAGGAACACCACCACCGAGACGCCGAACATCACGGGAATGACGGAGCCGAGGCGGCTGATGAGGAATCGCGACACGCCGGTGGGGGGCTTCCCGCGCTGAAGGAACGCCTAGCCGATCCAGACGGTCGAGAGGTCGAACCAGTCCTCCGGCGGATTGACGAAGCCCTTCACGGTCTTTGCCAGAAGCACCGGCTGCATGTCGTCGACATAGGGAACATAGGCCGCATCATCCATGATGAGGCGGTTGGCCTTCTGGTACAACGCCTTCATCTTCACCGCGTCCGGCTCCTTGAGCGCCGCATCCAGCAGCTCGTCGACCTGCTTGTTGCAGTACCACCCGGAGTTCTCGCCGTTCGGCGACCAGCTGCTGCAGCTGACGACGATGTTGATCCAGGCGGGCGTGGACATGCCCCACCCGATCTCGTTCATGCCCACGTCCGCCGACATCCCCTTGGCCCAGAGGCCCATATAGGTGACCCATTCGTATTTGCGCATCTCGGCGTCGACGCCGATCGCCTTGAGGTTGCGCTGGATCCAGGTCTCGACGACCTCGCCGGTGCCGTATTGCGGCAGCTGGTAGACCATCTTGAAGCCGTTCGGGTAGCCCGCCTCCGCCAGCAGCTTCTTCGCCGCGTCGGGGTCGTATTTGTAGCTCCTGAAAGCCGGGTCGTACGCGTCGGTTCCCGGGGACAGCATGCCGTACTCGGCGCGGCCGGTGCCGCGATAGATGTCGCGCGCGATGCCCTCCCGGTCGATCGCCATGTTGATCGCCCGGCGCACGCGCACGTCCTGCATCGGCTTGAATTTCATGTTCAGGTACAGGAAGTTTATGTAAGGCACGTTTTTGTTGGTCGACAGCACGAAGCCCTGCTTCACGAGACGGGGGATCTCGTCCCAGGGTGGCGTGGTGATCATCTGGATCTCGCCATCCTGCAGCGCGTTGACGCGCGTCGCCGGATCCTGCAGCGGCCGGAAGATCACGCGGTCAAGCTTGGCCTTCCGGCCCCAGTAATCGGGATTGCGCTCGATGACGGTCTTGACGCCGTGGTCCCGCTGGATGAACCGGAACGGGCCGGTGCCGATCGGATGCAGTGCGATGCCGGCGTTGCCGTACTGCTTCACGGCCGCCGGGCTGATCATGAGCGGCTGGCCGTAGCTTTGCAGTCCCTGCCGCAGCCATTGGTAGTTCGGTGATGTCAGCGTCACCCGTACCGTCATCGGATCGATCACGTCGAAGGCTCTGATCCACCTGGTGTAGGCGATGCAGAACGACTTTGCCTTCTGGTAGAAATTCGGCGACGACTCGTCCCAGAACCGCTCGAAGTTGAACTTGACGGCGGCGGCATCGAACGGGGTGCCGTCGTGAAATTTCACGCCCGGGCGCAGTTTGAACGTGTAGACCGTGCCGTCGGGCGAAATGGTCCAGGATGTCGCCAGCCCCGGCACGAGCGGCGGCGTCGGCACGTCGGCCTTGGTCAGGTCCTCCTTCACCAGGCCCTCGAAGATCTGGTAGGTGATCTGATAGGTGTCCCAGCCGCCGGTCGCATGCGGATCGAGGATGTCGGTTTCGGCCGGCATGCCCCAGATCAGGGTGCCGCCGCTGTCCGCGGCGCGCGCGGCGCCAGGGATCGCGCCTGCGGCCGCCGCCATCCCGGCGGTCAGAAGAAGGTTGCGCCGTGTCGGCTCATGGGTCGTCACTGTGGTCTCCTTCCGCGCCCCGCCTCGTGGCTGACACCCACAGCGTCGTCGCCCGGCGTCACCGCCCGGCTTGCAGGAATCATGCCTGATCGAGGCGCCAGCTTGCTCGCGCCAGGGCGTCCCTGCAATACGCGACGATCCCCGATGGCCGTCGCCGGACGTCGCCATCCGCCAGGAGCCGTTTCCGCGGCGCGATCCTAAGCGGCAGACTTGGAACGGCGCGGGTTGCGAGTCACACTCGCAGTTTGGCGACGGTCGCGACAGCGTCGGCGGAAAGGATCGGGCGATGGATGAAGATCAGTTCTTCGAAAAGCGGAACTTCCAGACGCAGCGCGGCGGCGTGCTGCCGGCGGCGCGGCTCGCCTATCGCACCCTGGGCACACTCAATTCCGCCCGCACGAACGCGGTCCTCGTCCCGAGCTGGTACAGCGGCACCAGCCACGATACCGAAATGTTCATGGTCGGCGCGGGTCGGGCGCTGGATCCTGACAAGTATTTCATGATCCTCACCGACCTCCTCGGCAGCGGCACCTCGTCCTCGCCGAGCAATACGCCGGCACCGCATGAGCGCGGACGGTTCCCGCACGTGACCATTCACGACAATGTCCGGCTGCAACATGCCCTGATCACGGAGAGGCTCGGACTCGATCGACTGCGCCTCGTCGCCGGCTGGTCGATGGGCGCGGCGCAGACGTTCGAATGGGCATGCCAGTTTCCCGACATGGTGCAGGCCGCGTGCCCGATCGCCGGATCGGCACGCACCGCGAACTACAACAAGGTATTCCTTCTGGCGCTGCGCCGGGCCCTGGAGCTGGACCCGGACTTCCGGCAGGGCTTCTACGACCGGCCGCCCGTCGCGGGCCTGCGCGCGTTCGCCACGATCTATGCGGGATGGGGCACGTCCGAGCCATTCTTCCGCCAGGCCGCATGGCAGGCGCTCGGCTCGCGA
>DATJSJ010000281.1:0-2652 GCA_035504175.1 Acetobacteraceae bacterium
CGGAGCGGGGCTTGCCGCGGCCGGCGCCCGGCCCAAACCGCACGCATCCGAGGGGGCGATGCCGACACAGCACCCGGCAACCCCTGCGCGGGGCGCGAGATCGCCATCCATCACCTGCAACGTCCGCCCTGCCAATGCGGAGCCCGCCGCGTCCCGCAGCCACACCCGGCCACGCATGCCGAAGAACCGGCCGCCTCGCCCCGCAACAGGGCGTGGTCACCAGCCCTGCGCTCGCGCCGGCCGTGCCCGATGCGACGGCTCTCGTGACGCGACCAGCCGACAGAGAGCGGTCGCCAGGCTGTCCGACAGCGCGTTGAACGACAGGGGCCTGCGACTCATCCACCTGCGCCGTCGGTGCCTATGTCGGTGAACCCACGCTGTCCGCCGCCGGCACCCAATGAGGTTGCGAGGAGCTGGCCGGCGCGCTGATCATCTCGACAGCGAGGGCCCGCACGGCCTTCCGCCGGGGAAGAGCGAGCGCGCTGACCTGTCCACCGCCGAGATGGCGCTCCAGCCCTTCGCGCTGCTGGCCTGGGGCGTGTTGCCGGTTGCAGCCATCAGCGCCGAGGTGGGGCAGGGACGTGGGGTCACGCGCCGAGGCCCAACGCGGCCAGCCGTTCGAGCTGAGCGATCTGCCGCCGGAGATGGCGCATGCGCGGGCCAAAATCCGCTTCCAGCCGCATCGCCGCGGCGAGATACCGATGCCACGTGGCGCGGTCCCAGCCGTCGCGATCAGCACGTGCGGCGCATGGCACGTTCGCGCCGATCGCCGCGGTCTCGCATGCGGCGATCATCTCCGCTTCGAGTGCGGCAAGGCGGCTGCGCCGCACTGCGATGTGCCATTCAAGTGCCGGCCGGCCGA
The DNA here is from genome assembly GCA_035504175.1 of Acetobacteraceae bacterium. GTDB lineage: Bacteria > Pseudomonadota > Alphaproteobacteria > Acetobacterales > Acetobacteraceae > DATJSJ01. The sequence goes on from DATJSJ010000281.1 coordinate 863, forward strand.
GCGGATGACATGCAGCCGACGATTCCGGCGTGACGGCCGGCGGTCGCCTGGCACCCTGAGCATTCAAGGCGAGGTAAGTCATGATCTGGCCCCCGGGAATGACGATGCGTGCCCCGGCGGGAAGCCGGGGCACGCACGCAGTCGGATCACGCGGCTTCCTGTTCCGCCGGTTCGTCGTCGAGTCCGGCAGCATCGTCACCCTCGCCGCCGGCGTCCGGATCGGAATCCGGATCACCCTCGTCTTCGTCCGTGCCAGTGTCCAATGGATCGACCCACCCGTGACCGGACTCGGCTCGCTCTGCCACGGCCAGTTGTTCGGCAGCGGTCAGCCGGAACAGTGCGCCGGGATAGACGAAGGTGCCGTCCTTGAAATGGCTCACCATGCGGGAACGGGTATCCTTCGCGCGCGGCGCGATGTTGACCCCGGCATCCCTGGCCGCCGTGTCCAACGCACGCCGCGACAGGCACGCCAGGAATGCCTCGGTCGCCATGTTCGGCAGCCGGAGCGATGCACCGATCGCCTCGCCGGCGACCCGCGCGAACGGGCCGCTCTGCGATCGGTTGTCCCGGCATGACAGCACGGCGATCAGCATCTGCCGCGCGGACTGACGCAGGAGGTCGAGGTCGGCCGTCAGCACACCGCCTTCGGTCATCGCCCGGCAGATCGTCCGTCGGTCCTCCTTCCCGTGGCCGCTGCCGCTATCCACCGCAACGTTGTCGCAGCCGAAGGCGAGGACGAGCAGGCCAAGCAGCGTGTCATCCTCGATCGGTCCCTCGGCGAGCGCCTGGTGCAGCGCGTCGGTGCGCAGATCGCCGATCATGGCGATGCCCTTCTGCGTCACGTCCGGCCGTGTCCGCGCTGGCAGGGATACATCGCCATCCTCACCGTTGCCTGTCGCGTCCGGCGTGGCTGCGGCTCCGGCTTTTGCCCGCTGCTTCGGCTCGGGCATCCGGTAGGCGATCGTCGCGACCTCGCCGGTGCGCTCGTCGATATAATGGCCGATCACGTCGCCCTTGCCGGGCTTGCCGAAAACGCGCTCGGCCTTCTTCGGCAGTTGGCCCTGGCCGTAGTCGTTCACCGGCAGCACCGTGGCACGCGCGGGCAGGTTGTTCTGCAGCCATTCCTGCTGGGCGCCGAAGAACCCCTCGACGTTGGTCGTGTAGCGACTGTCCTCGCCCGCCGGGGCGAACAGGTCGTCTTCCCAGACGATGCCGTACGCCTTCGCCAGGTCGTCGCCGAACTTGGCGGCGGAAGCTGGCATGCGGCGTTTCGCCAGCGCGCGGGCGACGTCGTACCAGGCGATCTCGGTCTGGCCCTTCTTCGGCCGATGCTTCTTCCATACCTGTGCCTGCTCGTCGCGCGAGGCGGCGGCGATGGTGCGGAGCTGGTCCTCGCTTGGCATGCTGCCGAGCGCCATCACGTCGAGCATCGGTGGATGCAGGTGTGCCAGCAGCTTCAGGCGGCGGACAGTGCGCACCGGCTGGGCCAGCGCGTCAGCGATGGCCTGCTCATTCCAGTCCAGGGACTCGAGCTGGTCGATCTTGCGCCAGATATCCACGCTGGACATCGATGCGCGGATCACGTTCTCAGCGAGCGCCCGCATGGCGTCCGTCGCTTCGTCGGCATCGCCCACCAGTACGTCGATGACCGGCAGGTCGGCCTTGATCGCACCCTTCACGCGCCGGGTGCCGATCTTCACCATCAGGCCGCCGTCGTGCGGGGTGACGAAGGGCGGCTGAATAATGCCGACGGCCTTGATCGAGGCGACGAGCTGTTCGTCCATCGCGGG
>DATJSJ010000282.1:0-9610 GCA_035504175.1 Acetobacteraceae bacterium
CTTGCATCCCCGCCAGAAGGCAGTCGCCTTCTGGACATCCATTCGTTTGGGTCTTTGGCAGAGGGGGGGCGCAACCGCGGCAATGGGGCCGTCCTCGGCGCGCCCCCTTAGCCAAAGACCCAGTCAAGGGTTTCCAAAGGGCGACTGCCCTTTGGCAGGGTCCAGGGACAGCGTCCCTGGTGGGGTTCGGGGCGAAGCCCCGAGCTTTCCTTCAGCCCTTCCCCTCGAAGAACTCCCGCACCTTGGCGAAGAATCCTTCGTGTTCCGGGCTATGGTTGGTATTCGCCTGCGCCTCTCCCTCGAACTCCTCGAGCAGTTCGCGTTGCCGGCGCGTCAGGTGTTGCGGTGTTTCCACCGCCACCTGGATGTACATGTCGCCGCGCGCGGCGCTGCGCAGCACGGAAAATCCCTTGCCGCGCAGCCGGAACTGCTCACCGGTCTGCGTGCCGGCGGGAATTCTGACGCGGGCGGCGGAGCCGTCGATCGAGGGTACCTCGATTTCGCCGCCGAGTGCCGCCTGTGTCATGCGCAACGGCACACGGCAGAAGATGTTGGCGCCTTCGCGCTGAAAGATCTCGTGTGGCCGGATCGCGACATGCACGTACAGATCACCGGCCGACGCGCCGTTCGGCCCGGCCTCGCCTTCGCCGGCGAGGCGGATGCGCGTGCCGTCCTCCACGCCCGCCGGGATCTGCACCTGCAGCGAGCGTTCCCGCGCCGTCACGCCGCTGCCGCCGCAGATGCGGCACGGGTTGCGGATCACGCGGCCGGCGCCGCCGCAGGTCGGGCAGGTCCGCTCGATGACGAAGAAGCCCTGCTGCGCGCGCACTTTGCCGGCGCCGCCGCAAGTGGAGCAGGCGCTTGCGGCGCGGTCCTTGTCCTCCGAGCCGGTGCCGTTGCAAGCCTCGCAGGCAACGCGTGTCGCGAAGCGGACGGTTGTCTTGATACCGGCGAAGGCCTCGGCGAGGTCGATTTCCACCTGGGCGCGGATGTCGTTGCCGGTGCGGGCGCGGCCGCCGCCGCGGCGGCCCATCATCTCGCCGAACATCTGGTCGAAGATGTCGCCGAGTCCGCCGCCGGCTTCGAACCCGCCGAAGCCACCGAACCCGCCGGCGCCGCCGCCGGCCTCGAAGGCGGCATGGCCGAAGCGGTCATAGGCAGCGCGCTTCTGCTCGTCGCGCAGCACGTCGTAGGCTTCGTTGACTTCCTTGAACTTCGCCTCGGCGCGCGCGTCACCCGGATTGCGGTCCGGGTGGTACTGCATGGCGAGCTTGCGGTAGGCCTTCTTCAGCTCATCGCCGCTCGCTTCGCGCGCAACCCCGAGCGTCGCGTAATAGTCCTGCTTGGCCATTCGTAATCAGCCCTGCCTGAAGGCGCTGTGACAGGCCTCGGCCGCCATCGGCAGCGAGGAGCCGTGAATGCGAACGGCGCCCGCCTTCGATGAAGCGCGGGCGCCGCCGGTCGATAAGCGAGATCGGCCCGTCAAGCCGGAAGACCCGGATGCGGGCCGGCCGCGTTGCAGCGGCCGGTCGCCATCAGGCCGACTTCTTCTTGTTCTCGTCCACTTCCTCGAACTCGGCGTCGACCACCTTGTCGTCGGTGCCGGCCGATTGCTGCGGGCCGGCGCCGGGCTGAGCGCCGGCCCCGGCCTGGCCGGCCTCGGCCTGCGCCTTGTACATCGCCTCGCCGAGCTTCATCGCCGACTGGCTCAGCCGGTCCGTCGCCTGCTTCAACGCCTCAGCGTCGGAGCCCTCCATGGCGGAGCGGGCCGCGGCAATCGCCGCCTCGGCTTCGCCGCGCTCCTGGGCGGGGATGCGGTCGCCATGCTCCTTCAGGTTCTTCTCGACCTGGTGGATCAGGGCGTCGGCCTGGTTACGCGCCTCGACCTGCTCGCGGCGCTTCTTGTCGGCCTCGGCATTCGCCTCGGCTTCCTTGACCATGCGCTGGATGTCGGCCTCCGACAGGCCGCCCGAGGCCTGGATGCGGATCTGCTGCTCCTTGCCGGTCGCCTTGTCCTTGGCCGAGACGGAGACGATGCCGTTGGCGTCGATGTCGAACGTGACCTCGATCTGCGGCACGCCGCGTGGCGCCGGCGGGATGCCCATCAGGTCGAACTGGCCGAGCAACTTGTTGTCGGCCGCCATCTCCCGCTCGCCCTGGAAGACCTTGATCGTCACCGCCTGCTGGTTGTCGTCGGCGGTGGAGAAGACCTGGCTCTTCTTGGTCGGGATCGTGGTGTTGCGGTCGATCAGCCGGGTGAACACGCCGCCCAGCGTCTCGATGCCGAGCGACAGCGGCGTCACGTCGAGCAGCAGCACGTCCTTGACGTCGCCCCGCAGCACCGCGCCCTGAATGGCGGCACCGATCGCCACCACCTCGTCCGGGTTGACGTTGCGCGCCGGCTCGCGGCCGAAGAAGGACTTCACCGTCTCGATCACCTTCGGCATGCGGGTCATGCCGCCGACCAGGATCACCTCGTTGATCTGGTTGGCCGCGACGCCGGCGTCCTTGAGCGCGGCGCGGCAGGGATCGAGCGTGCGGGTGATCAGGTCATCGACCAGGCTCTCGAGCTTCGCGCGCGTCAGCTTCATCACCAGGTGCTTCGGCCCGGAGGCGTCGGCGGTGATGAAGGGCAGGTTGACTTCGGTCTCCTTCGAGGAGGAGAGCTCGATCTTGGCCTTCTCGGCGGCTTCCTTCAGGCGCTGCAGGGCGAGCTTGTCGCGGCGCAGGTCGATGCCCTGGTCGCGTTTGAACTCCTCGGCCAGGTAGTCGATGACGCGGGCGTCGAAATCCTCGCCGCCGAGGAAGGTGTCGCCGTTGGTCGACTTCACCTCGAACACGCCGTCGCCGATCTCGAGGATCGAGATGTCGAACGTTCCGCCGCCGAGATCGTAGACCGCGATCGTGCCGCCCTGCTTCTTGTCCATGCCATAGGCAAGAGCGGCGGCGGTCGGCTCGTTAATGATGCGAAGGACTTCGAGCCCGGCGATGCGGCCGGCATCCTTGGTCGCCTGGCGCTGCGCGTCATTGAAGTAGGCGGGGACGGTGATCACCGCCTGGGCGACCTTCTCGCCGAGATAGGCCTCGGCGGTCTCCTTCATCTTGCCGAGCACGAAGGCGCTGATCTGGCTCGGCGAATACTTCTCGCCGCGCGCCTCGACCCAGGCGTCGCCGTTCTCGCCGCGGACGATCTGGTAGGGGACGAGACCCTTGTCCTTGCCGACCATCGGGTCGTCGTAGCGGCGGCCGATCAGGCGCTTGACGGCATAGAGCGTGTTGGACGGGTTGGTCACCGCCTGGCGCTTGGCCGCCTGACCGACCAGGCGCTCGCCGTTGTCGGCGAAGGCGACCATGCTCGGCGTCGTGCGCGCGCCCTCGCTGTTCTCGATGACGCGGACGTCCTTGCCTTCCATGATCGCGACGCACGAGTTCGTCGTGCCGAGGTCGATGCCGATGACCTTGCTCATCTGGGTCTCCTGTTCAGCGGCTCCAGGCAGCCCGAAGCACTGCCTGCAACCCTAGGGTGAGATGGTGTGAGGGATGTATTGCGGCGCCGGGCTTCGGACAAGGGCCGCGCCCGGTGCCGCGGCCATTTCGCTCGCTCAGTCAGGTCCCTCGCTCAGACGGTTCGATTGAGATTGGCCGCGGTCGGTGCCGCGGCGGCCGGCTGCACGCCTTCCGGCGCCCGCGCCACGACCACCATCGCCGGCCGGAGCAGGCGGCCGTTCAGCGTCCAGGCCGAAGTCCAGGACTGGATCACCGTCCCCGGGGCATGCACCTCGGACGGCTGCTCGGCCATGGCCTGGTGCAGATTGGGGTCGAAGGTGGCGCCGGTCGGATCGTGCCCGGTGATGCCGTTGCGCTCCAGGACCGAGACCACGTTGCGCTCGATGCCACGCAGGCCCTCGCGCAGCCGGGTGACGATCTCCGGCTCGCCGTCCTGCGGCGGCGGCAGGCTGTCGAGGCCACGGCGCAGATTTTCGGCCGCCTCGACGACGTCGCTGGCGAATTTCTGCACCGCGTATTGCCGGGTCTCCTCGACCTCGCGGCGGCCGCGGGCGCGGACATTGGCGATCTCGGCCTCGGATCGCATCCAGCGGTCGCGGAAATCGTCCCGCTCGGCCTCGAGTGCCGTGATGCGGGCGGACGCCGCCTGCATCAGCTCCTCGGGGGTCGCGTTCTCGGCCGGGCCGGGCTCGGCCGCGGCGGCGGCGTCGGACCCCGCAGCAAAGGGCGGCGCGTGTCTGGTGTCGCTCATCTCTCTCAGGGCATGTCAGATGGTTCGGGCCCGTGAGTTAGGATGGGCTGCGTCGCCGGGCAAGCACTGACATGCAGGCGGGACACGCAATGGGCGGCCCCGACCCGCGAACGCGACCCTCTACTGCAGATAGCCCCAGCGCGGCACCGCCGGTTCGGCGGTGGCCCAGCGCCAATGCGCCGGCGGCTGGAGGCAGATATCGGTGTCGTACCAATGCCGCCGCAGCTTGTCGCCTTCGCCCTCGTCCACCGAGAACACCACTTCCTTGCAGGCGGCCAGCGGGGTCGCGATGTCCCGCACCACCATGAGCGTGCCGTGCTCATTGCCGAACGGAATGGTGTGGTGGATCGCCCAGGAGGCCGTGCCGCCCGGGGGCAGGGGTCCGGCCGCCCCGGCGATCACCTCCTGTTCGGCGTGCTGGCGCGAGCGGCCGAAATACTTCACCGCGTAGTCGGAGCCGGCGGCGACGCCGACGCCGACCCCGAACCCGACCGCCGGGTTGCCCGAGGCGCCGCCCGCCAGCGCGCCGGTCAGCACGCCGGCGATCTCCGGTACCGCCTTGCAGCCGCCGAGCAGCGCCAGCGGCAGCAACAGGGTGAGCGCCAGGCGCGCCTGCCTGGCGGGTCCCGGGGCCGGAGCGCTCAACGGGGGCGTGCCAGGCCAGGAGCGACCCACCGGCCGCTGCCGCCTCCGGACGCGGGAAGGCTTGTCGCCGCGCCGGGCCTCACTGCAGCGCGCCCCAGCGCGCCGTCGCGGGCTCGGCCGAGGCCCATTTCCAGACCGTGCCGTCGAGGCAGACCGTCGCCGTGTAGAAGGCACGGCGCGGCTGGTGGTCCTCGACGCGATCGACGGAGAAGACGATCTCCTTGCAGGTGAACGCGGCAGTGCCGATCGTGCGGCTGACCACCAGTTCGCCGTGCTCGTCATCCTCGATCGGGATGTTGTGCGATACGCCCCAGGTGCCGACGATTCCGGGCGGCAGGGGGCCCGCGGCGGCGGCGATGCGATCCTGCTCGGCCGCGTGCACGTCGCGCTCGAGATACTGCAGCCCGGCGTTGGCGCCCGCGGCGATGCCGAGGCCGATGCCGGTCGCGACGGCCGGCGACTTGGTCACCGCATTGGCGACGCCTGCGCCGGCGATGCCGGCCACGTCGGCGGTGCCGGCACTCAGCACCGAGCCGCAGCCGGACAGGGCGAGCAGCGCAAACAGGGCGAAGGGGGTGAAAACGGCGGCACGTCCGGCCGTCGCCGGCAGGCGGTCGGGAATCGGCATACCTGGACGTTACCCACCCGTCCCGCCGTGGGCGAGCGCTCCGGGGTGGCCCGGCGCATAGCAACCGCGTGAACGGCACGGTCGAGGAAGGCCCGTGACGATTCGGGCCCGGCTTGTCGCGACCGGCGCCGGGCCGTAACAGACGCGCCGGAACGTCAGGCCGGCCCGCCCGGCAGGCGGCGCGGCGGCAAGAGGAACAGCGGCGCATGGCGGTCGCCCTGATCGTGGCGGCGGGGCGAGGCACCCGCATGGGCGGACCGGTCCCCAAGCAGTACCGCCTGCTGGGCGGGGTGGCGGTGATCCGCCATACGATCCTGGCCTTTTGCGACCACGCCGGCATCGGTGGGGTGCAGGCGGTGATCCACCCGGCCGACCGGGCACTCTATGCCAAAGCGGTTGCCGGGCTGGACCTGCCGGAGCCGGTGCTGGGCGGCGCGACCCGGCAGGAATCGGTGCGGCAGGGCCTGGAGGCCTTCGCCCCGACGGCGCCGGACAAGGTGCTGATCCACGACGCGGTGCGCCCCTTCGTTGCGACCGCGACCATCACTGCCGTGCTGGCTGCGCTCGACCGGCATGCAGCGGTGCTGGCCGGCGTGCCGGTGTCGGACACTCTGAAGCGCTGCCGCGACGGGGTGGTGGAAGCGACGATCGACCGGCGTGACGTCTGGCGGGCGCAGACGCCGCAGGGCTTCGATTTCGCCCGCATCCTGGCGGCACACCGGGCGGCGGCGGCCGAGGCGATCGAGCTCACCGACGATGCGATGGTCGCCGAGCGGGCAGGGCTTGCGGTTGCCATGGTCGAGGGCGGCGAGGACGCGTTCAAGATCACCACCGAAGCCGACCTGGCCCGCGCCGAGCAGGTGCTGCGGCTTCGTCTCCCGGGCTGAGCTGGCCGCGACGGCGTGCGCGGGGGGCCGATCGGCCGGCGGAGGCCGTGTCGGCAACGCGAATCCCGGTATGATCCCGCCCGGGAGACGAATTGGGGGGACCGATGAAACTCGGCGCGGCAGGCCGGCGAGATGTGCTGACCGCTGCCATCGCGGGAGTCGGGACGGCGCTGCAGCCCGGCCTGTCCCGCGCGGCGGCGTCGGCGGAGGCGGATAACGAGGCGCGAATCCGCGCCATGACGCCCGAGCTGGAAGCGGTCATCGGACGCGGCATGAAGGCGTACGACGTACCGGCCCTTGCGATCGGCATCGTCGCCAGAGACCGGCTGGCTTATGCACGCGGCTTCGGAGTGCGCAGCCGGCAGAGCGGCGGCCAGGTCGGCACGCGAACCGTCTTCCAGATCGGCTCCGCCACCAAGGGTTTCCTCGCGACGACGCTGGCCCTGATGGTCGAACGCGGACGCCTGCGCTGGGACGATCGCATCGTCGACCTCGATCCCGGCTTCGCGCTTGCCGATCCGTGGGTGACGCGGGAGTTTCGCGTCTTCGATCTGCTCGCGCAGCGATCCGGGCTGCCGCCCTATGCCAATGACGCGCTCGGCATCATGGGCCTGGACGAGACCGCGCTGATCCGCTCGCTGCGTTACGTCGAGCCGGTGTCGAGCTTCCGCTCCACTTTCGCCTACACCAACGTCACGCACATGCTGGCCGGACGGATCGTCGCCAAGGCGGCCGGGGCGGCGGACTGGAATGCGGTGCTGCAGGCCGAGTTGCTCGGTCCGCTCGGCATGGCGCAATCCACCACCACTGCCGCGGCGATCGAGGGGGCGCCCGACCATGCGGAAGGGTATCGCTGGGCGCCGTCAGGCTCGGTCGAAGTACCCTTCACGCAGATCTTTCCGTATGATTTCGGCGGCGCCGGCGACATCAATTCCACCGTCGAGGACATGGCGAACTGGCTGCGGTTGCAGCTCGGCCGGGGCAGCGTCGCCGGCCACCGCCTGGTTTCGGCCGAGTCATTGGCGGCGACGCACACGCCGAAGGTCGCGGTCTCCGCGACCCAGTCCTATGCCCTGGGCTGGGTGGTGCGGCAGACGCCGAACGGCACGGTGATCTGGCACAATGGCGGCACCAGCGCCTTCGGTTCCTATGTCGGCTTCGCGCCGGATCACGACGCGGGCGTGGTGGTGCTGACGAATGCGACGAATGTCGGCCTGCCGGATGCGATCGGCGCCTGGACGATGGACCGGCTGCTTGGCAATCCGGACGTCGACTACGTCACGATGGTGTTGAAGCAGGCCGTGGCCGGGTTCGAACGCGACGCGGCACTGTTCACCCGTCCCACGACGCCGCGGCCGGCCCCGCCGCTCGCACGGCTCGCCGGGAGGTTCGACAATCCGGGCATCGGGCGGGCGGACGTTGCCGTCGAGGGGGCGGGGCTGGTGATGACGCTGGCGGCCTGCGGGGCGCGGCTGGCGTTTGATCCGTGGGATGGCGGCGTGTTCACCGTGCGGCTGCTGGGCGACGGGCGGTTCGCGGCCATTGCCGCGAATCTCGGGCCGCAGCCCAGCGGCTTCGCGCAATTCCAGATCGGCAAGGATGGTCGTCTCGACCGGCTGCTGCTGTCGATGAGCGACGGGCAGGCCTATCCGTTCCAGCGGACCGCCCTATCGCGCGGCTGAAGGCGCGGGCCGGTCTCGGGGCTTGTCCGGGCCGCGCCCCTGTGTCTTATCGGCGGGGTCGAGCAACGGCCGGGCCGGAGGGAGGACATGCCAGACGCCACGGAACCCGGGGCGGGCCAGGCGTCGGCCGCGTGCCCCGCGGGCTACCGCATTCTCGACGTGGAGGGGCTGCGCGCCATGCTGGCGGATGTCGCGTCCCTGCGGGCGCGGCTGGGCGGGCCGCCGGACTCGTGGCGCATCAACGAGGTGAGCGACGGCAACCTCAACGCGGTGTTCATCGCCGAGGGACCGGCGGGGGCGGTCTGCGCCAAGCAGGCGCTGCCCTATGTGCGCGTCGATCAGGCCTGGGCAATGCCGCTCGAGCGCATCGTCTTCGAGCACGAGTATATGCGGCGCACCGGCCCGCATGTCGGCGCGCTTGCGCCCGAGATCTATCACTACGACCCGACGCTGTACTGCCTGGTGATGCAGCTTCTGTCGCCGCACATCATCCTGCGCCGCGGCCTGATCGCGCGGCGGTGCTATCCGCGCGCGGCGGCCGATATCGGCGAGTACGTCGCCCGTGCCTGCTTTGCCACCTCCGCGCTGGCGCGCCCGTTCGAAGTCGCGTTCGACGCGCTGTCCCTGTTTGCGCGCAACCAGGCGCTGCTGCGCATCTCGGTCGATCTCATCTTCACCGATCCGTATCGCATCGCGCCACGCAACCGCTGGACCGCGCCTTATCTCGACGGCATCGCCGCCGAGTTCCGCCGCGACGCGGGGTTGAAGCTCGCCGCGGCGCGGTGGGGGCGGCGATTCCTGACCTGCCCGCAGGCGCTGCTGCACGGCGACCTGCATTCCGGCTCGGTGATGGCGACCGAGGACGACACGCGGGTGATCGACGGCGAGTTCAGCTTCATGGGGCCGATCGGCTTCGACTGTGGTGCGTTCATCGCCAACCTGCTGCTCAACGCCTTCGCGCAGCCCGGGCATGGCGGCGAGGCGGCGGCGTGCCGGGATTTCCAGGCCTGGGTGCTGAGCCAGGCGGAGGTGTTCTGGGCGCGGTTTTCCGAGCGCTTCCTGGCGCTGTGGCAGCAAGAGGCGGCGGGCGACGTCTATCCCGCGGATCTGTTCGCCGATCCTGACGGCGCACGGCGGCTGCAGCAGGAGCGGGTCGCGTTCGTCGACGGCGTGTGGACCGATACGGTCGGGTTCGCGGCGATGAAGATGATCCGCCGGATCCTGGGCTTCGCCCACGTGCTGGATTTCGAATCGATCGCCGATCCGGCGGTGCGGAGCGCCTGCGAGGCAGGGGCGCTCTGCTTCGCGCGGCGGATGCTGCTCGAACCCGAGGCGTTTCCGACCCCGGCGGCGCTGACCGCGGCGGCGGCATCGGCCGTCGCCGCGGCATGAGGCTCAGCCGGGCCGGTCCTTGAGTTCGACCTCGACGAAGGCAAGCGGCGCGTCGCCGGCGTTGAACACGTCGTGCTCCACCCCGGCCTTGCGGAAATAGGCCACACCGGGGGCGATC
>DATJSJ010000283.1:0-7234 GCA_035504175.1 Acetobacteraceae bacterium
CAGGGGCGGAGCCCCTGGCCTTGTCTTATCTTCATTGCGAACGGCTATGTCAGCCCGGCCGAGCGGCGAGCCCCTCCGCCTGAAGCGCCGCGCGCAGCACCCGCGCCAGCGCCTCCGCCCCGGGCGTGTCGGAATGCACGCAGATCGTGTCGCAGCCGACCGCGATGTCGCGCCCGCCGACGGTTTCCGTGCGGCCCTCGCGCGCCGCGCGAAGCGAGCGCCGCGTCGCCACCGCGGCATCAACCGGCGGGTGCTCGCGGGTGATGATCAGGCTGCCGTCATCGGCATAGTCGAGATCGGCGTAGTATTCCGCCAACATGCGGTGGCCGCGCTCCTGGTAGATCGTAGCGTGCAGCGTGCCGTTCATGCCGAGCAGCTGCACGCCGAACACGTCCGCCGCGTCACACACCGCGTGCGCGATCTCCGCCTGCCGCGCCGCCATGCCGTAGAGCGAGCCGTGCGGCTTGATGTGGTGCAGCGCCATGCCTTCGGCGTCGAGGAAGCCCTTCAGCGCGCCGATCTGGTAGATCAGGCAGTTTGCCAGTTCCTCGCGGCCGATGCGCATCTCTCGCCGGCCGAAACCCTGCAGATCCGGCAGCGACGGGTGCGCGCCGACGCGCACGCCGTGCGACTTCGCCAGCCGCACCGTCGCGCGCATGTGGTTGAAGTCCGAGGCGTGAAAGCCGCAGGCGACGTTGGCGATGTCGATCGACGGCATCAGCCCGGCATCGTCGCCGAGGCGCCAGATGCCGAAGCTCTCGCCCATGTCGCAATTGATCAGCACCATTCGCGTCCTCCTCTCCGGCCGGTTCCGCATCAGGGTGGCATGCGGCAGCGGCGAGGGAAATCCGCGACCGGCTCGGCAGCATGCCGATCGCCGCCGCAGTCCTGGCCGGTCGTGCGTGTGATGCTTCGTTAAGCAATCCCGGCGAGACTCCGGAATGGCGCAGTGATGCGCCCACCCGGAACGCGCAGGACATCCCATGACGCTCGACTCCCGGCATCGTCCGTCTTGCCTCGCGGGCGCGTTGACCGTGCCGTGCCTCGAGGGCCGCCGCGACCACCTGACGGTCGCCCTGCAGGCCAAGGCTTTCGCCTGGGTCGGCTGGCGGCACGATGAGGCGACCGCGGAATGAAAACCATCCTCACCGTGGACGACTCGGCCAGCATCCGGCAGATGGTGAAGCTGGCCCTGGCCGCGGGCGGCTATGCGGTGGCGGAGGCCGGGGACGGCGCCGCGGCGCTTGCGGCATTGCAGGCTGGCCCGGTCGACATGGTGGTCACCGACCTGAACATGCCCATCATGGACGGGATGACGTTCATTCGCGAGGCGCGAAAGCTTCCGGCCGGTCGTGGCATTCCGATCATCTTCCTGACCAGCGAATCCGATCCCGACATGCGCCAGCGAGCCAAGGCCGCCGGCGCGACTGGCTGGATCACGAAGCCCTTCCGTCAGGATCAATTGCTTGACGCTGTCCAGGAGCTGGTCGGTTGATTCGCGTCAACGCCAGTCACAGCCGACCGAGATCGCCGGAAGGCGCCTCCGTCGCGCGACTGGTCCCGCTTGACCGGAGATCGTTCCGCCGCGCGCGACAATCCCGATATCCCCTGCAAACTGCGGAAGATTCCGGGCCACGACGCCCGGCAAAGCCCGTCTCCCACGCTGCATCCGCGCGCCGCCACAGCGGCCGAAGCGTCGATCGATGACCCGATGGTCCGACGCCGCCGGCTTCAGCCGTCGCGCGCGTTGCGGATCGGCGGCGATGGCGCGACCAGCAATCCGATGATCCAGCCAAGATAGAAGCGCGCATCCGTCCAAAACGCGCCGTCGCCGTAGAGGTTGGCGGTCCCGGGCAGCGAGCTGCCGACCAGACGCAGCAGCGCGGCCCCGGCGAGCCAGACGACCGCGACGCCGCCGACGACCGCGGCGCGGCCGGCGAATCGGCGGGCATCGCCATTCCGCTCTGCGCGACGGTAGCCGAGGCCGAGAATCAGCATCGCCGGCACGGCGGTCTCGACCACGACCGGCCAGGACCAGCCGAACAGCCAGCCCGCCAGCCAGGGTGAGGCAACCGCCAGCGCGCCGGTCGCGATGGCCCGGAGTCGCGATCCGGCGCCGAGCCAGGCCAACGTCACGCAGAACGGCACCATCGCCCAGGCCAGCGTCAGCGCCAGAGCGGCGCGCAGGCCGGAGTGCTGCCCGTGCCCGGCGAACCGGTCGGAGACGAAAGCGGTGATCGCGTCATGCAGGCACACCGAAGCCAGGGCGAAGGCCAGGGCCATGGCGGCGACGAACAGCGGGTGGCGCGCCTCCGCCTCGGCATGCTGGCGGGCATGCGCCGGACCCAGCGCCCGGTGCAGGAGCTGCATGGCGGGCTCGACGAAACAGGCCAGTACCAGACCGACCAGCAGGCCAGCCCAGAGATCGGCCCGGGTCACGTGGTGCGCGACGATCGTGCTGCCCTGCCAGATCAGCTCCGGCGCGGCGGCGCAGACCGCGACCCAGAGTGCCGCCGCCAGCGCCGCCGCGGCAGCGAGCAGGCCCGACAGAAGCTGGCCGCGGGAGAGAACCGATACGGACATCGCGTGCCCGAGATGGAACAGTCCCGGCGCCCAAGGCAACCGCCATCACCGCGACGGCCGTGAGGCGCGTGGTCGCGACGATGGGGCCGCCGCTGCGACCGGCGCCCGCGCGGTGCCGCGAGCGCTACTCCAGATTCGTGTGCCGCGCCCGCATCGCCTCCGGCGTGACGCCAAGCCGGTCACGCAACCGCAGCACCATTGCCTCGAACAGCACGAACTCGGCGCCCTCGAACAGCGATCCCATCGGCAGCACCGAGACCGCCGCGCCCGTGTCGTCGGCCCCCATATCGTCAGCCATGGTTTGGGCCGGGACGATGAGCACGTGATCGGCGGCGCGCGGACACGGGCCGTCGGGCTGCGCCGTGACCACCAGGATCGCGGCACCGGCCGCCTTCGCGACCTCGAGCAGCGCCATCGCCGTGGCGAGTTGTCCCGTGCCGGAGGAGAGAATCAGCAGATCGCCCGGACCCAGTGCCGGCGCGGTCATGTCGCCGACCATCGCGACATCCAGCCCCAGGTGGAACAGCCGCATGCACAGGCCGCGGATCTGCAGCCCCTCGCGGCCGCAGCCATAGAGGGCGATCCGGCGGGCGCCGGCGATCAGCCCCACCGCACGCTCCACCGGCGCATCATCCAGACGCTCGAACACGCGGCGCAGATCGTCGAGCGCCCGAAGGCAGAGCTCGTTCACGGTCATTCTTCCCCCGCTGCTTGCCGCGCTCGCCCGCGTTATCGCCCGGCCGGGCCGACGGGGAAAGCGCCCATGGCCAGGGGGACGGGTGGCAGCCCGCCGCGCCGCCCCGTATCGTCCGCGCAAGGCCAGCGCCAGGGGAGGAAGCCATGATTCCGATCGAGAGCGAGAGCGTCAGCCTGGTGTTCAACCCGGAGGGCGGGCATCTCGATGACGTGGTGTTCCGCGCCGGCGGCCAGGCGCTGCGGCCGATGCACCGCGCGCCGTGGCGCGGCGGGCCGGGGCGTGCGCCGGAAGCGTTGCCGTCCGACACGCCGACGATTCTGCGCAGCCTCGCCGGCGATTTCTTCTGCGCCCCGTTCACCAACGACCCGGCCGACGGCCCGGCGCATGGCGAGACCGCGAACGGACTCTGGGACGAGGCCGGCCGCGAGACGTTGGCCGAGGGCGGCCTGTGCGCCCGCTTCACCCTGCGCCCGCTGGTATCCGGCGCGCGGGTGCGCAAGGAATTCGTGCTGCGCGCCGGCCATCCCGTGCTGTACCAGCGCCACGTCTTCGAAGGCGGCGAAGGAGCGCTGCCGGTCGCGCATCATGCGATGATCCATGTGCCGGGCGGCGCGGCGCTCAGTTTTTCGCCCAAGGCGTTCGGCGCGACGCCGCCGACGCCGCTGGAGCCCGACCCGTCGGCGGGCCGCTCGATCCTCGCCTATCCGCAGCGCTTCGCCGACCTGGCGGCGCTGCGCCTGGCGGCCGATGGCGGCACGGTCGATGCCACGCACTATCCCTTCGCCCGCGATCACGAGGATCTGGTGGCGCTGTGCGAACCGGCGGATGCGGTGATCGGCTGGGCCGCGGCGCTGGCCGCCGCCGACGGGTTTCTGTTCTTTGCCCTGAAGCCCGCGGCGGTGCTGCCCCAGACCGTGCTGTGGATGAGCAATGGCGGCCGCGACTACTCGCCGTTTTCCGGCCGCCACCGCGCCGTGCTGGGGATCGAAGAGACGCGGGCGTATTTCCATCTCGGCAGCGCCGCCTCGGCCGCGCCGAACCCGTTCTCCGACGCGGGGCTTGCCACCACCCTGGCGCTCGCACCCGGCCGGGTGTGCGACATCCGCTACGCCTTCGGCGCGGTGCCGGCGCCGGAGGGATGGAGCCGGGTCGCGGCGATCGATGTCGGGCCGGCGGCGCTGACCCTGCGCGATGTCGGCGGCGCCACGCTCGGCGTGCCGTTCGATGCCGGCTGGCTCGCCGCGCCGGCGATGACCGGCTGAGCGCGGGGCCGCGCCGGATCAGCCGGCGCGCGCCGCCAGCCGGCCGAGAAAATCCCTGAGCCCGGTCTGCAGCGTGTCCGCCTCCCGGCTCAGCCCGCTGGACAGGTCCAGCACCTGCGCCGCGCTGCCGTCGACGCGGCCGGTCTCCTGCCCCAGCTCGGCGACGCAGCGGGTCATCCGCTCGGTCCCGGCGGCGACCTGCTGCGTGCTGCGGGCGATCTCGGCCGTCGCCGATCCTTGCTGCACGACGGCGGCGGCGATGCTGGAGGCGGTGCTGCCGGCCTCTTCGATGGTCGCGGCGATGCGGCCGATCGCGGTCACCGCCTCGGCGGTCGCAGCCTGGATCTCGCCCACATGGTTGGCGATGTCGCCGGTCGCGCGCGCGGTCTGCGCCGCCAGCGACTTCACCTCGCCCGCGACCACGCCGAAGCCGCGGCCGGCCTCGCCGGCCCGCGCCGCCTCGATCGTCGCGTTCAGCGCCAGCAGATTGGTCTGCGCCGCGATGCCGCTGATCAGCGCGATGACGTCGCCGATGCGCTGCGCGCCGTCGCTCAGCCGGCCGACGATCGCCTGGGTCTGCCGCGCCGCGTCCGTCGCCTGGCGCGTCGCGCGCATCGACTGTTCCATCCGCTGGCCGACCTCACCGACCGAGGCGGCGAGCTGCTCGGCCGCGGCGGCGACCGTCTGGACATTGGCATTGGTCTCGCCGGCGGCACCGCTCACCTCGCCCAGACAGACACGGGCCTTGCGGGCGATCCCGTCCATGCTCTCCGCCGTGTCCTGCAGCGTCATCGCCATGCGCGAGACCTGGTCGGCGGATTGCTTGACCGAACCCTCGAAGTCACGGGTCAGCGCGTCCTGCTTCGTGACATCCGTCCACACCGCCATGGCGCCGATATAGCGGCCCTCCGCATTGCTGATGCCAACCACCTGCAGCTCGAGCATCAGCGCGCCGAAGCCACAGCGCAGTGCGATCGGCAGCCGAGCCGGATCGGCAAGTTCGGCACGCCGCTCCGCCAGCGCCGGCAGTACCTCGGGCAGCGCGCAGCCCTGGATCTTCTCGGCACCCTGCGCCTCCAGCATGCGGCGGCCAAAAGCGTTGGCGTAGGTGACCTCGAATCCCTTGTCCGGATCGCTCCAGATGACGCCGATCGGCACGTGATCCACCATCACCATGGCGGACTGGAACCACTCCTTGTATTGGTCCCCACGAGCCTTCTGCTTCGCCAAGTCGCGGCGACGAACGAACGGAAGCGCGATCCCTGAGCGCATGCGGACGATGTCCTCTTGCCGGCATCCGGGCGGCGGGCCCCCCCGGGTATGGCAGCGATCCTCGCACGCAATTGCTAACACGCTGCCAATCCAGCGCCGCGCGGCTCAGTCCGGCGCCAACAGCCCGATCGGCACCGGTGCGGATTTGACCGATTTCGTGACGATATAAGTGAAATACCGGTCGATCCCGATATCGGCGACCAGCAGCCGGTCGATCAGCCGCTGGTACGCGTCGATATCCGGCGCCACGACGCGCAGCACGTAGTCGATGCCGCCGCCGGTCGCGTCGCATTGCAGGATCAGCGGCTCGGCCCGGATCGCCGCCTCGAAGCGGGCGAAATCATCATGCGTGTGGCGCTTCAGGGTCACCTCGACCAGCACCGTGGTCAGGCGCACCACCCGGTCGATATCGATCTGCGCCGCATAGCCGGTGATCGCCCCGGCCTGCTCCAGCCGCCGCAGCCGTTCCCAGCAGGGGGTGGGCGAGAGATGCACGGTCTCGGCCAGCTTCAGCTTGGTCATCCGCCCCTGCGCCTGCAGGGCCGCCAGGATGCGCAGATCGGCCGCGTCGAGTTTGATCATGCCTCCCGCCAGGCGCTAATGTCCCGCGACACCGGACAAGTGTATTGGAACGAATGACCCCTTGTCATGATGCCGGGGCGGACGGATTGCCGGCCGGTGCCGCCTGGACGCCGGCGCTGCCCGCGGAGCGGGGCGGGGCGACCAAGCACAAGCTGCTGACCGACCGGATCATCGCCGATATCGATGCCGGGCTGCTGCCGCCCGGCACCCGGCTGCCGACCCACCGCGAGTTGGCGCAGCGGCTCTGCCTCGCCGTCCAGACCGTCAGCATCAGCTACAAGGAGGCGGAGCGCCGCGGCTATCTGCGCAGCGAGGTCGGGCGCGGCACCTTCGTGCGCGAGCGGGTGACGGAGCGGGCCGACCGCTTCATGCTCGACCGCCGGCCGCGCGACCTGATCGACCTGTCGATCGTCCGCGCGCCTTACCTGCCGGCGCATGAGGAGGCATCGCGGGCGCTGCTGGCGGAGCTCGCGGCCGGCGACAACAGCGCCTTCATGCGGCCCTGCCGCCCGATCGCCGGGCTCGACCGCCACCGCGCCGCCGGCCAGGCCTGGCTCGCCCGCCTCGGCGTCGCGGCCGAGACCGACCGCATCCTGGTGACCAACGGCGCCGCGCACGCGATCTTCCTGGCCCTCGCGACCATCATTCGCCCGGGCGACGTGGTCCTGACCGAGCAGCTCACCGATCACGGGGTGATCGGGCTCGCGAGCGTGCTCGGCTTCACGCTGCGCGGCCTGCAAACGGATGCCGAGGGCGTGCTGCCCGACGCCTTCGCCGCCGCCTGCGCCGGTGGCGACGTCACCGCGCTGGTGCTGGTCCCGACGCTCGGCAACCCGAC
>DATJSJ010000284.1:0-3106 GCA_035504175.1 Acetobacteraceae bacterium
AATCGGCCGGGCTCATCAGAAGCGGAAGATGGCGGTCTAGAGCGCGTTGGGGGCGACTGGAATCGCCCCTGACGCACACCCTCACCCGCCGCGCCATGCGCGGCGACCTCTCCCGCAGCGCGGGAGAGGTGGGCTTTGGCCGGCCATCGACGTTTTACCTCTGTATGGCGAGCTGCCGATCGCCGGACGCGAGGTGGCCATTATCGGTGGTGATTCTGAGACAGGCGTAGATAATCCTCGGCGGTGTCGACATCCTGCAACAGCCGAAGCAGGGCTACGGGGCGACCGGGGAAGTTGCGCAGTGTATCACCCAGGGCGTGCTCGGTGGACCAGCGCACGTCGGCGAACGGGCGAGCCGGTCGTCGCGGCCCGAGCGCCACAAGCCAATAACCGCCGTCCTCGGCCGGCCCGAACGCGGCGTCGGCGGTGCCGAGCGCATGGAAGGCGGCCGCCAGGTCGGCCGGGCTGACGTCCGGGATGTCGGCGCCGATGATCGCCGTCCGGCCGCGCCGGAAGCGACGGAATGCGCGGTCCATGCGCTGGCCCAGGTCGCCGCCTCCCTGACCGATGCGCCGGACCCGCCTGGGAGCGGTGAAACGCGCTTGGTCGGGGGTTATCGCCAGCACTGTCCGAAAGCGGCGGTCGGCGGCCAGCCGTCGCAACAAGGCGGTCAGCGTGGCACGATGGAAGCGAAGTGCCGCTCGATCCCCGATGACCACGGCGAGTCGGCGCTTGACCGTGCCGAGTCGCGGGGCGCGAGCGAAAACGATGACCGAATCTCTCATCAATAGAGTCGGGCGATGCGCTCGGGTGAGACGCCGGCGAACCAAAGGGAGAGGCAGAACAGATTGCGCAGGGAGCGCCGGGTCCATCCGTCCCGCTCCCATTTTGCCGCGGAGGTGACTGCCTCGGCGGGAAGCGCCACGAGCCGGGCTCGCCCAAGTCGGCAGACGAGATCGACGTCCTCCATCAGAGGCAGCGGCCGGAGTCCGCCCACTGCCCGCAGAAGGTCGCGATGGATGAGCAAGCCCTGGTCACCGTAAGGCAGTCCGAACAGGCGACACCGCCAGGCCACCGCCCATTCCAGGCGGCGGGCCCGCGGATCGGCGCTGGCGAGGGCGAAGCGAAAATATCCGGCGCGCGCCGGCCCGTTGGCGATATGGGCCCTCGCGGCAGCCGCCCACCTGCACCCCAGGGCGGTGTCCGCATGCAACAGCAAGAGCCACGGTTGCCGCGCCGCCGCGACTCCGGCTGCGAGCTGCGCGCCTCGGCCGCGAGGCGCGGTGATCACGAGTGCTCCGGCGGAGCGGGCCCACTCCTGGGTTCCATCGGTGCTGCCGCCATCCGCCACCACGATCTCATGGGCGGCGTGCAGCGCCGCGAAGGTGAGGGGCAGGGCGCGGGCAACATTCAGCGTAGGGATGACCACTGCGAGCAGGACTGCCTCTCTAAAATAGAGATATGGTGGTGATGCGTTGCGGGCCTTTCATCTTCGGCGCCGCTCCGTTGTTGGTGCGCAAACCGGGTGTCCTTGCGGTGATGGCCTGGGCAGGCACGA
This sequence comes from Acetobacteraceae bacterium, assembly GCA_035504175.1. Taxonomy (GTDB): domain Bacteria; phylum Pseudomonadota; class Alphaproteobacteria; order Acetobacterales; family Acetobacteraceae; genus DATJSJ01. The sequence continues at coordinate 1,559 of DATJSJ010000284.1, forward strand.
CCTGACCGCCCCGGCCCAGAGCGCTCGACGCCGGCCGGTTGGCAACGACCACAGCGATCGCCTGTCGCGGCGGCGATGCCTAGCGGGCGAAAGGATTTCTCGGACCCGCCACCTTCCCGAACATGCGGCTCCAGGCCGCCTCGTGCAGCAGTCGGCGCATCTCGGCGTCCTGCCGGGTCGCGGCCGGCGCACCCCGGTCCACGCGAACCCGCAGCATCGGCTTGCGCACGGAGGTCTCGGGTTTTGCCTTCTTGAGGGCCATGCGTCACCTCCCGGTCGCCTTGTATCCGGCGAGGCATGATACCATCGGCGACACGGTAAAGGCTATGGAGTGCCTGGCCTTATCGGCCGGGTCGCTTGCGGCGGGGCCGGTGCCGGCGCGTTCGTGCTGGGGTGCCGCGCCGGGTGCGAGACAGCCGGCACGGGCCGGTCACGACGGTGGGATTGCGGTTTGGGCTCGGATTCCGGCGAGCCACGCGCGCAACACTGCGATGCACTGTTGGATCTGCGTCGGCGACGTGCGAGCGGGCTGCCGGGTGGCTGCGCCGGCTGGCGCATCGGCCGTCCGGCCGAGCAGCGCGTCGATGGTCCGACGGATGCGTCCGCGTGCCCGGTGCAGCAGCACGCGTTGGTTTTCGGCGCTGATTGCGAGCAACGCACACGCTTCCTCGGCGGAGCGGCCTTCCATATCACGCAGAATGATCACGGCCCGCTGACCGGGCGGCAGGCGCTCTATGGCTTCCTGAACGTGATCCCAGATCTGGCGGCCGGCGACGATGCGCTCGGGGTTTAGCTCGTCCCACAGTGCTGGCGCCTCGAGCCAGTGCCCGTCGGGGTGGAATGCGGCAAGCGGCACCGCGCGCTCGGCCTGTTCGCCGTCGGTCTGGCCGCCGTCCAGCAAAGTCGGCAGTCCCACCAGCCTGCCTTCTCGGCTGGCGCGGGTGCGGGCGCGATTGAGGACGATGCTGAACACCCAGGTGGTCAGGCTTGATCGGCCTTCGAACGCGCCGATGCCGGAAAACACGGCGAGCCAGGCGTCCTGCACGACCTCCTCACCCTGGGCGCGGCTGCCTATGATCGAGGCGGCAACGCCCACCAGCGAGCCGTGAAAGCGCCGGATCAGCTCTCGGAATGCCGCATGCTCGCCGCGCCGAAGGCGGGCGAGGAAGTCAGGATCGTTGAATTCGCCGTCGCGCATCGGATGCTGTTCTCGGGGCTGACGGGCCTTCTCGCTTTCGCTACCATGCGGGCGGAGCTTCCGCCATGCTGGTCTGCCGCGATGTAACCGAATTGGTGAGTGACTACGTGGAACGTGCCTTGCCGCTGCGGGGTCGGTTGGCGGTGCGGCTGCATCTACTTCGCTGCGACGCGTGCCGCCGTTACATCGATCAGATGAGAAAGACGGTGCGGCTGCTGGGGCGGGGCCGACTCGCCGCGCCCCCGCGCGAACTGGAGGACCGGCTGATCGGCGGTACCGGCGAGGCACACCCGTCGGCTTAGGACCGGGGTTCGCTGCGGTGGATCGGCGGCGGAGTCGGGCACCAGGTG
>DATJSJ010000285.1:0-5167 GCA_035504175.1 Acetobacteraceae bacterium
TCCTCGACCTCGCGCGGATAGACGTTCTCGCCGCCGCGGATCACCAAATCCTTGATGCGCCCGACGATGTTGCAATAGCTCTCGGCATCGATCGTCGCCAGGTCGCCGGTGTGCATCCAGTGCGCGGCATCGATCGCCTGCGCCGTGCGCTCGGCATCGTCCCAGTAGCCGAGCATCACCGAGTAGCCGCGGGTGCAAAGCTCGCCCGGCATGCCGCGCGGCACGATCCGCCCATGCGCATCGACGATCTTCACCTCCAGATGCGGATGGATGCGGCCGATCGTGGACACCCGGCGATCGATCGGGTCGTCATGCGCGCTCTGGAAGCTCACCGGGCTCGTTTCGGTCATGCCGTAGGCGATGGTGACATCGCGCATGTGCATCCGCTCGATCACCCGCCGCATGACCTCGATCGGGCAGGGCGAGCCCGCCATGATGCCGGTGCGCAGCGACGTGAGATCGAACTGCGCGAACTCGGGATGCTCCAGCTCGGCGATGAACATCGTCGGCACACCGTACAGCGCCGTGCAGCGCTCCGCCGCCACCGTCTGCAGCACCGCGAGCGGGTCAAAGCCGGGACCCGGCAGCACCATCGCACTGCCGAGGGCCGCGCAGGCCAGCGTGCCCATCACCATGCCGAAGCAGTGATACAGCGGCACCGGGATGCACAGCCGGTCCGCCGCGCCGAGCCCGATCGCACGCCCGACGAAATAGCCGTTGTTGAGGATGTTGTGGTGCGTGAGCGTCGCCCCCTTCGGCGAGCCCGTGGTGCCGGAGGTGAACTGGATGTTGATCGCGTCGTCGAATTGCAGCGTCTCGCGCAGCCCGGCGAGGCGATCGCGTTCGGCCTCGCCGCCGGCAGCGGTGGCCGTCTCGAAGCCGAGGCAGCCCGGCGCCGGCGCGTCGCTGATCTGGATGACGAAGCGCAGCGTCGGGCATCGCGCCGCCTGCAGCGCGCCGGGCGTGGCCGTGGCCAGCTCGGGCAGCAGCTCGTTCAGCATCGCGACGTAGTCGCTGCTCTTGAACGCGGTCGCCGCGACCAGCGCGCGGCAGCCGACCTTGTTCAGCGCGTAGTCGAGCTCGCTCAGCCGGTAGGCCGGGTTGATCGTCACCAGGATCAGCCCGGCCTTCGCGGTCGCGAACTGGGTGATGACCCATTCGGCGCAATTCGGTGCCCAGATGCCGACGCGATCGCCAGGCTCGAGCCCCAGCGCCAGCAGCCCGGCCGCCAGCGCCTCGACCCGCGCGGCAAGCTCGCGCCACGTCCAGCGCACCGATTGCGCCGGCACGATCAGCGCCAGGCCATCCGGCAGCCGGGCGACTGTGCGGTCGAATGCGGCGCCGATCGTCTCGCCCAGCAGCGGCGTGTCGCTGATGCCGCTGACATAGCTCGGCTCTGCTGCCGGCATGGTGACGCTCTCCCTCCCAAGCCGCCCGCTCTTGTGCCTGGACGCGGCGCGCGGCGGCTGTTGAACTGCACCCGGTCGGCCGGATGCTAAACCATGATCGCCGGCGGTGGAATCACCGAAGGCAGAAATCATGGCCTGAAATCAAAAGGCTAGATCGGGAGCGTTGGAGCCGGGCGGAGCCGTCGCGGTCTGTCCGGCCGTACGCGGGAGCGAGGCACGAACCACATGGCCACGACGCGGGCCAATCTGATGCCGGGGCTGGATTTCGCGCTCGGCGAGACCGCGGACATGCTGCGCCGCAGCGTGGCCGATTTCGCCGCCGCCGAGATCGCGCCCCGCGCCGCCGCGATCGACCGCGACGACGACTTCCCCGCCGACCTTTGGGAGAAGCTCGGCGCGCTCGGCCTGCTCGGCATCACCGTCGAGCCGGAATACGGCGGCGCCGGCATGGGCTATCTCGAGCACGTCGTGGCGATGGAGGAGGTCAGCCGCGCCTCCGCCTCCGTCGGCCTGTCCTACGGCGCGCATTCCAATCTCTGCGTCAACCAGATCCGCCGCCACGGCAGCGAGGCGCAGAAGCGGCACTACCTGCCCGGGCTGATCAGCGGCGCCCGGGTCGGCGCGCTGGCGATGAGCGAGGCGGAGGCGGGATCGGACGTCGTCTCGATGCGGCTGCGCGCCGAGCGGCGCGGCGAGCGCTACGTGCTGAACGGCACCAAGATGTGGATCACCAACGGCCCGGACGCCGACGTGCTCGTGGTCTACGCCAAGACCGATCCCGATGCGGGGCCGCGCGGCATCACCGCCTTCATCGTCGAGCGCGGCTTCCCCGGCTTCGGCGTGGCGCAGAAGCTGGACAAGCTCGGCATGCGCGGATCGAACACGGGCGAGCTGGTGTTCGAGGACTGCGCCGTGCCGGCGGCGAACGTGCTGGGCGGCGAGGGCGCCGGCGTCGCGGTGCTGATGAGCGGCCTTGATTACGAGCTCACGGTGCTCGCGGGCGGCCCGCTCGGCATCATGCAGGCCTGCATGGACGAAGTGCTGCCCTACGTGCACGCGCGACGCCAGTTCGGCCGCGCGATCGGCGAGTTCCAGCTCATGCAGGGCAAGCTCGCCGACATGTACACGACGATGAATGCCGCGCGCGCCTACGTCTATGCCGTGGCGCGCGCCTGCGACGCCGGCGCCGCCTCGCGCAAGGACGCGGCCGGCGCGATCCTCTACGCCGCCGAGCGCGCCACCTGGATGGCGCTGGAGGCGATCCAGTGCCTCGGCGCCACCGGCTACATCAACGAGACGCCGACCGGGCGGCTGCTGCGCGACGCCAAGCTGTACGAGATCGGCGCCGGCACCAGCGAGATCCGCCGCATGCTGATCGGCCGCGAGCTCTATCGCGAGACCGCATGACCCGCACCGCATGAGCGTGCTGGCACCGTCGATCGATCCGCGCGGCGAGGGGTTCCGCGCCAATGCCGATGCCATGGCGGCGCTGGTCGCGGATCTGCGGGCCCGCGTTGCCGCAGCGGCCGAAGGCGGCGGCGAGCGCGCCCGGGCGCGGCACCAGGCGCGCGGCAAGCTGCTCCCGCGCGAGCGCATCGCAGCCCTGCTCGATCCCGGCGCCCCGTTCCTGGAACTGTCGCAGCTCGCCGCACACGGGCTGTATGACGACGAGGTGCCCTGCGCCGGCATCGTTACCGGCATCGGCCGCGTCGCCGGCCGCGAATGCGTCGTCATCGCCAATGACGCGACGGTCAAGGGCGGTACCTATTTCCCGCTCACCGTGAAGAAGCATCTGCGCGCCCAGGCGATCGCGCAGGCGAACCATCTGCCCTGCCTCTATCTGGTCGATTCCGGCGGCGCCTTCCTGCCGCTGCAGGACGAGATCTTTCCCGACCGCGAGCATTTCGGCCGTATTTTTTTCAATCAGGCGCAGATGTCGGCCGCCGGCATTCCGCAGATCGCGGCGGTGATGGGGTCGTGCACGGCGGGGGGCGCCTACGTGCCGGCGATGGCCGACCAGACGGTGATCGTGCGCGGCCAGGGCACGATCTTCCTCGGCGGCCCGCCGCTGGTGCGCGCCGCGACCGGCGAGAGCGTGACCGCCGAGGAACTCGGCGGCGCCGAGCTACACGCGCGCCAGTCCGGCGTGGTGGATCACGTCGCGCGCGACGACGCGCAGGCGCTGGCACTGTGCCGGCGCATCGTCGCCGGCCTCGGCGGCCGCGCGCCGCCGCCGGTCGCACTGCGCCCCGCGCGACCGCCGCGCCACGACCCGGCGGAGCTGCACGGCGTCGCGCCGATCGATCTGCGCGCGCCCTGCGACCCGCGCGAGATCATCGCCCGCCTGGTCGATGACAGCGATTTCGACGAATTCAAGCCGCTGTACGGCGCCACCTTGGTCTGCGGCTTCGCGCACCTGCACGGCTGCCCGGTCGCGATCCTGGCGAATGACGGCATCCTGTTCTCCGAGAGCGCGCTCAAGGGCGCGCATTTCATCGAGCTCGCCTGCCAGCGCCGCATCCCGCTGCTGTTCCTGCAGAATATTGCCGGCTTCATGGTCGGACGGAAATACGAGGCGGGCGGCATCGCCAAGGACGGCGCCAAGCTGGTCACCGCGGTCGCGACCGCGGCGGTGCCGAAACTCACGCTGATCACCGGCGGCAGCTTCGGCGCCGGCAATTACGGCATGTGCGGCCGCGCCTACGACCCGCGCTTTCTGTTCGCCTGGCCGAACGCGCGCATCTCGGTGATGGGCGGCGAGCAGGCGGCGAGCGTACTGGCCGAGATCCGCCGCGAGGCGCTGGCCGCCCAGGGCGAGGATTGGGACGCGGCGGCGCAGGACGCGTTCAAGGCGCCGATCCGCGCCCAGTACGAGACCCAGGGCCATCCCTATTACGCGACGGCACGGCTCTGGGATGACGGCATCATCGATCCGGCCGACAGCCGCCGCGTACTCGGCTTGGCGCTGCACGCCTGCCTGAACGCGCCCATCCCAGCGACGCGCTTCGGCGTGTTCCGCATGTGAGCCGCGCATGATCCGCGCGCTGCTGATCGCCAATCGCGGCGAGATCGCCTGCCGCATCATCCGCACCGCGCGGCGCATGGGGATCGCGACGATCGCCGTGTACTCCGACGCCGATGCCGCCGCGCTGCACGTCCGCGCCGCCGATCGCGCGATCCGCATCGGCCCGGCGCCGGCGCGGCAGAGCTATCTCGACGCGGCCGCGATCGTCGCCGCCGCCCATCGCACCGGCGCCGATGCGGTGCATCCCGGCTACGGCTTCCTGGCCGAGAACGCGGACTTCGCCGAGGCGGTGACTACGGCCGGGCTCGTCTTCGTCGGACCGCCGGCCGAGGCCATCCGCGCCATGGGCTCGAAGGCCGCGGCGAAAGCGCTGATGCACCAGGCCGGCGTGCCGCTGCTGCCGGGCTATCACGGCGAGGACCAGGACGACGCAAGGCTCGCGGCCGAGGCGGCGCGGATCGGCCTGCCGCTGGTGATCAAGGCGGTCTCGGGCGGTGGCGGGCGCGGCATGCGGGTGGTGCGCGGCCGGGCGGATTTCGCGCCGGCGCTGGCGGAGGCGCGGCAGGAGGCGCGCGCCGCCTTCGGCGACGACCGCGTGCTGCTGGAGCGCTACCTGGACCGGCCGCGCCACATCGAGGTGCAGGTCTTCGCCGACACGCACGGTACCATCGTGCACCTGTTCGAGCGCGACTGCTCGACGCAGCGCCGGCACCAGAAGCTGATCGAGGAGGCG
>DATJSJ010000286.1:0-10195 GCA_035504175.1 Acetobacteraceae bacterium
AGAAGGCGACTGCCTTCTGGCGGGGGTCCAGGGGGCAGAGCCCTCTGGCGGGTCCAGGGCGGAGCCCTGGCCTTCCTCCCCCATCACGCCCACGCGTAGCGGGCGGCGATCCAGAGTTTCTGCCATTTCGGCAGGCGGACCCGGTCGGCGGTGGCATGCCATCCGCGCCGTTCCAGCCGCTTTAGGATGGCGGCGTAGGTCGCTCCCATCAGCCGGGCCGGCCGCATCGCCCGCTGATCGCAGCCGCGCATGGCCGTGTCGGCGGCTGCGAAATAGGTGTGGGCCTGGGCCGCCATGCGCGCGCAGACCGCGGCGAGGCCGGGCGAGGCCAGGGCGGCGGCGGGGTCGTGCGGCACCGCTGCAGCGTCCAGCCATTCGCGCGGCAGGTAGAGCCGCCCGCGGGCCGCGTCCTCGTCGAGGTCGCGCAGGATGTTGGTGAGTTGCAGCGCCCGGCCGAGCGACCAGGCAACCCGGTCGGCGTCGGGCGAAGCGTCGCCGAAGGCGCGGACGGAGAGTCGCCCGACGGCGGCGGCGACGCGGTCGCAGTAGAGGTCGAGCGTAGCGAGGTCCGGTGCGACGATCGGCATCTCCGCGTCCATCTGCATGCCGTCGATGATGGCGAGGAAGTCGGGCTCACGCAGCGCGAAGCGGCGGATCGCCGGCAGCAGCACGCGGCCGACCGGCGTGTCCGGCGTGGGCGGGTCGGAGCGGTAGAGCCGCGCGACGCGCTCGCGCCAAGCGGCGAGGCCGGCCAGCTTGTCGGGGAGTGGCGCTTCCTCGTCGGCGATGTCATCGACCAGGCGGCAGAAGGCGTAGATCGCGTACATCGCGGTGCGCCGGTCGGGCGGCAGCACGCGCATGCCTCGGTAGAAGGAGGTGCCGGCGCGCCGGACCTCGGTCTCCACCGCCGCGAGATCGGCGGCGGCTGCACCCAGCGGCAGCGCCCGCGGGCTCACGGCAGGAAACGCAGGCTGGCGGCCAGGCTCGCGGCGGCATCGCCCTTGGTGAGCCGCACCCGTCCGGCGACCGGATCGGCGCGGCCGAGCCGTCGCGCGAGCCGCGTCGAGAGCCCGACGATCACCGCCGTCTCGAGCCGCAGCCGCCGGTCGCGCGTGCGCCGCGGCAGGTCGCGCGCGGCGACGTTGAGTTTCGTGCATTCCGCGAGGAGCTGGCCGAACACGCGGCGCAGGCCCGGCGTCTCCGCCGGCCCGCGCAGCGCGTCCACGGAGGCGGCAGCCTGCGCCAGCCAGTCCTGCGGCAGGTAGCAGCGGTCGAGCGCTGCGAGATCGGCCTTGGCGTCCTGCAGGTGGTTGAGCACCTGCAGCGCGGTGCAAAGGGCATCCGAGGGCGCATGCGTCGCGGCGGTCTCGCCGTGCAGGTCCAGCACGTACCGCCCGACCGGCATCGCGGAGTAGCGGCAATACTCGTACAGCTCCGCCCAGCTCGCGTAGCGATGCTTGGTCGCGTCCTGGCGGAAGGCGCGCAGCAGATCGCAGGCATGACGCGGCGTGACGCCCGTCGCCGCCAGGCTCTCCCGCAGGCGAATGCCGCTCGGCGAGCCGACGTCGCGACGCCCGACCAGCACGGCTTCCATCACGTCCAGCCGGGCGATCTTTTCGTCCGGCGCGAGCGTCGCGCTGTCGGCGATGTCGTCGGCATTGCGCGCGAAGGCATAGAAGGCGTGCACGTGTGGCCGCAGGTTGCGGCGGATCAGCAGCGAGCCGACGGGGAAGTTCTCGTCGCCGCGATCCTTGCCGGACCAGGCCTCGACGCCCGCGCCATCGAGGGCCGCGCTCATACCCCGGCCCGCTGGTAGACGCGCCCGCGCCAGGCGATGCCGCGGCCGCAATGGTGATCGAGCGCCGAGCCGATCGTCGCGGCCATGTAGAACAGCGCGATCAGCGGCAGGAACGGCGCCCAGAGCCGCGAGCAGCGGAAGCGCCGCAGCGTCGGCAAGTAGGAGCCGGCCGCCCCGGCCCAGGCCAGCAGCCCGGCCCATCGCGCGGCGCCATGCCCCGCGAGGGTCGCAACGGGCGGCACCAACCAGACCAGCGCCAGGCCCGCGATGGTCAGCGCCAGCAGCAGCGGCGAGCGGCGAAGCTGCACGTAGGCCGTGCGCGCGATCATCGCCCAGATATCGCCGGGCTGCGGGTATTCGCGCAGGCTGCGCGCGAGCACCCCGTGGCCGAGCCAGATGCGCCCGCCGCGCTTGACCGCGCTTGCCAGTGCGACGTCATCGATCAGCGCGTCGCGCACCGCGGCGATGCCGCCGATGCGATCGAGCGCGCGCCGACGGATCAGGATCGTCCCGCCCGCCGCGGCGGCGGTGGCGGAGAGCGGATCGTTCACCCGCGCGAAGGGATAGAGAAGCTGGAAGAAGAACACGAAGGCCGGGACCAGCGCCCGCTCGGCCAGGCTCTCGCAATGCAACGCCACCATCTCGGAGACCATGTCGAGATCCCGCGCCTCCGCCCACGCGGCAAGGGTCGCGACATGCGCCGGCTCGTGCACAATGTCGGCGTCCGTCAATAGCACGAGTTCCGCATCGCCCGCCGCCTCCAGCCCCTGGGCGATCGCCCAGAGCTTGCCGCTCCAGCCCGGCGGGCGCGGCCGGCCGTCCAGCACGACGAGGCGCGGGTCATCGAGCGTGCGGGCGATCGCGCCGGTGCCGTCGGTGCTGCCGTCATCCACGAGAATGACCCGCAGCATCCCCGCATAGTCCTGCGCCAGCAGCGACGCGAGGCAGGCGCGGATCGTCGGCGCCTCGTCCCGCGCTGGCACCACCACTGCGACCGGCACGGCCGGACCGCCCCCGGTCATGCGGGGTAGCACCGGGCCGGACTGCCAGAACCGTTCATGGCCGAGCAGCAGATAGGCCCAGGCGGGCAGTGCGGCGCCGGCGAGAACGATCACGCCGCCGCCCGCCGGTTGGCGCGGAACCAGGCCACCGCGTCGGCGATCGCCTCGCGCGCCGGGCGCGGCCGGTAGCCAAGCTCCGCCATCGCCTTGGCCGAGGAGAAAAACATCTTCTTGCGCGCCATCGCCAGCATCTCCCGCGTCACCAGCGGCTCGATCCCGGCGGTGCGGGCGAGGCCCTCGCAGGCCAGCGCCACCGGCCAGAGCAGGTGCCGGTTGAGCCGCAGCCGGGGCGGCGCACGGCCGGCCACGTCGGCCACGATGCGCAGCACCGCCGCCAACGGCAGATCCTCGCCGCCCAGGATGTAGCGCTCGCCGATCCGCCCCTGTTCCAGCGCCAGCACGTGCCCCTCCGCGACGTCATCGACGTGGACGATGTTGAGCCCGGTGTCGATATAGGCGGGCATGCGGCCGAGACTCGCGTCCAGGATCATTCTCCCGGTCGGTGTGGGCTTGATGTCGCGCGGTCCGACCGGGGCGGCGGGATTGACGATCACCGCCGGGACGCCGCGCTCGCGCACCAGCGTCAGCACAGCCTGCTCGGCCAGGTATTTCGAGCGCTTGTAGACGCCGACGATCTGCTCCACGTGGACGGGCGTGGTTTCATCCGCTTGCGTGCCATCACCGACCAGGCCGAGCGCCGCCACGCTGCTGCAATAGACGATGCGCTGCACACCGGCCGCCCGCGCCGCCAGCAGCAGCGCGCGCGTGCCTTCCACATTCGTCCGCAACATCGCATCGGGATCGGGTACCCAGAGTCGGTAATCCGCCGCTACATGCGCGAGCATTCGGCAGCCCGCGACGGCGCGGCCAAGTGACTCGGGGTCGGTGAGGTCACCGACCGCGAGCTCCGCATCCAGATCGGCGATGTTGCGACGATCGCTGTTTGGTCGGACCAGCAGTCGCAAGCGGTGGCCCCGGGCCGCCAGCGCGCGCGCAACGGCGGAGCCGACGAATCCCGTAGCGCCGGTGACGAGGATATGTGAGCCGGAGTCGGGGGCGGTGGATGACAAGCTTGTGCCAGATCCCAGATGAGCCTGGTGCGTATAGCCCCTGGCATCGGTTCTGGTGTAGAGGCGCGCCCGGCGGTTTGGCTGCGCGCGGCGAAGGCGCCGGGGCGGCGCGCAGTGTCTTGTCCGCGCCCCCGTGTGGAGAGCCGAGCCAGCATGTACGACCCGTCTCCTGGGCCGGTCATCGACGCCGCCGAGACCGCGGCCGCCGATCACGCCTCCCGGTTCTGGCGCTTCGCCGAGGCGGGCCCGGTCCGCATGGGCGACGACCGGCACCGCCGGATGCTCGCCCGCGTGCTGCTCGACACGTTCAATCCGTACAAGCCGGCGGTCATTCGCTGGCCGGAGCTGGCGCCGGACGCGCGGCAGCGGCTGGTGTCGCTGCCGATCTGGGACATCGCGGTGCAGACCGAGGGCCGCGCGCGGCTGCGCATCCGCAGCTTTTCCCGCCAGGTCCGCGATCCGCTGTTACGCGAGGCCTTCGAACTGATGGCCTTTGAGGAGGGTCGCCACAAGGAGGTGTTGTCGCATCTCGTCGCCGCGTACGGCATCGTGCTCGAGCCGGAACCCGAATACGTCGAGCCACGCGACGCGGAATGGGGCTTCATGGTCACCGGCTATTCCGAATGCATCGACAGCTTCTTCGCGTTCGGCCTGTTCGAGCTCGCCCGCCGCTCCGGCTTTTTCCCACCCGAGCTGGTCGAGACCTTCGAGCCGGTGATCCAGGAGGAAGGCCGGCACATCCTGTTCTTCATCAACTGGATCACCTGGTACAAGCGCACGATGCCGCTGTGGCGGCGGCCGCTGTTCTTCTTCAAGACGCTGGCGGTCTGGAGCTTCCTGATCCGTGAGCGGATCGGTCTCGCGCGCGACGTCAGTGCCAGCGAGAATGCCGACAACAATTTCACCGTGACCGGTGCGGAAGCCGTCGGCGGTGCCGATATCGACACCGCCATGCTGATGGATACCTGCCTCGCCGAGAATGATCGGCGCCTCGCCGGCTATGACGAGCGGCTGCTGCGGCCGACCACCGTGCCGAGCCTGGTGCGGTTCGCCCGGCACTTCATCCGGCCGCGCCGTGCCCGCGCCACCTGAGCGACGCGGCACGTTGCGCAGCGCCACGATCCTGCTCGGCCTGGCCGGGCTGGCGCTCGGCACGGCGCTGGTCGCGTGGTTCGGTTTCGACCACGTCCTCGCCTCGCTGCAACGGGTCGGCTGGTCCGGCTTTGCCGCCTATACCGCGGCACAGGTGTTGCTTTTTGTCACGCTGGCTCTCGCCTGGCACACGCTGACTCCCAATCCCGGACGCCAGGCGATGCCGATCTTCGTCTGGGCGCGCATGGTGCGCGATTCCGTGAGCCAGCTTCTGCCGTTTTCTCCGATTGCCGGCTTCATGGTCGGCGCGCGCGTGGTTGCGTTACACGGCATCGCCTGGCCGGCCGCCGCGGCGGGCACCATCGTCGACATGACGGCGGAGTTTCTCGCCGAGCTCGCCTTTGTCGTGCTCGGGCTGCTCATCCTGCTGGCGCACGCGCCGAATTCCGATCTCGTACTGCCGATCGGGATCGGCCTTGCGCTGGCGGGAATTGCCGCGGCGTGCCTGATCTGGCTGCAGCGCGGCGCCGCCGGCCTGATCAGCCCGCTGATCCGGCGTCTGTCGCGGCGCTGGGCGCGCCAGGCCGCCTCGCGGCTGGACCAGGTGCAATCGCTGGTCTCCCGCGTCTATGACCACAAGCTGCAACTGGCGTTGGGGTGCACGTTGCATCTTCTGTGCTGGATCGGCACCGGCTTCGCCTCCTGGATCGCCTACCGGGCGCTCGGCGCGCCGATCCCGCTGCCGGTGGCTGTCGCGATCGAGGCCATGCTGCACGCCTCGATGACCGCGACCTTCTTCGTGCCGGGCCATGTCGGCGTGCAGGAAGCCGCCTATGCCGGGATCGGCGCCATTTTCGGCCTGCCGCCCGAGGTCTCGCTCAGCGTCTCGCTGCTGCGGCGGGCGCGCGACATCGTTCTCGGCGTGCCGATCCTGCTGGCCTGGCAGGCGCTGGAGGTCCGCCGGCTGCGGCTTGCACGGGAAGGCTGAAGCCCTCGCACCCGCCGGTGCGCGGGCCTGACCGCCCGCCCGACATGGCCGGCAGCGGCGCAGCGCCAGGGGAAGCCCCCGGATTCGCGAAGCTTAAGATATTGCGGCGAGTCTCGCCCGCAAGCGCCTGCGCCGCCTCCGCTTTGCGCCTGCGCTGTTGACGGCCCCGGCGGGCGCGGATACCCCGGAGCGGTGACAAATGCCACCCGAGCCAGGCCCTTCATTCGTGTCCGAGGACGCTCCTTCATCGCCCTGGCGCTGATCCCGGAGCCACCGGTGGCGGACTGGCTGGGCGAACTCGACGCGCAGTTGCAGCGCTCGCCCGACTTCTTCGCCAGCCGGCCGATCGTGGTCGATCTTTCGGCTTCGGGCCTGCGCGGCCCCGGCATCCGTGCCCTGTTCCAGGCGCTGTATGAGCGCGGGATCCGCGTCGTCGGCATGGAGGGGGTCGAGATGACCGCGCTCGGCACCGGCCTCGCCGACCTGCCACCGATCCTCGGCGGCGGGCGCCCGGCCGGCGGGGTCGAGCTGCCCGGCGCCGGCGGCCAGGCCGCCCCTGCGGAGGCACCGGAGCCGGCGCAAGCTGCGCCTCCGGAGCCACAGCCCGCCCCGGTTCCGGCGGGCGAAGCCAATTCGCTGCTGCTCGACCAGTCGGTGCGTTCCGGCCAGTCGGTGCACTTCCCGCGCGGCGACGTGACGGTGCTGGGCGCCGTCGCCTCCGGCGCGGAAATCGTCGCCGGCGGGTCGATCCACGTCTACGGCGCGCTGCGCGGCCGCGCCATCGCCGGGCTCACCGGCGATGCGCGGGCACGGATCTTCTGCCAGCGCCTGGATGCGGAGTTGCTGGCGATCGACGGCGCCTACACGACGGCGGACGACATGGATCCCGCCCTGCGCGGCCGGCCGGTGCAGGCCTGGCGCCAGGGCGAGGCGATCGCCATGGCCGCCCTGGACTGACGCCCGCCAACGGCGGCGCGCAAAGCAAGACGGGAGTGGAGGGGGATATGGCACGGGTTATCGTCGTCACATCGGGCAAAGGCGGGGTGGGCAAGACCACCTCCACCGCCGCCCTGGGCGCCGCCCTGGCCCAGGCCGGACAGAACGTGGTCGTGGTCGATTTCGACGTCGGCCTGCGCAATCTCGATCTGGTCATGGGGGCCGAACGCCGCGTCGTGTTCGACCTGATCAACGTCGTCCACGGCGACGCCAAGCTGCCGCAGGCCCTGATCCGCGACAAGCGCGTGGAGACGCTCCACCTCCTGCCCGCATCGCAGACCCGCGACAAGGACGCGCTGCGCCCGGAGGGGGTCGCGCGGGTCATCGGCGAATTGCGCGACCGCTTCGACTGGGTGATCTGCGACAGCCCGGCCGGCATCGAACGCGGCGCGACGCTCGCGATGTACCATGCCGACGCGGCCGTGGTGGTGACGAACCCGGAAGTCTCCTCGGTACGCGATTCCGACCGGATCATCGGCCTTTTGGACGCCAAGACGCAGCGCGCCGAACGCGGTGAGACGATCGAGAAGCATCTCCTGCTCACCCGCTACGACCCCGTCCGCGCCGCACGCGGCGAGATGCTGAAGACCGAGGATGTGCTGGAAATTCTCTCGATCCCGCTGCTCGGAATCATCCCGGACAGTCAGGAGGTGCTGCGGGCCTCCAATCTCGGCATCCCCGTGACACTCGCCAACGCGTCCAGCTCGCCGGCTCGCGCCTACTTCGAGGCGGCAAAGCGGCTCAAGGGCGAAACCCTGCCCGTCACCGTGCCGGTCGAGCGCAATGCCAGCTTCATCGGGCGACTGTTCGGCCGGAGAGCCGTGGCATGAGCCTGCTCAGCTTCTTCGTCCGCCGCAGCTCCGCGCCGGTGGCTCGGGAGCGGCTGCAGATCCTGCTGGCGCATGAGCGCACGGTGAACGGCAAGTCCGACCTTGCCGCGGTGTTGCAGGAGGAGATCCTGGCGGTGATCGCGCGGCACATGGCGATCGACCGCGACAAGGTGCAGGTGAAACTCGATCGCGGGCCGGCCGTGTCGACGCTGGAAATCGACATCGAAATGCCGGCGGAGCCGGCGCTGCTGGCGGCGGCGAGGGCGTAAGAAGGCCAGGGGCTCTGCCCCTGGACCCCGCCAAAGGGCAGTCGCCCTTTGGAAACCCTTGACTGGGTCTTTGGCAGAGGGGGCGCGTCGAGAACTGCCCCACTGCCGAGGTTGCGCCCCCTCTGCCAAAGACCCAAACGAATGGATGTCCAGAAGGCGACTGCCTTCTGGTGGGGGGTTCGGGGGGCAAAGCCCCCCGACCTTCCTTACGCCGCCCCGGCCGCCTCGAGCATCGCCCGCGCGGACTGCACGCGGTCCAGTGCCGCGTCCACTGCCGGCACGTCATAGGCGCTGGTCGCGGCAAACGCCTCTTCCGCCGCCTTCAGCCGCCGCTCCGCCTCTGCCCGCGACACTTCGCTGATCGGCAGCGCCTCGTCGGCGAGCACGGTGCAGCGTTCGGGCGTGATTTCGGCGAACCCGCCGGCGACGAACAGCCGTTCCGTGACCTGCCCGTTCTCATGCAGCGCGATCGTGCCGCCACGCAGCATGATGATCATGGGCGCGTGGCCACCCAGCACGCCGATATCGCCTTCCGAGCCCGGGATCACCGCCATGTCCACCGGGCGGGACAGCAGCAGCCGCTCCGGGCTCACGATCTCGAGTTCGATCGACATCGGATCACGCCGTCGCCTTGAGGCCCTCGGCCTTCTTCACCGCGTCGTCGATCGTGCCGACCATGTAGAATGCCGATTCCGGCAGGTCGTCGTGCTTGCCCTCGACGATCTCCTTGAAACTGCGGATCGTGTCGGCGACGGGGACGAACACGCCGGGGAAGCCGGTGAACACCTCGGCGACGTGGAAGGGCTGCGACAGGAAGCGCTCCATCTTGCGGGCGCGGGCGACGACAAGCTTGTCGTCCTCCGAGAGTTCGTCCATGCCCAGGATCGCGATGATGTCCTGCAGGCTCTTGTAGGTCTGCAGCACCCGCTGCACCTCGCGCGCGACGTTGTAGTGTTCCTCGCCGACGATGCGCGGGTCGAGCGAGCGGGAGGTGGAGTCGAGCGGATCGACCGCCGGGTAGATGCCCTTCTCGGAGATCGCCCGCGACAGCACCGTGGTTGCGTCGAGATGCGCGAAGGAGGTCGCCGGCGCCGGGTCGGTGAGGTCGTCGGCCGGCACGTAGATCGCCTGCACCGAGGTGATCGAGCCCTTCTTCGTGCTGGTGATCCGCTCCTGCAGCGCACCCATGTCGGTGGCGAGCGTCGGCTGATAGCCCACCGCGGACGGGATGCGGCCGAGCAGCGCGGAGACCTCCGCGCCCGCCTGGGTGAAGCGGAAGATGTTGTCGACGAAGAACAGCACGTCCTGGCCTTCCTGGTCGCGGAAGTATTCCGCGATGGTCAGGCCGGAGAGACCGACGCGCGCGCGTGCGCCCGGCGGCTCGTTCATCTGACCGTAGCAGAGCGCGACCTTCGAACCCTCGGTGGTATTCTCACCCAGCTTGATGACGCCGGCGTCGATCATCTCGTGGTAGAGATCGTTGCCCTCGCGCGTGCGCTCGCCGACGCCGGCGAAGACCGAGACGCCGCCATGCGCCTTGGCGATGTTGTTGATCAGTTCCTGGATCAGCACCGTCTTGCCGACCCCGGCGCCACCAAACAGGCCGATCTTGCCGCCCTTCAGATACGGCGCGAGCAGATCGACGACCTTGATGCCGGTGACCAGAATCTCCGCCGCCGTCGCCTGGTCCTCGAACGCGGGCGCCTCGCGATGGATCGGCAGGCGGGCGGTCGGATGGATCGGGCCGCGCTCGTCGATCGGATCGCCGATGACGTTCAGGATTCGGCCGAGCGTCTCCGGGCCGACCGGCATGGTGATCGGGCCGCCCGTATCGACCACTTCCTGCCCGCGCACCAGGCCGTCGGTGCTGTCCATGGCGATGCAGCGGACGGTGCGCTCGCCGAGTTCCTGCGCGACCTCCAGGACGAGGGTGGAATCGCCGATCTTGGTATGCAGCGCGTTCAGGATGAAGGGCAGCTCACCCTCGAACTGCACGTCCACCACCGCGCCGAGGATCTGCGTGATGCGCCCGACGACGTTGCTGCCGCTGCGGGTGCTTTCCATGGTCACTGACATCGCGTTCTGCTCCCC
>DATJSJ010000287.1:0-6068 GCA_035504175.1 Acetobacteraceae bacterium
CGAGCGCCTGAAGCGTGCGGTCGAGGACGGCGGATTGGTTAAGCACGGACTTTAGTATCAGAGCGGCGAAGGTTAGGCAATGGCTTTAGCTTGGGGCGCAGAGGGTCAAGGAAGAGGTTCTTTTCTGAAAAAAAGAACCAAAAAACTTTCATTCGTTTGGCGCCGAGCCTCGGGGCTGCCAATTGCCTAGAGAACGGATGAAAGTCTTTTTGCTTCTTTTTCTACAGAAAAAGAAGACTCTTCCTTCTCTAAGCTGGCGACGCCTTGCCAAACTTCTCCAGAGACTGCGCCAATTCCCTGTGCGTCCGCGCGTAATCGACGAGCGGAATACCCGCGATCGCCGCCTCCCAGGCCTGCCGGATCGCCCGGACGCCGGCGCCGGGTCCGCCCGGGTGTGCGATGATCCCGCCGCCGCCGAGATAGAGCAGATCGGTGGTGCGTCCGGTTCGCGCGTAGGTCTCCGGCGCCTGGCCGCCCCACTGCCCGGAGCACACCACGGGCAGAGCGCAATCCGCGGCCGAGGCCATCGGCGTCGCACAGGCAATGAAGGAGCGGACGAAGGACTCGTCCGGCTCCCAGTATTTTGCGCCGATGCCGTTGATCTGGAACTGATCGATCCCGAGCAGCCGCCAGATCATCTGGTAGACGCTGAAATCGAACCCGAGCCCGGGATGGCGGGTCAGCAGGTCCCAGCCGTTGCGATGCGCGTGCAAAGCCAGGCGCGAGCGGCGGCGCAGAAAGGCAAGGCCGCCGTAGCCGACGGAATTGATGTTGATCACGGCGGCGGTGCCGCCCGCGTTCGCGACGATGTCGTGGTCGCGCAGCATCTGCTCGGGATCGGCGCTGGAGATGCCGAAGGCGTACATCACGCGCCGGCCGATCTTCTGCTCGTGGTCGAGAATCAGCGGCAGCACCGCCCGCACCCGCGCCGCGACCGGCGAGTAGGCGGGACTCATCAGCTTCTCGTCGTCCTTGATGAAGTCGACGCCGGCCTCCAGCAGCTCGCGCGTGATCGACGCGGTGTCCTCGGGCGACAGGCCGAGATTGGGCTTGATGATCGTGCCGATGAGCGGCCGGCCTTCGACGCCCGCCAGGCGCCGCGTGCCGGCGACGCCGAATTGCGGACCGGGATGGGCGGCGATGAATTCGGGCGGCAGGCGCAGGCCGGTGATGCGGATGCCGGACAGCCCCTTGACCGAGAACACGCCGGCGAGACAGATCGTCGCCAGCGCGGCGATGTCGGTGCCGACCACGTCCAGCGGAAACTCGATATCGGCCTCGGCGCGGCGGAACGGGCCGGCACCGCCGGGTTCGGCGCGGGCCTGCGGCAGGCTGGGCGCGGCGGCGGGTTCCAGGGATCGGATGGCGGCGACGCGGGCGGCGCAGCGCGCCTTCAGATCCGCGGTCTCGCCGGGCAGCTCGACGAACGTGCCGGTCGACTGGTCGCTCGCGATCTTCGCCGCCAGCGCTTCGACGTCGCCGGCGGTCTCGATCCGGTAGGTGACGGTGATGACGGGGCGGCTCATGCTTCGGCGCCGGGCGTGAGCGTGACGCCGGCGGCGGCGCTGGCGTAGCAGGCCTCGACCAGCGCGAGGGTGCGCAGATTGTCGCGCCCGGACGTGTCGGGTTCCTGCCCCGCACGCAGGCACTCGACCCAGTGGCGCTGGATGTTCAGCACGCTCTCCTGGATGTTGTGCCATGGCCGTGCCGCCCAGGGCAGCAGCGGCGGCGCGACGTCGAATGTCGTCGTGCCATCCGCGTCGGTCACCGTCAGCCGGTATCCGGGACCAAGCCGCAGCGAGCCGCGCGTGCCGTCGATCTCGATCAGCGTCTGCGGGAAGAGTTCCTCTTCCAGCCGGGTCGCGTAGCTGCAATCGACGATGGCATCGACGCCGGAGGCGTGGCGCAGCAGCATCGTCGCCACGTCCTCGCCGCGGATCGATGGATTGACCGACCGCGTTTCGGCCGCGAGCCGACTCACCTCACCGAACAGGAAGCGCGCGACGTCGAGCAGGTGGATGCCGAGATCCTCGATGATGAAGCGCGCGCCCTGCGCCAGGTAGGGCTGGCCGGAGAACACGTCGTAGGCGGAGCGGAAGCTGATCCGGCCCCAGAACGGCACGCCGATGCGCCCGGACTCCGCCACCCGGCTTACCGCCAGGATCGGGCTCTGCCAGCGGAAATTTTCATGCACCATCAGCGCGACGCCGGCGGCCTCGGCGGCCGCGACCATGACGCGCGCATCCTCAGGCGTGGCGGCGAAGGGCTTCTGGCAGATCATCGGCACGCCGCGCCCGGCGGCGAGTTCCACCAGCGCGCGATGGCTCGGCACCGTGGTGGCGATGTCGACGAAATCCGGGCGCACCGCATCCAGCATCGCCGCCGCGTCGGTATAGCGCGCGGCGATGCCGAAGGCCTCGCCCGCGGCGGCGAGCCGTGCCGGGTCGCGGTCGCAGAGGGCGACGATCTCGACGCAAGGGATGTCGCGCCAGGCATGCAGGTGGTTGGTGGCGAAGAAGCCGCAGCCGATCAGCGCGCCGCGCAGGACGTCCGGCATCGCCCCGCGCCGCTCAGGTGATGCGGGCGATGCTGCGGGCGATCTCGTCGGTTTCGAAGACGCGCTTCCAGTCGTCGCGCATCAGCATCGGCTTGCCGAAGCGGATCGCCTTGTTGCAGGCATCGGAGAACACGCCGTCGATCTCGCCGAAGGTGACGGCGCCGAGGATGTTGAGATGGCCGAGCAGGAAATCGCGCGCCGCCTCGCGCGGCACGCCGCGCGATACGACCTCGTCCATCGCCTCGCGCATGACGTCGAGCAGCGAGGCGCAGACCGTCTCCGACAGGCCCGGCTCCAGCAGCGCCATCTGCTCGACGGTGACGCGATGCGAGCGCATCACCGGCGCCCAGATCACGCGCGCCACGGATTCGCCGAGCGCGTAGGCCTCCTCCGGCCCCTGCATCAGCGCGTTGACGATGTGCTGGCGGGCGTGGATGCCGCCGAAATGGTCGTCGCGCGCCGCCGGCTCGGTCTCGTCGTTGAAGATCGGCGGATGGCAGGGATGGGTGACGAAATAGACCAGGTCCGGCCGCTCCGGCAGGTGACCGGCGAAGGGCGCCGCGGCATCGAGTGCGACCACCATCGTGCCGGGGCGAAGCTGCGGCGCGAGGCCGGCGGCGACCTTGCCGATCGCGGTGTCCGGCACCGCCAGGATGACCACCTCGGCGCCGTCCAGCGCCTGCTCCGGCGGCATGGTGGCAATCGCGAGTCCGCTCTGCAGCCGGGCCTGACCGGCCTCGCTGATCTCGACATGGCGGACGGCGAAGGGCGAGTCCTTGAGGTTGCTGGCCAGGCGGTAGCCCATTTTGCCGCCGGCTCCGAACAACGCGATGCTGGTCACCCGCCCCTCCCCTCCGGTCCGGTTGTCGCGAACCGTAGGCGGACTGGTATGCTGAGTCAACCAGCCGACCGCGCGGCCGGTGGCTGTGCAGGCCGCCGCGTCCGACGCGGTGGCGCGGGGTTGGCCATCAGCACGGCATAGAGCTTGTTGGCGCGCGTCAGGTGGTCGCGCATCGCCGCGGCCGCCGCCGGCGCATCGCCGGCGACGATCGCCTCGGTGATGCGCTCGTGCTCCTGCATGGTCAGCCGCTCGGCGCCGCTCGCCGTCACCAGGTCGCGGCGGAACTGCGTCAGCCAGGCGAGCATCCCCTGGCTCAGCGCGTGGATCAGCTTGTTGCCGGAGAGGGCGGCGATCTGGCGGTGAAACGCCATGTCGGCGGCGACGAAGCGGGCCGGATCGCCCATCGCCTGGCGGCATTCCTCGAGCGCGGCCCGCAGTGCCGCGGCACCGTCCGGCGTCGCCCGCTGCGCCGCCACCTGCGCCAGCCCGCTTTCCAGCAGCAGGCGCGCATCCTTGAGCTCGTCGAGCCCGCCGGGCACGTGGCTCGCGAGCTGCACCATCGCGCCGGAGACCTGGTCCACGATCGCCGCCGCGGTCGGCAGCGTGACGCGGGCCCGCTCGCCATGCGCGATGCGGATCAGCCCCATGCCCTGCAGCGACTGCATCGCCTCGCGGATGGCCGGGCGCCCGACGCCGTAGCGCTGCATCAGTTCGCGCTCGGAGGGCAGCCGCTCGCCGGGTGCGAACTCGCCGGACTGGATCGCCTGCACCAGCCGGTCGAACACCTCATGCGAGAGCTTGCGGCGGACGATCGGATCGGCCGCGACCGGGTGCTGCGAGGCGGGCGGCCGCGACTCGCCGTTCGAGTCGCGCGACTTGGTTTCGGATTCCACGCGTCGATGATCGGGGCGGGGGGTAGGATGTCAAGAGGTATGACGAGTGTGCCTCTCGGCCCGATGCTCACCGCGAACGGTTGCGCCTGTCTTGCCGCGAGGCGCCGGCGCGCGGAGAGGCCGAGGCGTCGCGGCGTTTCGCGGGATCGCCTCGTAGGGTCGCGTTGCCCTATGGACAAGTGGACCAGCCGCGGCTGGCCCACTTGCCCACAGGGCCATCGAAATCAGGATGGACCCCATTCATCTGCTTTTCTGGATTGGACCGGGCACACGCGACTGGCTCCAGACCGACGGCCCGCTACCTGGAAGAGATCCGTGCGCTCCGAGCATCCGCATCCGTGGTCCTTGCCAATCTGGTATGATGAGGCGATAAGCTGCCGCGGCGCAGGGGAGAGCGGCGCGAGAATGGTCAGACGGAAACTGGTAGGCGGCTCCGGCGACGCGTCAACGTCCGGTACCCAGTGTCCGGGCTTGACCGCGCGGGGCGGCCCGTGACGGGCACGGCAGGCCTGCCGCCCGGGCCGCTGATCGCGTTCTACGGCGATGACTTCACCGGATCGACCGACGCGATGGAGGTGCTGGCCTTCGCCGGGTTGCCGACGATCCTGCTGCTCGACCTGCCGGACGCGGCGACGCTGGCGCGCTTCGCCGACCGGCGCGGCATTGGCATCGCCGGCACCGCGCGCAGCCGCTCCCCTGACTGGATGCGAGAGAACCTGCCGCCGGTGTTCCGGGCGCTGGACGGCGTCCACGCGCCGGTCCTGCAATACAAAGTCTGCTCCACCTTCGATTCCAGTCCGGCCATTGGCTCGATCGGCCGCGCCCTGGAGATCGGCGCCGCGGTCACGCGGCAGGATTGGTGCGCGATGGTGGTCGCGGCACCCGCGCTGCGTCGCTACCAGGCATTCGGCAATCTGTTCGCGAGCGTCGATGGCGTCGCGCATCGCCTGGACCAGCACCCGACCATGGCGCGGCACCCGGTGACGCCGATGGCGGAGGCCGATCTGCGCCGGCACCTGGCGGCGCAGACCGCGACGCCGGTGGCGCTGGTGGATCTGGTGGCGCTGAAACAGGGTGGCGGCGCGGCGGCAATCGACGCCGCCCGCGCCGCCGGGACCCGGACCGTGCTGTTCGACGTGATCGACGACGAGACGCTGGCCGAAACCGGACGGCTGATCTGGGAGGGGCGCGGCCGCGGCGTGCTGGCGATCGCGTCCTCGGGCCTGGAATACGCGCTGATCGCACATTGGCGGCGGGCCGGGCTGCTGCCGCCGGCCGCGCCTCCCGCCCCGGCCGCGCCGGTCGAGCGGTTGCTGGTCATCTCGGGAAGCTGCTCGCCGGTCACCGCGCGCCAGATCGCCTGGGCGGAGGCGAATGGTTTCGCGCCGATCCGCCTCGACGTCGCGGCGGCGATCGATCCGGCGCGCGCGCCCGCGGAAGTCGCACGAACGGCCGACATCGCCTGCACAACGCTGGCGGAAGGCCGCGATGCGATCGTCTTTTCCGCGCGCGGCCCGGACGATCCCGCGACCGGCGCACTACGCGAAGCGGCGGCGCGGTCGGGCGAGCCGGTCGAAGCACTGCAGCGCCGGGTCGCTCATACGCTCGGCGCGGTGCTGGCGCGGGCCCTGCCGCGCGCCGGCGTCACGCGGGTGGCGGTGGCGGGCGGCGATACCTCGGGCGAGGTGACGCAGGCACTGGGCGTTGCGGCGCTGGAGGCGATCGCGCCCGTGGTACCGGGGGCGCCGCTCTGTCGCGGTTATCGGCGCGACGGCGG
>DATJSJ010000288.1:0-8815 GCA_035504175.1 Acetobacteraceae bacterium
CGGCGGAGGTCTGGCGCACCAGCCCGGCGCGCAGCATCAGCCGGTGCGAGGCAATTTGCGCCTCGGCGGGCGTTTCCTTCAGCGTCGGCACGAGGCCGCGGGAGAGGCGCATCTTGGTCCCTTCAAGGAGGCGGCAGCGAATGGAGCCGGGGACCCTACAGGCGGCGATGCGCCAGGAAAAGGCAAAGGGGAGGGCCAAGCCGGCCCGCGCCAGGCGCGCAGAGCCCGACCGACGATGCCCCTGCGTAGATCGTTTTTTGCGGCGCACAAGAGGGTGTCACGCGAACCTCACGCCTTTGTTATAGAGATCACGGGAAATCGCGTGACTCAGGGAAAACGAAGCGATAACAAACAAAAGGCCCGCGCGCCGGAAGGCGCCGCGGGCCAAGTTTAGGGAGGAAACGCCAGTCACACGGCAGGATGAGGAAATCCTCTTCCTGTCCGTGATGATTCCTGCAGCAACCATCACCCGTCCACTAAAAATCACACCTCGCCGACGGGTTTTTTGCCTGCTCAGACATAATTTGCACTGTATTTTGGCAAGAGCGGGTGCATCTGCCTAAGGGTCGCTCATTGCCAGCCAGCCTTGGCGGAAGCTGAGCCAGGGACTCGCGATGACCGCCGCGCACACGCCCCAGACCAGTCCCGCCACCAGCGTGGTCGCGAGCAGCTTGCGTCCGAACCGCACCCGCTCCGGCGTGCCGCGCCAGCCGCTCTTCGCATCCGGCGCCGCGATCGGCCGCGTGCCAACGGGCAGCACCGCGAACAGCACCACCCACCAGATCAGCACGTAGAGCACGGCGCCGGTGAACCAGCCCATCAGCCGCCCGCCCCGCCGCTACACCCGCAGCAGGTGCACATCAACGAGCGGCCGCTTCTGCAGCCGCTTGCCCAGCGCCCGTCGCAGCGCCGCGCGCGCGGCATCGGCGAGCGCATCGTCATCGCGCCGCAGCGGCCCTGGCAGGTCGGCCAGGGCCGTCGCGAACTCCGCCGCGAGCCGCCCGGTCTCCGGATCATCCGGCTCGTAGAGGCCCGGGGCGGAGACGCGCGGCTGGCCGAGCAGGCGGCCGGTCTCGTCCACCGCGACGCTGCCCACCACCATGCCGTTGAACATCATCCGCCGCCGGGCCGAGAGGACCGCGCCCTCCATCGGCACCACCCGGTTGCCGTCCAGCGCCAGCCGCCCGACCGGGGCGGTGTCCACCACCTCCGGCCGCCCCGGCGCCAGGCTGAGCAGATCGCCGTCCTCGAGCAGGATCGGCGTCGCCCCCGCCTCCTGCGCCAGCGCCGCATGCGCCGACAGATGCCGCCACTCGCCATGCACCGGCACCGCATAGCGCGGCCGCACCAGACGATAGAGCCGCCGCAGCTCGTCGCGCGCCGGATGGCCGGAGACATGGACCATGTGATCCGCCTCGGTCATCAGCCGCACGCCGCGCCGCACCAGCGCATCCTGCACCGCGGTGATCGCCCGCTCGTTGCCCGGGATCACCCGGCTGCTGAACACCACGGTGTCGCCCTCGCCAAGGGCGATGTTGCGGTGCTGGTCGGCGGCGATGCGGGCCAGCGCCGAGCGCCGCTCGCCCTGGCTGCCGGTCACCAGGATCAGCAGATTGTCGTCCGGAATCGAGCCCGCCTCCTCCTCCGGCACGAACTCGGGAATGCCGCGCAGATAGCCGCATTCCCGCGCCGCGGCCTCGAGATTGCGCAGCGAGCGCCCGACCACGGCGACGCTGCGTCCGGCCTCCTGCGCCGCCAGCGCAATGCTCTCCACCCGGGCGACGTTGCTGGCGAAGCAGGTGACCGCGACGCGGCCGCGCAGCGACTTGATCAGCGCGGCGAGAACGCGCCGGACATCGGCCTCCGAGCCGGAATGGCCTTCCACCATGGCATTGGTGGAATCGCAGACCATCGCCAGCACGCCCTGGGCGCCGAGCTCGGCGAAGGCCCCCTCGTCGGTGGGCGGCCCAACCAGCGGATGCGGGTCGAGCTTCCAGTCGCCGGTGTGCAGCACGAGCCCGTGCGGCGTGCGGATCGCCAGCGCCTGCGCCTCCGGGATGGAATGCGCGACGCGGAGGAAGCGCAACGCGAAGGGCGGCAGGTCGATCGACCCGCCCAGCGGTATGACATGGAGCCGCACCTCGGCGAGCAGCCCGACCTCGGCGAGCTTCCGGCGCAGGACGGCAGCAGCGAACGGGGTCGCGTAGACCGGGCAGCGCAGCCGCCGCCACAGCCAGGCGACCGCCCCCAGATGGTCCTCATGCGCGTGGGTGATGACCAGCCCGAGCAGCCGGTCTCGCCGCTCCGCCAGGAAGCCCGGATCCGGCATCATGATCTCGGCCTCGGGGTTCTCCGCACCCCCGAAGCCGATGCCGCAATCCACTGCCAGCCACTGCCCGCCGCAGCGGTACAGGTTGAGATTCATGCCGATCTCGCCCGTCCCGCCCAGAGGCAGGAAGGCCAGATCTCCCGCTGCCGCGTCCATTAACTGCCTTCGGAATGTCTCGCCCGATCACGCGCCAATGTGGGCGCGGGGTTGCGTTCCGCCAACAGTCGCAACCCTTCCAGCGTGATGTCGGGATCGATCTGTTCGATCACCAGGGTGCCCTCGGCGAAGAGCGGCGCCAGTCCGCCGGTCGCGACCACCTTCATCGGCGCGCCGAATTCGGCCCGGATGCGTGCCACCAGCCCTTCCACCAGCCCGACATAACCCCAGTAGACGCCCGATTGCATGGCCGGCACCGTCGAGCGGCCGATCACCGATTGCGGCCGGCCGATGCCGATGCGCGGCAGCCGCGCCGCCGCCTGGTGCAGCGCCTCGATCGACAAATTGATCCCCGGCGCGATCACGCCGCCGATATAGGCGCCCTCGGCATCGACCACGTCGAAGGTGGTCGCGGTGCCGAAATCGATCACGATCAGCGGTCCGTGATAGCGCCGGTGCGCAGCAAGCGCGTTCAACAGCCGGTCGGCGCCGACCTCCTCCGGATTGTCCATCCGGATCTCGAACCCCCAGTCGAGCGTGGCGCGCGCCACCAGCGGCTCGACCGCGAACCAGTCCCGGCACAACCGGCGCAAATCGTAAAGCGCCGCCGGCACCACCGTGCCGATCACCGCCCCGGTGATTTCGGCTGGCGTGAGCCGCGCATGGCCGAGCAGGGCCAGCAGCCAGACCGCATATTCATCGGAGGTGCGCTGGGCGGCGGTCGCGATACGCCAGCTGCCGCGCCAGGTCGCGCCGTCATGCACGGCGAAGACGATGTTGGTGTTGCCTGCGTCGATCACCAGCAACATGGCTCAGCCCTCTCCGCCGGCCAGGATCTCCCCCGCCGGGAAGCGGTGCACCGTCCCGCCGGTCTGCAGCAGCAGCGTGCCATCCTCGGCGAGTCCGGCGAAAGCACCCTCCACCGTCGCGACCCCCTGGCGCACCGTCAGCATGGTGCCGAGCGGATGCGCCCGCGCGCGCCAGGCCGGCAGGACCGGCGCCAGTCCCTCGCGCTCGTACCGCTCGCACCAGGCAGCCAGCCGGTCGAGCAGGGTGGCAACGACCGTTTCCGGCGCGGGCGGCGGCACGATTTCGGCCACGCTGGCGGTCGCCCGGCCGGGCACGTCCGGGGCGGCGGCCAGGTTGGCGCCGAAGCCGATGACCAGCCAGTCGAGACGCTGGTCGGACCGGAGTGCGCTTTCGACCAGGATGCCGGCCAGCTTGCGGCCGCGCAGCAGCACGTCGTTCGGCCATTTCAGCGCGAGGACAGACGCATCCGGCAGAAAGCCCGTGAGCGCCTCGACGAACACCACACCGGCGAGCAACGCCCAGTGCGCGGCGGCCGCCGCCTCGCCGGCCGGGCGCAGCAGCACGGACAGCGCGAGGTTGCCGGCCGGCGTGTCCCAGGCCCGGCCGCCCCGTCCGCGGCCGCGCGTCTGCCGCCCGGCGAGTACCGCGAGCCCTTCCGGTTCGCCCTGCTCGGCCAGCGTGCGGCAGAGATCGGAGGTGGAGTCGAGCGTCTCGTAGCGCCGCAGCCGCCAGGGCCCGGCGCCGGCGGCACCGCTCACCCCAGCAGCACCTGCGCCGCCGCCTGCGCCGCGCCCACGATCGGCCCGGGGAACAGGAAGAAGAACAGCGTGACCAGCCCGCCCACGACGCCGACGAAGGAGAGCGCCGCCGGGCGCGGGTCGAACGCCTCCTCGGCCGGGTCGAAATACATCACCTTGACGACGCGGATGTAATAGAAGGCGCCGATCACGCTGGTCAGCACGCCGATCACCGCCAGCGCCCAGTTCCCGGCCTGCACCGCAGCGAGGAAGATGTACAGCTTGCCGAAGAATCCGGCGAGCGGCGGGATGCCGGCCAGGCTGAACATAAAGATGGCAAGGCCCACCGCCATCATCGGATCGGTGCGCGCCAGCCCGGCGAGATCGGCGATCTTCTCCAGGGCGCGGCCGCGGCGGCGCATCGCGAGGATGCAGCCGAAGGTCCCGGCGCTCATGAACACATAGGTCACGAGATAGATCAGCACGCCGCGATAGCCGGCCACCGTGCCGACGGCGAGCCCGATCAGCGCGTAGCCCATGTGACCGATGGAGGAATAAGCCATCAGCCGCTTGATGCTCCATTGCCCGATCGCCGCCAGCGAGCCGAGCAGCATCGAGGCGACCGAGACGATGCTGATGATGAGGTGCCATTCGCCGAGGAGGTGGCCGAACGGCGTCGCCAGCACGCGCAGCAGCAGCGCCATGGCCGCGACTTTCGGCGCGGTCGCCATCAGCGTCGTGACCGAGGTCGGTGCGCCCTCATAGACGTCCGGCGTCCACATATGGAACGGCACCGCGGCGATCTTGAAGCCGAGCCCGGCGATGATGAAGACGATGCCGACCACGAGTCCGGCCGAGACATGCGCCGGATCGATCAGCACCTGCGCCAGCCGGCCGAAATCCATCGTGCCGGTGAAGCCGTAGGTGAAGGAGATGCCGTAGAGCAGCAGCCCCGAGGCGAGCGCGCCGAGCACGAAATACTTGAGCCCGGCCTCCGCCGAGCGCAGCTCGTCACGCGCGAAGGCGGCGAGCACGTAGATCGCAAGCGACTGCAGCTCGAGCCCGAGATACAGCGTCATCAGGTTGTGCGCCGAGACCATCAGCATCATGCCGACGGTCGCGAGCAGCACCAGCACCGGGAACTCGAACCGGTCGATCCTCTGCGCGGCGTTGTAGTCCAGCGACGCGATCATCGCGAGCGCCGAGCCGGCGAGGATCAGCACCTTGGAAAACAGCGCAAAGCTGTCCTCGACGAACTGGCCGTGATAGGCGACGCCGAAGGGTGTCGCGAGCACCAGGACGATGGTGATCAGCAGCGCGCCGAGGCTGAGCATGGTGCAGGCCAGCGTACTGTCCTTGCCGCGCAGCACGCCGAAGGTCAGAACGCCCATGCTGCAGACCGCAAGCACGAGCTCCGGGAGGGCGAGCGTCCAGTTCATGGCGCGATCGCCCGCGCCAGCACGAGCCGTGGCCCGTGCGGCACCATCGCGGCGGCCTTGGCACCCGCTACCGCCGCACTGTGCTGCTGCACCACCGCGCCGACGCTCGCATCCCAGAAGCTGCTGAAGCTGGTCGGGTAGATGCCCATCCACAGCGTCAGCACCAGGAGCGGTGCGAACACCGCCACCTCCCGCGGCGAGAGGTCGAGGATCGCCTTGAGATCGGGCTTGGTGATCACGCCGAAGATCACCCGGCGGTAGAGGTAGAGCATGTAGGCCGCGCCGAGGATCATCCCCATGCTGCCGAGCAAAGCGAGCCAGAAATTCACCTGCAGCGCGCCGACCAGCACCAGGAATTCGCCGACGAAACCGGAGGTTCCGGGCAGGCCGATACTCGCCATCATGAAGACCATGAACACCGCGGCATAGAGCGGCATCCGGTTGGCGAGCCCGTCGAAGCGGTCGATGACGTGCGTGTGCAACCGGTCATAGACGACGCCGACGCAAAGGAAGAGGGCCGCCGAGACGACGCCGTGGCTCAGCATCTGGAACAGCGCGCCGGAAATGCCCTGCGGGTTGAAGGTGAAGAAGCCGATGATAACGATGCCCATGTGCGCGACCGAGGAATAGGCGATCAGCTTCTTCATGTCGGTCTGCGCCAGTGCGACCAGCGAGGTGTAGATCACCGCGATCACGCCGAGCGCGAACATCAGCGGTGCGAAGGCGGCCGAGGCGTGCGGCAGCATCGGGATCGAGAAGCGGATGAAGCCGTAGGCGCCCATCTTCAGCAGCACGCCGGCGAGGATCACCGAGCCGGCGGTCGGCGCCTCGACATGTGCGTCCGGCAGCCAGGTGTGCACCGGCCACATCGGCACCTTCACCGCAAAGGAGGCGAGGAAGGCGAGGAACAGCCAGATCTGCATGCCCGGCGGGAAGTGCGTATTCAGCAGCACCGCGAGGTCGGTGGTATGCGCGTAGTGCCACATGGCGAGCAGCGCCAGCAGCATCAGCACCGAGCCGGTCAGCGTGTAGAGGAAGAACTTGACCGCGGAATAGACCCGGCGCGCGCCGCCCCAGACCCCGATGATCAGATACATCGGGATCAGCACGCCTTCGAAGAAGATATAGAAGACGACGAAATCCTGGGCGCTGAACAATCCCACCAGCATCGTCTCGAGGATCAGGAAGGTGAGCATGAACTCGCGCACGCGCGTGTGGATCGCCTCCCAGGCCGAGAGGATGCAGATCGGCGTCAGCGCGGTGGACAGCAGCACGAACAGCACGCTGATGCCGTCGACTCCCATGCGGTAGCCGACGCCGTACTCGCCGCCGAGCCAGGGTATGTTCTCCTGGAACTGGAAGCCCGGCTGCGATGGGTCGAAGCGGAACCACAGGATCAGGCTGAGCCCGAACACGATCAGGCTGGTCCAGAGCGCGGTCCAGCGCGCGTTCGAGGCGACGGTCTCCTCGTCGCCGCGCACGCACATGATCACCACGCAGCCGACCAGCGGCAGGAAGGTGATCAGCGACAGCAGGGGAAAGCCCGCCTGGTTCATCGTTCTACCCGAACACGAGATAGAGGCTGATCAGCACGACGAGGCCGATCAGCATCGCAAAGGCGTAGACCGCGACCGAGCCGGTCTGGATCTTCACCACTTCGGAGGAGCCGTCGACGGTCAGCGCGGCAAGCCCGTTCGGCACGCCGTCGATGATCGTGGCATCGCCCGTCTGCCACAGCACCCGTGCCAGCCGCCGCGCCGGCTGCACGAAGATGAAGTCGTAAAGCTCGTCGAAATACCACTTGTTGAGCAGGAACCGGTACACGCCCGGGAAGGTCTCCGCCAGGCGGACCGGCAGGCGTGGATCGACCATGTAGAACAGGTAGGCGAGCCCGATGCCGCAGAGGCCGAAGATGCTGGGCAGGAGCGAGATTGCGAACGGCGTGTGCTCGAGGTCTGCCATGACGTGATTGTCGGCGGCGGCGGCGATCGACCCGCGCCAGTATTCGGCCCAGTCGGGGCCGATGAAGACGCCGTGGAAGGCCCAGCCGGTCACGGTCGCGCCGATCGCCAGCACGATCAGCGGGCCGGTCATCACCGGCGGGCTTTCATGCACGTGCTCCTGCACGTGATGATCGGCGCGCGACTCGCCGTGGAAGGTCATCAGGATCAGCCGCCAGGAGTAGAACGCCGTCAGGAACGCCGCGGCGGTGCCCATCCAGAACCCGTACATCGCAACCCCGGAGTGGTTGGCGAACGCGGATTCCAGGATCGCGTCCTTCGAGAAATAGCCGGCGAAGAATGGAATGCCCGCCAGCGCCAGGCTGCCGACCCACATCACCGTGTAGGTGATCGGGATCCTGCGCCACAGCCCGCCCATCTTGCGCATGTCCTGCTCGTCCGACATGGCGTGGATCACCGAGCCGGCCGCGAGGAACAGCAGCGCCTTGAAGAAGGCGTGGGTGAACAGGTGGAAGATCGAGGCCTGATACGCGCCGACCCCGGCGGCGAGGAACATGTAGCCGAGCTGCGAGCAGGTCGAGTAGGCGATCACGCGCTTGATGTCGTTCTGCACGCAGCCGATCGTCGCGGCGAAGAAGCAGGTCGTGCCGCCGATCACGGTGATCAGGTCCTTGGCCCCGGGCGCGTATTCCAGCAGCGGCGACATCCGCGCCATCAGGAACACGCCCGCCGTCACCATGGTCGCGGCGTGGATCAGCGCCGAGACCGGCGTCGGGCCCTCCATCGCGTCGGGCAGCCAGGTGTGCAGAAAGAGCTGCGCGGACTTACCCATGGCGCCGATGAAGAGCAGCACGCCGATCACCTCGAGGACCGGGAACGAGGAGCCGAACAGCATGTAGTGGTTGGCCGCGTGCTGCGGCACCGCGGCGAAGATGTTCGCGAAGGTCAGGGTGCCGAACTGGAAGAACATCAGCGCGATGCCGACCGTGAAGAAGAGGTCCGCCACGCGGTTGACGATGAACGCCTTGATCGCCGCGGCGCAGGCGCTCGGCCGGGAGTACCAGTAGCCGATCAGCAGATAGCTCATCAGCCCGACGCCCTCCCAGCCGAAGAAGAGCTGGAGGAGGTTGTTGGCCGTGACCAGCATGAGCATGGCGAAGGAGAAGAGCGAGAGATAGCTGAAGAACCGCGCGGAACGATGCTCGTGCGCCATGTAGCCGACGCTGTAGACGTGGATCAGCATCGAGACGGTGGTGACCATCGCCACCATCACCGCCGAGAGCGTGTCGTAATGGAGCGCCCAGGAGACGGAGAGCGAACCCGCGGTGATCCAGCTGGTGATCGGGATCACGCCCGGGCTGCCGGCGCCGACGCCGAGCAGGA
>DATJSJ010000289.1:0-4112 GCA_035504175.1 Acetobacteraceae bacterium
TCCACGTCGCACGCATGCACCAGGCCGGCGCCGGCAACGCTGACCAGCGCGCCATCGGGCCCGAGCCGGATCAGGATATCGGCCGCACTCCCGGCGACCGACGCGACGCCGCCGCCATCGACAAGCCAGCCGAACTTGCCCGGCAGCGCCTCCAACTCATGCGCCATCGCGAGCGCGCCGAGCAGGGTTGCCGCCACGGCCTCCGGATCGCCCGCAATCGCGGGGTCGGCCCCGGCCTGCGGCGAGACCAGCACGTTGCGCCGGCGCTCCACCGCCGGATCGGCAGCGGCCAGTCCGGCCGCCACCATCGTCGCCGCGAATTGCGGCGCTGAATCCGGGCGCAACCCGCGGACCTGCAGATTCGCGCGCGCGGTGAGCTCGATCATGCCACTGCCGTCGCGCAGCGCCGCGGCCGCGATCACGCGGGCCGCCTTCGCCGAGAGCCGGCCGAGCGGCGGTTTCACCCGCACGATCAGCCCGTCCGCCGCTGCCATCGGCGCGTGCACATCCGGGCACCAGCCGCGCCGCGCCGTCACGACGCGGCCTCCAGCGCGCCTGCCACCGCATTGCGCCGCGGGTGCCACAGTCCCGCTTCCCGCGCCGCTGCGAAACGCGCCGTCATCGCCGCTCGGATCGCCGGCGCCTCCGCCCGCAGGAACGCATCGACCGTCGTGTCGCCCAGCGTCGCGTCGAACAGCAGGTCGAATTGTGCATCGAGTCGTGTCGGCAGCGCGGCGGCAAACCCCGCCAGCGCATCGACGGCGCGGGCGATCTCCACCGCGCCGGCATGGCCGTGCCGCATCATGCCGGCGAGCCAACGCGGATTCGCCGCCCGGCCGCGCACCACGCGCGCGATCTCCTCGGCGGCACTGCGCACCCGCGCCGCATCGGGTGCGCTGGTGTCCAGATGCCACAGTGCCGGCGAAGCTCCCAGCATTGCCGCGGCCGCGGCGAAGCCGCCGACATGGGCGGCATGCTCGCCGCCATCGAGCAGATCGGTCTCCGCATGATCCTGCGCATGCACCAGCGCATCGGCGCCGGCAAGCCAGGCAGCGAAGCCGGCGCGGTCTGCCGCGCCCTCCGCGCCAATGCCGTAGTGGTGTCCGCCCGCCGCCAGATATGCCTCGCCCAGCACCGCCCGGTCCGCCGCAATCGCCGCATCCGCGCCGGCGCCGTAGCAACCCGGTGCCGGCCCCCAGATCCGCGCCGCCTCGCGCGCGGCGACGAGCGGGTTGTCTTCCGCCGCCTCGTCCCGCGCCGCGATCGCCCGCACCGCCTGCGCATACAACGCGATCTGCGCCGGAAACGCGTCGCGGAACAGGCCCGAGATGCGCAGCGCCACGTCGATGCGCGGCCGGTCCAGCACCGCGAGCGGCACGATCTCCACGCCGGTGACGCGCCCCGACCCGGGCTCCCAGACCGGCCGTGCGCCGAGCAGCACCAGCGCCAGGGCGAAATCCTCGCCCCCGGTGCGCAGCGTCGCACTGCCCCAGAGGTCGATCACCAGCCGCCGCGGGTACTCGCCATGGTCCTGCAAGTGCCGTCGCAGCAGCGCCGCCGCCTGACGCTCGGCCAGCGCCACTGCCGAAGGCTGCGGGATTGCCCGCGGATCGGCGGCCGTCAGATTGCGTCCGGTCGGCAGCACGTCGATCCGCCCGCGCGTGGGCGCGCCCGCCGGCCCCGGCGGCACAAACCGCCCGTCCAGCGCCGCCAGCAGCGCCAGCCGCTCCGCCGCCGCACAGGCATCGAGTCGCGCCGCCAGCAACGCCGGGTCCGCCGCGGGCGCCGCCCGCCGCAAGCCCGCGAGCAGCGCCTCCCGCTGCGCCGGGGACGGCGCGCGGCCGAACACGTGCAGCCCGTCGCGGATCTGCATGTCCTTCACGTCGCAGAGATACGCGTCCAGCCGCGCCAGCGCGTCCGCCTGGCCGCCGCCCGCCGCGACGCCGCTCTCCGCGAGCAATCCCGCGCCCGCCGCCCGCTCGAGAATCGCCTGCCGCAGCGTCGCGGTGCGACGCGCGTCGAGCCCGTCCGCTGCGGCGTATTCCTCGATCAGCCGCTCCACCTCGCGGGCCTCGCCGGACAGGCCGGCGCGCATCAGCGGCGGCGTCAGGTGCCCGAGCGCGACCGCGCCGAGCCGCCGCTTCGCGGCTGCCGCTTCGCCCGGATTGTTGACGATGAACGGGTAGAGGACCGGCAGCCCGCCGATCAGTGCCAGCGGCGCGCAGCCGGGCGACAGCGCCGTCGCCTTGCCCGGCAGCCATTCCAGCGTGCCATGCGTGCCGAGATGCACCATCGCGTCACACGCGAAGACCGCCCGCAGCCACAGATAAAACGCGACGTAGAGATGCCGCGGCGCCCGGTCCGGATCGTGATACCCGGCGCGCCGTTCCGCCATTCGGCCGCGATCCGGCTGCACTGCGACGACCACCGCGCCCAGCCGCAAATGCCGCAGCCGGAACGCCCCGTCGACGCAGGCGGGATCGTCCTCCGGCGCGCCCCAGGCCGCGTCCACCGCGTCGCGCAGCGACGCCGGCAGCGCCGCGGCCAGCGACCGGTACGCCGCGAGATCGAGGAACGGCGCCGGCGACGCCGCGCACAGCGCCGCCACCAGCGCCGCGGCGTCCGGCAGTGCTGCCCCGCCGAGGTCGTATCCCGCCGCTTGCAGATCGCGCAGCAGCGCGGCCAGGCTTGCCGGCACATCCAGCCCGACCGCATGGATTGCCGGCGGCGCGTCGGCCTGCGCGCCCGGATAGTCGGAGAGCACCACGGCGATTCGCCGCGCCCCGCGCGGCCGTGACGTCAGGCGCGCCCATGCCGCCGCCCGCGCCGTCACCGCCGCGATTCCCGGCGCGAACGGCGCGTGCATCACGCGCGCATATTGCAGCGCCGGGTCCGCGACGGCCGGTTCCTTGAACGAGACCACGCCGGCGAGCAGCGTGCCGTCCAGCTCCGGCAGCACGACCTGCATCGCGAGATCGGTCTGCGACAGCCCGCGCGCCGACGCCTCCCAAGCCGATCTCGCCGCCCCCGACAGCACCATTTGCAGCACCGGCGGGCCGGCAGCGGCCAGCGGCGATTCGCGATCGGCCTCCCGCGCTGAAAACCCGGTCGCGTTCAGCACCACCGCCGGCATCCGCGCCGCCAGCCGCCTCGCCACGAACGCGGCGCACTCCGGCGCTTTCAGACTGGCGACGAACCATGCCTCCGCCGCCAGGCCTTGCGCGTCCAGTGCCGCCAGCAGCGCCTCGATCGGCGCGACATCGCCGGCGACCAGGTGCGCGCGATAGAACACCACCACCGCCAGCGGCCGCGCATCCGCCGGATCGGCCGCGCGATGCACCCCGCATGGCGGGATCGCGACCGGCGCCTCCGCCGGATCCTCCGCCAACCCGGCGCAGGCGGCGGCAAGTCGCAGGAAGCGCGCGAGATTCTCCGGCCCGCCGGCGCGCAGCAGCGCATCGAGCCGCGCCAGCATTTGTGTGGGCAGCGTCGACAGCGCCGCCAGCCGTGCATCCTCCCGCGCGTCACCCGGCAGCAGCGCCAGCGCGATGCCGGCGCGACGGCAATACGCCGCGAGTTCCTCGGCGCCGTAGCGCCAATACTCGAGTCCGCCCAGCAGCCGCGCCGCGACGAAGCGCGCGCCGGCGACGACCTGGTCGAGATAGAGATCGACCGACATCGGATGCCGCAGCCGCTTCAGATCGGCGAGACGCAGACCGAACCGGCGCTCGGACGCAGCCGCGGCGGCGCCGAGGTCGCTGTCGGAGAAGGAGAGGAACACGAGATCGGCCGGAGTCTGGCCGGTGTCGACGGCACCGTCCGCTTCGTCCAGCCAGGTGGTTTCGCGAACGAGAAGGTGCATCAGAAGGTTGGGGCTCCGCCCCAAACCCCGCCGGGGCCGTCACGCGAAGGCGTGCTGCGCACGACGGCCCCGGACCCCCATTCCTTTGTCATGGATTGCAAAGCCTAGCCTTTGCTGAGGGGTGCAGGGGGGCAAAGCCCCCCTGGCCTTCTATCACCGCCCCCACCGCGGCAACGTCGATCCCCGCGCGCCCAATCACAACGATCCGCCCCTCCCGTGCCTCATCCGTCCGGAACGCCCGATCGAAATG
>DATJSJ010000290.1:0-14474 GCA_035504175.1 Acetobacteraceae bacterium
CGGCCATCGGCCGCAGCCTTGACGGCGCTCCGATCCCGTGGCTCCTCGCAATGATCGCCTTCGACGCAGTCGAACGCGCCAAAGGACGCCTTCACTTCTGGACTGAGCGATTCGCGCGATGCGCCTTTGCCGTGATGTCGCCGGCGGCAATGTGCAGTCCTCGAACTGTCACTGGCTGAGAAGGGCGCGCCCGCATAGGCCGGGCCCATGCACGCACTCGCCGCTGCCGTCCGACGGTGCCTCGCCCGCTCGTGCCGCGGTCCGCTCCTGGCTTTCGCGCTTGGATTGATAATCGCCTGGGCCATTGCCCTGGCGCCGCGTCCGGGCGGCGCGGCGCGGGCGCCAGCCTTGGCTCCCGTGTCGCCAGTCTTCCATGGCCATGGACAGAAATGCAGCGCCTGTCACTGAGCGCCGGTCGCAGCGCGACCGGTGACGCATCCCGGGGGATCATCCGAGCGCTGCCAACAGCGAATGTTGCCCCTTCATCAAAGTTTCACCCTAGTGACGATGACAGCGGCGGCGGGGGATCGGACAAGCCACTCCGCTCCGCGGCCCGGTGCCGGCGGGGTGGTGGAATCGCCCTTCGCAACCGAAGGGCAATCATGTGCCAAACTGGGGGAATGAAGGTGAAAGACCAGCTCTGGCTGCGATGCCGTCGCTCGCTGCGCGCCGCGATTGCCGCGACGACCATGCTGTCCGTGATCGCTATGCCGGCGATGCCGGCCCTTGCCGGCACCACGTCGGGCGGCGCTCCGACCACGACTCCGATCAAGCACATTATTATTATCATCGGTGAAAACCGCACCTTCGACCACGTCTTCGCGACCTACACGCCGAAGGCGGGCCAGACCGTGCGGAACCTGCTGTCCGAAGGCATCGTCAACGCCGACGGCAGCCCCGGTCCGAACTTCAACAAGGCCGCGCAGTACCTCGGCCATGTTACCAAGAGTTACAGCATCGCGCCGGCGACCAAGACCCTCTACCATTATATCCCGCCGGCGATGACCGATGGTGCGCCGAGCACGGCGTCCGACAGCAATCCGCCACCCTTCGCCACCACGGCGGCAGTCGCCGCCTTCGAGGGCCAGGCGCATGACGGGCTGCCGATCGCCGACTACAAGCTGCTGACCACCGGCGAGACCGGCCTGCCGTCCAAATCCGTCGACACGCGCGTGGCGAACGCGACGAAGCTGCCGAGCGGCCCGTATCAGCTCACCGGCCCGAACCTGCCGTACGATTCGTATACGTCGAGCCCGGTGCACCGCTTCTACCAGATGTGGGAGGAGACCGATTGCTCGGCGGCGCACATCACATCCTGGAACCCGTCGGGCTGCCTGAACGATCTCTTCCCCTGGGTCGAGACCTCGATCGGCGCCGGCAGCAATGGCCAGCCGCAGCCGCCGAACTTCACCGATCAGACGACCGGTGAAGGCTCGACCTCGATGGCGTTCTTCAACGTCGCGAAGGGTGACGCGCCGGTCCTCAAGCGCCTTGCGGACAACTACACGCTGAGCGACAATTTCCACCAGTCGATCGAGGGCGGCACCGGCGCCAACCATATCGCGCTGGGAACCGGGCTCGCGATCTACTACTCGGACGGTCAGGGTCATGTCGCGACGCCGCCGGCGGACGAGATCGAGAACCCCAACCCGCAGGCCGGCACCAACAACTACTACACGCAGGATGGCTATTCCGGCGGCTCCTACAGCGACTGCTCCGATTCGACGCAGCCCGGCGTCGGCCCGGTGCTGAGCTACCTCCGCTCGCTGCCGTCGCATCCGAAATCGAAATGCGCGGCGGGTGCCTACTACCTGCTGAACAACTACAATCCCGGGTATTACGGCGACGGCACGGTGAATACGACGACCTTCACCATTCCGCCGTCCGCGGTGCCGACCATCGGTGACGTGCTCAATGCGCGCGGCATCTCCTGGGCATATTTCGGTGCCGGCTGGGACAACTACGTGAAGGACCCGAACAGCGACCTGGGCGGCCTGTACTGCAACATCTGCAATCCGTTCCTGTACGAAACCTCGATCATGACCAGCGCGACGCAGCGCGCCCGGCATCTGAAGGACATGCCGGACCTGATCAGCGACATCGCCCAGAGCACGCTGCCGGCAGTCTCCTTCGTCAAGCCTGACGGATTGCTGGACGGCCACCCGGCCTCCTCCAAGCTCGACCTGTTCGAGGCGCTCACCCAGAACATCATCAACCGGGTGAAAGCCAACGCCACGCTGTGGAAGAGCACCGCGATCCTGATCACCTTCGACGAGGGTGGCGGCTACTGGGACTCGGGCTACATCCAGCCGCTCGACTTCTTCGGTGACGGCACCCGGATCCCCGCGATCATGGTCTCCGCCTACTCGGCCGGCGGGCGCGTGTCGCATGTCTATGCCGACCACGTGTCCTTCCTGAAGTTCGTGGAGCGGAACTGGGCGCTGCCGACCGTCTCCAAGACCGGCCGCGACAATCTGCCGGACCCGATCGCGTACGAGAACAATCCGTACGTGCCGGTCAACAGCCCGGCGATCGGCGACCTGATGGATATGTTCGACTTCACCCGCCCGCCTGCTCTCTGACGCCCGACGCCAGGCCGGGACCGCGCAAGCGGTCCCGGCCGCTTCCTTTTTCTGACGAGGCCTGTCGCATGCGCGTCGCCGTGCCGGACGCCGAGCCGCCCGATCCTGGAGTCCTGCCGGCCTTCGCCGATGCGTGGCGCGTGACTCGAACCCTGGCGCAGATCGCCGCGGTCCAGCTCGCGCTTCTGCTTCTTCTGGTCGCCGCCGCCTGGTTCGCCGCACGCCATCCCGGCCGCGTGCCGCTGCTCGACGCCTGGCTCGCACAGGGCGCCGCCGGACCAACCGGCGCGGCGCTCGCGATCTCGATCACCGGCACGCTCGCGGCGCTGCTGCTCGCCGGGGCGCGCGGCCACACGCTGCGTCAGCCGCTCGACGCGGGCCTTCCGCCGGTCAGCCGAATCGCGGGCTGGCCGCAGGTCGCGCTCATCCTCGCAGGAATGGCGGCCGCGATGCTCGCGCTGCGTGTCGCTCCCGCCGCCGCGGGTGCTGGCGTCGCCGGCACCGTCACGGCTTCGGCCGGGCTCGCCGTGCTCGCGCTTCTGCCGGCTTTCCTGCTTCTGGTTTGCGAACGCGTCGTTGCGGCGGAACCGGAGGAGCGCCTGCCGGAGATGCGCCCCCTGGCGGCGCTGCTGCGCGTCCCGGCCGTCGTGCTGCTGGTCCTGGCGGGATGCGCCGCGGCACAGCGCTTCGGCATTGCGGCCGGGCCGTGGCCGGCGCGCGTGCTCTGCCTCCTGCTGCTCGCCGTCGCCGCCGAGTTGGCGCTGCGCGCCCTGGGCCGGCTGTTCCTGCCACCGCCTCGGCCGGCTGCGGCGCGCGCGGCGATTGCGAGCCTGCTCGCCGCGCTGCTGCAACCGGGCGAACTGCGCCCCGCACGCCTCGCACAACAGATGCGGGCGCAGTTCGGCATCGACATGGCGCGAAGCTGGGCCGTCCGCTATGTGCGGGCGGCGGCACCGCCGGTTCTGCTCGGACTGCTCGCGCTTGCCTCGGGACTGAGCGGCGTCACCCGGCTCGGCACCGCAGAGCGCGCCTCGTACGAGCGGTTCGGGGCACCGGTCGCCATCCTCAGGCCCGGCCTGCACCTGCTGCTGCCCTGGCCGTTCGGCCGCGTCCGACGACTCGAATACGGTGCGATGCACGCGATCTCGATCGGCGTGCCGGCCGGCGCGGCGGCGCATGACACGTCGACCGCCGACGGGCCGGCGCCGGCGGCGGCGAACCGGCTGTGGGACGACCAGCCCGGCCGCGACGCCGCCTATCTCATCGCCAGCGAGGGCGGCGGGCACGAAAGCTTCGAGATGGTCAGCGCCGATATTCGCGTGCTGTACCGCATCGGGCTGGACGACGCGTCGGCGCGGCGGGCGCTGTACGGCCTCGTTGCCCCGGACGCGCTGGTGCGCGTGATCGCCGGCCGCGTGCTGGCCCGCTTTTTCGCCGACCGCACCCTGCCCCAGGTGCTCGGCGCGCGACGCGATCGGGTCGCGGCGCAGCTGCGCGGCACGTTGCAGGCGGCGCTCGACGCGCATCGGAGCGGCATCGAGGTGGTGGCGCTGGTGGTCGAGTCGCTGCACCCGCCGGCCGGCGCCGCCGCCGCCTATCGCAGCGTTCAGGCTGCCGAGATCGCCGCGTCGACGCGCAAGGCGGAGGAGACCGGACGGGCGCAGGGCACGCTCAGTGTCGCGGCGCGCGACGCGCACGAGCTGCGCAACGACGCGCGCGCCCGCGCGGCCGAGCTGATCGGGCGCGCACAGAGCGAGCGCTGGCAGGAAGATGCCGACGCGCTCGCTTATCGCGACGGCGGCCAGGCGTTTCTGCTGGAGCGCTACTTCGCGGCGCTGACCAACGCCCTGGCGCGACCCGGGCTGGAGATCGTCGATCACCGTCTCGGGCCCGGCAACCAGCCGATCATCGACCTGCGCGATCCGGCCGCGGCGGCAGGCACGTCGACCCAGGAGCAGGCGCAATGAATCGATCCGCGCATCGGCAAGGCTCCGCATCCCGGGCCGGAAGAGAGAGCCCGCCATGAGCGATCTGGCCCGCGACCCCGCCGCATTAGGCTCCGCACGCGCCCCCTGGCGCGGCGCCCGCCGCGCGGTGCGCTTCTCGCTCGCCGCACTCATCCTGGCCGGTGCGGCGCTCGCCTCGATGCTGGTGATGGTCGCGGCCGGCCAGGCCGTGGTCATCTCCCGCTTCGGCGATCCGGTGCGGGTGCTGACGCAGCCAGGCCTCGCCTGGAAGCTGCCGGCACCGCTCGAGACCACGATCGATGTCGATCTGCGCCTGCACACCACCTCGAGCGGCCTGCAGGATGTCGGCACGCGCGACGGGCTGCGCGTGCTGGTGCAGACCTTCCTCGCCTGGCGGGTCCCGGCCGATCCGACGCGCATCCGGCAGTTCATCCGCGCCACCGGCAACGATCCGAACGAAGCGGCGCGGCAGTTG
Organism: Acetobacteraceae bacterium; assembly: GCA_035504175.1. Lineage (GTDB taxonomy): Bacteria > Pseudomonadota > Alphaproteobacteria > Acetobacterales > Acetobacteraceae > DATJSJ01. The sequence goes on from DATJSJ010000290.1 coordinate 5,025, forward strand.
CGCAGCTTCGTCGGCTCGGCGCTGCAGATCACCGCCAGCAATTTCGACCTCACCGATCTCGTCAACACCGATCCCGGCCGCGTCCGGCTGAGCGCCTTCGAGACGGCGCTGAACCGCAGCGTCGCGCCGCAGGTCCTGGCGATCTACGGCGTCGACCTGCAGCAGGTCGGCGTGGAGCGGCTGAGCCTGCCGGCGGAGACATTGGCGGCGACGGTCGCGCGCATGCGCGCCGAGCGCGAGACGGTCGCCGCCGAGCGCACCGCCGAGGGCCTGCGCGCCGCGGCACGCATCCGCTCCGATGCGCAACGCGACGCCCGCATCACCGTCGCGCGCGCCAGATCCGATGCCGCGGAAATCGAGGCGAAGGCACGCGAGCAGGCGGCGCGCATCTACGCGCGCAGCTTCGCACGCGACCCGCAGCTCTACACGCTGCTCCGCTCGCTCGACACGGTGCAGGCCGTGGTCGGGCCGCACACGCGGCTGATCCTGCGCACCGATGCGGCGCCGTTCGACGTGCTGGTCAAGGGCCCGCCCGGCCTCGCCGCCGGGCCCGCGGTGCCGCAAGCGCCACCGCCGAAAGCCGCACCTTCCGCGCCCATCGCCCCGGGGCCGTCGGTGATGGGTCTGCTCGACCCGGCACGACCGGAAGCGCCGCGGTGAGTGGCGGGTCCACGCTGCCGGACCCGGTCGCGCGCGGCCCGCTCGCCGCGTCGGTACGGCTCGGCTTTGTCATGCTGTACGCTGCCGTGCTGCTGCTCGGCCTCGGCTGGGCCTGCGGCAATCTGCGCCAGGTACCGCCGGAGAACCGCGCGGTGGTGCTGCGCTTCGGCCGGGTCGACCGGGTGCAGAGTGCCGGGCTGCTGCTCGCCTGGCCGCCGCCGATCGAGCAGGTGCGGCTGCTGCCCGCCTCCGACCGGCAGATCGCGTTCAAGATCGTGCCGCCGAAGAAGGTGTTCCAATCCGACGAGACCGATCTGCAGCTCGCGCCGAACGACGACGTCATCCACCTGCAGGGTGATCGCGACATCAACAACGCCGCCTATCTGCTGACCGGCGACGGCAACGTGGTGCGGCTGGATGCGACGCTGTTCTTCACCATCGACGATCCCGCCGCCTATCTGCTGGTCGAGGATCGCGTGCGGCCGGCACTGCAGCGCCTGTTCCTCGCGAGCGCGGTGTCGCTCGCAGCCGCGCATGGGCTCGACGATTTCCTGGCCGCGCGGCCGGTGGCGACGGGCGGCGGCAGCGTCGCGGAGGCAAGCCTCGCGGCGCGGCGCCAGGCGCTGCGCGGCGACCTGGTCGCGATGATCAATCGCCGGCTGCGCGCGCTGCGCACGAGCGGGCTCGATCTCGGCGTCTCGGTCGGGCGCGTCGACTGGGTGGCGCTGCTGCCGCCGATCGCCAAGACCGCGTTCGATGCGGTGTTGACCGCCTCGCAGATCGCCGATCAGGAGGTCGCGGCGGCGCACACCGACGGCGAGCGCACGATGCAGCAGGCCGAGCGGGAGCGCGACCGGATCATCGCCGAGGCGAGTGCCGCGGCCGAGGAGCAGGTGCGTACCGCCGGAGCGGTGACGGCGCGGGTCGATGCACTGGCCTCGCAGGAAACCCCGGCCAATCGCGAGGCGCTGCTCGCGCACGCCTATCAGGATCAGATCGCGACGATCCTGCAGAACGCCGGAGCCGTGACTGCGATCGACCTGCGTGGCGGTCAGCGCGTGGTGCTGCCGGGGCCCGACCGATGAGCGGGCTCGCAGCCGGTCTTCCGGCACTCGACTCGCGTCCGGCAAGCCCGCCGGCGGCAGGCGAGCCGGACGCGGGCGTGCCGGCGGCAGGTCTGCTCAGTCGGGGCGAGCGGTGGTCGCTGGCGCTGCGCCTGACCCTGTCGATGATCGCCGGCGGGCTGCTGCTCATCGCGCTGATCTGGCGCGCCAGCTTCCCGGCCGAGGGCGCGATCGCCGACCTGGTCGGCGGCGCCGCCGCCCTGCTGGTCGCGGTGCCGGTGCTGGCCGCGGCGTGGAGCAGCCTGCGCCACCCGAGCCTGCATGGCGTCAGCGACCAGCTCGTGGCGCTGGCGCTGGTCGCATGCTGGGCCACCGGCGATCTGATGACCGCGGCGGTCCTGCCGATCGTGATGATCGTCGGGCATGTGCTGGAGGAGCGCAGCCTGTTCGGCTCGCGCGAAGCGATCGACGCGCTCGGACGGCTGGTGCAGCGGACGGCGCTGCGCCTGCGGCCTGACGGGGCGCATGAGACGGTGCCGACCCAGGACCTGCGCCCGGGCGACCGGATCTTCGTGCAGGCGGGCGATCGGGTGCCGATCGACGGCATCATCCGCGCCGGCGCCGCCAGCGTCGACACCGCCTCGCTCACCGGCGAATCCGTGCCGGTGGACATGACGGCGGGCGACACGGTGCTTGCCGCCTCGATCAATCTCGACGGCGCGCTCGAGGTGGAGGTCACGCGCGTCGGCGAGGCCACGACACTCGGCAAGATCGTCGGGCTGATGCACGAGGCCGAGGCGGCGAAGCCGCCGGTCACCCGCCTGCTCGAAGCCTATGCCGGGCACTACATCGTGCTGATCCTGCTGGTCGCGGCGGCGGTCTGGTTTGCCACCGGCGATTCCGCGGCAATGCTCGCCGTGCTGGTCGCATCGTGCCCCTGCGCGCTGGTGCTGGCGGCACCGGCGACCGCGGTCGCGGCGATCGTGGTCGCGGCCCGGCACGGCATCCTGATCAAGGGCTCGGCCTTCCTGGAGCAGCTCGCCGAGGTAAGCTCGCTGGTGTTTGACAAGACCGGCACCGTCACCACCGGCGCACTGACCCTGGTCGGCGTGCTGCCGGCGTCAGGCGTGGCGCGCGAGGAGCTGCTGCGGCTGGCCGCCGCCCTGGGAGCGGCCAGCACGCATCCGGTCAGCCGTGCCCTGGCCGCCGCCGCACCCGGGCCGGGCCGCCCGGCGCTCGCCGACATCCGCGAGGAGCGCGGCCTTGGCATGCGCGCGTCCCGCGCCGGCGAACGCGTGGCGATGGGCCGGCCGGCGCTGCTCGCCGCCTACGGCGCCGCGCCCGGGCCGGAGCCGGTGCATGACGGCCCGCTGGTCGGGCTCTGCGCCGAGGACCGTTTCCTCGGCTGGCTGCTGCTCGCGGACCAGCCACGGCCGGAGGCAGCGGCGGCGCTCGAGGCGCTGCGCGGCCTTGGGCTGAAACGCCAGCTGCTGCTGACGGGTGACCGCGCAACCGTGGCGGAGCGGGTCGGCGCCGCGCTCGGCATCGGCGAGATCTGTGCCGAGGCGCTGCCGGAGGAAAAAATGCAGCGCGTGCTGTCGGAGGTCCGGCACGGCTTCCGGCCGATGGTTGTCGGCGACGGCATCAATGACAGCCTGGCGCTGAAGGCCGGCGCGATCGGCGTTGCCATGGGCGCCCAGGGCACGGACGTGGCGCTCGCCTCCGCCGATCTGGTGCTGATGACCAATGACCTCCGGCGACTGGCGACGCTGATCCGGCTGAGCCGCCGCTGCCGCCGCACCATCCATGTCAACGTCGCGATCGGGCTCGGCTGGACGGTGACGCTGGTGGCGCTGGCCGCCTGCGGACTGCTCGGCGCGCAGGGCGCGATCATCGCCGCGGTGGTGCACAACGCCAGCACGCTGCTCGGCATTGCCAATTCCGGGCGGCTGCTGCGCTTCGACGAGACCGGGACGGCCGCGGGACACCGGGTGGCCGCCACGCCGGCGGAGGCATCGTGGCAAGCCGCGGCCTGACCGTGCTCGGGCCGCTGACCCTGGCCATCCTGGCGCTGGTCTCGTGGGAGGGTTGGTCCGCGACGACCGGCAGCCAACCGCCGGCGATCGGGCCGCCCGCCGCGGATCGGGCAGATCCGGTCGCCATCGCGGCAAATCATCCCGCTCCGGCCACGCCGCGGCCGGTCGCCGCCTGGAGCCGGGCGATCCTGGCGCGGCCGGTCTTTACCGCGGGTCGCCACCCGCCACCGCCGGAGCAAAGGCGGATGGCGAGCCGGTTGCCGCCGCGCCTCGCCGGCACCATCAGCACCGAGGACGGGGTGCTCGCCATCTTTGCCCCGAAGGGCGCGCCGCGGCAGGTCGTCGCCGGTCGCGACGCCGAGGTCGCGGGCTGGACGGTCGCGAGCATCGGCGACGGGGTGGCGACGCTGGTGCGCAACGGCCGCGCCACGTTGTTGCATGTCAGCTTCGCCGAAGGCTGGGTGCCGCCGCCGCTTGCGCCGCTCGAGGCCATGGTCGTGCTGCACGACCGGCGCAGCAGCGCCTTCCTGCAACCCTGACCGGCCGCATTCCGCGCCCCCAGCCGCGGCGGCTCGCCGCGAGGACGCGGGGCTGCCCGGCGGCGGCCGGGGCTGGCGCTGCGGATGCGAAGGAGTAGCCTCGCCGCTCATGGACACAAGCAGCGAGACGGTCGGGGTCGTCTCCCCACGCTACAGCCATGCCCAGATTCTGCGAGTGATCAGCGGCATCATGCTGTGCATGCTGCTCGCGGCTCTCGACCAGACGGTGGTGATTCCCGCCGTGCCGGCGATCGCGCGCGACCTGAACAGCTACGACCACCTCGCCTGGATCGTCACCGCCTATCTGCTGACTTCGACCGCGGCGACGCCGATCTTCGGCAAGCTCTCCGATACGTACGGACGACGCGCGCTGATCATTCCGGCAATCGCGATCTTCATCGCCGCCTCGGCGCTCTGCGCGCTCTCGCACTCGCTCCCTGTGCTGATCCTCTGCCGCGGGCTGCAGGGCATCGGCGGCGGCGGGCTGTTCGCCATGGCACAGGCGGCGATCGCCGACGTGGTGTCGCCGCGCGAGCGCGGCCGCTATCAGGGCTATCTCGCCGGCACCTGGGCGGTCGCCTCGATCGCCGGGCCGGTGATCGGCGGCTACGTCACGGACAATCTGAGCTGGCGCTGGGTGTTCTGGTTCAACCTGCCGCTCGGCCTGCTCGCGATCCTGCTTTGCGACCGCGCCTTGCGGCTGCTGGTGGTGGTGCCGCGCCGCAGTCGCATCGACGTCGCCGGCGCCGTGCTGCTCACGCTCGGGGTCAGCGCGCTGCTGCTGATGCTGAGCTGGGGCGGCACGGCCTATGGCTGGCTGTCGGCGCCGGTACTGGTGATGGGGCTGCTCGGCCTCTGCCTGATCGGCGCGCTGGCGGTGCAGGAACGACGCGCGCCCGATCCGCTGCTGCCGCCGCGGGTGTTCGGCAACGACATCTTCCTCCGCGGCGTCGCGATCGCCTTCTTCGCTTCGCTCGGCCTGTTCGTCGGCACCTTCCTGCTGCCGCTCGAGTTCCAGTTGCTGCGCGGCTACGACGCCGAAACCTCCGGCCTGCTGGTCATGCCTTTCCTGGTCTCGGGCACGATCGGCGCCTATGTCGCGGGCTCGCTGACCCGACGGCTCGGCAAGTCGCGCGCCATCATCCTCGCCGGCGTCACCGCCTCGGCACTGGGATTCTTTCTGCTTGCGACCGGGCGGAGCGAGAGCGGCGCGGTGCTGATTATGATCGAAAGTGTGATCGTCGGCACCGGCATCGGCACCTGCATGCCGACCGCGATCGTGGTGGTGCAGAATGCCGTCGAGTGGCGCGATGTCGGCGCCGCCACAGGCGCGCTGCTGCTGCTGCGGTCGATGGGTGGCGCCTTTGGCAGTACGATTGCCGGGTCGTTGCTTGCCTTCCGATTCAGTCACGCGCTGCGCGCCGCAGGCATTCACCGCGACGTCGATCTCGGCGCGCTCAGTCGCGGCGCCGCCAATTTCGCCGGCCTGCCGGCGGATGCGCGCCAGGTGGCGATGCGCGGCCTCGCTTCCGGCTTCGACCTCGCCTACCTGGTCAGCGCGCTGCTGCTGGTGGCTGCGTTCCTGATCGCGTTCTGGCTGCGCGACATCGCGCTTCGCACCACGCCGGCCACCCAGGGGCCGGCCATCGGCCATTGAGCGCGGACCTGCAATCGGCAAGCCGCAGCATCGATCAGGTGCGGGAGCCGAGTTCCGGCCTGCCGCATTCGTCCAGCAGCCAGGTGCGAAACGCGCTGAACGGCCGGCTGGCCTGCCCCGGGCGCGAGACGAGCCAGTAGCCACCGGCGATCGGCAACGCCGGCCCGAACGGGACGGCGAGCTGTCCGGCCGCCATTTCCTGTTCGATCAGACGCCGATCGACCACCGCCACCCCCATCTGGCCGATCGCCGCCTGGATGGCGAGATTCCGTGTCTCCAGGACCGGGCCGTGGGCGGTATCGATGCCGGCAATGCCGGCCGCCGCCAGCCATAAATCCCAGTCGCCGCGCCGGGCGCGGGCGTGCAGCAGTCGCGCCCGCGCCAGGTCGGCGGGGCGCCGCAGCCCGGCCGGCCCGATCAGCGCCGGGCTGCACGCCGGCACGAGTTCCTCGGTGTAGAGCCGCTCGGCCATGAGGCCCGGCCAGGCGTTGGTGCCGAAGCGGATCGCGCAATCGAACGCCTCGCGCGCGAAGTCCACCGGCCGCGTCGAGGTGGAGATCAACAGCTCCACATCCGGCTGGCGCGCCTGGAAACGGGCGAGGCGTGGGATGAGCCACCGCGTCGCGAAGGTCGAGAGCGTGCTGATCCGCAGTTCGGTGCGGCGGCGCCCGAAGCCTTCCAGCGCCGCGGCGATGGCCGCCATGGCGGGGTCGACCGTGCCGGCCAGGGTGCGTCCATCCTCGCTCGGGACGACGCCGCGGCCGCTCCGCTCCAGCAGCTTCACCCCGAGCCGGTCCTCCAGCACCCGGAGCAGATGCGACAGCGCGGACGGCGTGACGCCCAACTCCCGCGCCGCCCGGACGACGGATCCCTGGCGCATGATGGCGCAGAACGCCTCCAGCGCCCGCAGGGAGACGGGGGCGGACCCTCCGGACATGAAACCAAAACCTCCCATGAATGAGATGATCTCAGCATACGGCGATTCTGGCTGCGATAGGATCCTTGTAGGTGAGGGAGTCGGGATCGGAGACGCAAAGCCAATGCTGAGAGAATTTTCAATTCACCTGGCCGCGGCAGGGGTCGCTGTCCTGTGCTGTGGCACGGAATTGGCGGCGCATCCGGCCGTTCCCGGCTTCGTGCTGACCGGCCCCGCGACGGCCCGGGGCGGGCGCCTGCCGGATGCGCAGGTCTTCTCGGGCTTCGGCTGCAGCGGGGCAAACCGCTCGCCGGCTCTGTCCTGGACCGCGCCACCGCCGGGTACCGAAAGCCTCGCGATCACCGCCTACGATCCCGACGCCCCCACTGGCAGCGGCTGGTGGCACTGGATCGTGTTCAACCTGCCGCCCACGACGCGTGTCGTGCCCGAGGGAGCGGGCGTTTCCGGGTCGCGCACGATTCCCCCCGGTGCCCTACAGGGTCGCAACGATTTCGGCCAGTCCGCCTATGGCGGCGCCTGCCCGCCCGCCGGCGATCCGCCGCACCATTACGTGTTCACGGTGTGGGCGCTGAACATCGCCAGGCTTCCGCTCCAGGCGAACGCCTCAGGCGCGATGGTCGGATTCCTCCTGCATCAGCACGGCATCGGGACTGCGACGCTGACGCTGCGCTATGGACGCTGAGCAGGCCATTCCGGACGGGCACGACGGAGTGCGACGCAATCATCGTCGGGAGGATCCCATGGAGACGAATGCGACACCGCCCGCCGCCCTGTTCGCCGACGAGGCGCCGCCGCGATCGAAGCCGAGCAACTACCCGGAGCCGTTCGCCTCACGCATGGCGGGCCGGATCAAGCGCCCGCTCGGCGACCTGTTCGGCCTCCGGAATTTCGGGGTAAACCTGACGCGCCTGCGTCCGGGCGCCGTGTCGGCCCTGCACCACCAGCACTCACGCCAGGACGAATTCGTCTACGTGCTCGAGGGCGAGCCGACCCTGTTCACGGATTCCGGCGAGACCCAGCTCCGCCCCGGCATGGTGGCGGGCTTTCCGGCCGGCGGGACGGCGCACCACCTGGAGAACCGCACGGAGCGGGACTGCGTGATCATCGAAGTGGGCGACCGAACGCAGGGCGATATGGCGCGCTATCCGGATGACGACATCCAGGCCGTCATGGGCCCCGACGGCAAGTGGCAGTTCGCGCGCAAGGACGGGACCGCGTACTAGGCACGCTGCCATGCATTGCGGGCTGGGGCCGGACATCCCCGACACCGCCATTGCGGCCGATCGCGCGGGTCGGCACATCAGCGCCATGCCGCCCCTCCTCCATCTGCAGGACATCACCCTCGCGCTCGGCACCGGCCGGTTGCTGGACGGCGCCGAGCTCGCAGTCGGCGCCGGCGACCGCATCGGGCTGGTGGGCCGCAACGGCTCGGGCAAGAGCACGCTGCTGCGCATCGCTGCCGGCCGGCTCGCGCCGGATGGCGGCCGGCGCTTCCTCCAGCCCGGCGCCACCCTGCGCTACCTGCCGCAGGAGCCGGATCTCTCCGGCCATGCGACGACGCTCGATTTCGTGCTGGCCGGGCTCGGTCCGGGCGACGACCCGCACCGGGCGCGGCTGCTGCTGGAGCAGCTCGGCCTCACCGGGACCGAGGCGCCCGCACGGCTCTCCGGCGGTCAGGCGCGCCGGGCGGCGATTGCCCAGGCGCTGGCCGCCGCGCCGGATCTGCTGCTGCTCGACGAGCCGACCAATCATCTCGACCTGCCGGCGATCGAATGGCTGCAATCCGAGCTGGAGGGCGTCCAGGCCGGGCTGGTGCTGGTGAGCCACGACCGACGGCTGCTCTCGGACCTGACGCGCAGCACGGTCTGGCTCGCAGACGGGCGCACGCATCGCCTGTCCCAGGGTTTCGCCGCTTTCGAGCAGTGGCGCGATGAGCGCCTCGCGCAGCAGGAGGCGGAGGTGCACAAGCTTGGCCGGCAGATCGCGCGCGAGGAGGACTGGCTGCGCTACGGCGTCACCGCGCGGCGGCGGCGCAATCAGCGCCGGCTCGCGGAATTGCAGGCGCTGCGCCAGCGCCGGCGTGAGCAGCGCCGCAGCGAACCCGGCCTGCGCCTGGCCGCGACCGGGGCGGATGTCTCCGGCCGGCAGGTCATCGTCGCCGACCGGGTGAGCAAAGCGTTCGGCGCACGGGCGATCGTCCGGGATCTGTCCACGCGCGTCCTGCGCGGCGACCGGATCGGCATCGTCGGTCCGAACGGCGCGGGCAAAACGACGCTGTTGCGTCTGCTGACCGGCGCGATGGCGCCCGACGCCGGCACGGTGACGCTGGGCAGCCAGCTCAGCGTCGTCACGCTGGATCAGATGCGCGCGGTACTGGACCCGGAGCGGACGCTGGCCGACACGCTCTCCGGCGGCACCGAGACCATGCTGGTCGGCGGCGAGCGCCGGCACGTGATCGGGGCGATGCGGGATTTCCTGTTCCGGCCCGAGCAGGCGCGCACCCCGGTCGGCCAGCTCTCCGGCGGCGAGCGCGGCCGGCTGATGCTGGCCGTGGCCC
>DATJSJ010000291.1:0-4755 GCA_035504175.1 Acetobacteraceae bacterium
GCGGCTTCTGCGCCGGCATCGCCGGGATCGTGCATGCCGGCCAGTTCAGCTTTGGCAGTCCAAACGACGGGCAGGGGTACGAGCTGAACGCGATCGCGGCAGTAGTTATCGGCGGTACCGACCTGTTCGGGGGCGCCGGCAGCATGATTGGAACGGTCGCGGGCGCGATTATGCTCGGCGCGCTCGCCAACATCCTGCAGCTCAACGACGTGAGTGCCGCGATGCAGTTGCTCGCCACGGGTGCGATCATCGTCGCCGCGGCGGCGCTGCAGACCTTCGTCGGGCGGCGCGACGCGGAGGCGCTGCGGTGAACGGCGCCCCGGCGCCGGGACCGTTCGATCCGGTGTCGGTGCAGGTCACCGCTGATGCGCTGGTCGAGCTGCGGCTGCACCATCCGCTGGCGCGCGAACTCGGCCTGCCCGAGTCGCACGACCGCCTGTTCTGGACCGAGCAGGGCCGCACGCTCGCCGGCATGGCCGCCGCCGTCGATCCCGTGTACGAGCAATACAACCTGGTCCGCTATCGCTGGTTCTGCGAGCGCATGGGCGAGGCCGCGGCCCGCATGCAGCAGATCCTGCTGCTCGGCGCCGGGCTGGACACGCGGGCCCTGACGCTGCCCGCCTTCGCGCGGCACGCCCCCTCGGTATTCGAAATCGATCTGCCGGCGACGATCGCGCAGAAGCGCGCGGTGCTGGCGCAGGCCGGGATCGCCGTGCCGCCGCACGTGCATTTCGTCGCGGCCGATCTCGGCAGCGACGATCTCTCCGCCGCACTCGATGCCGCCGGCTACCGGGCCGCGCAGCCGACCGCCGTGTTCGCGGAGGGCGTGCTGTACTTTCTGCCGCGCGCCACCGCCGCCGCCGCCGTCAGCCCGGCGCATCTGCGGCTCGCCCCCGGCAGCACGCTTGCCTGCGACCTGTGGAGTGCGACGCGCCAGGCGGGGCTCGACCGCATCGTGCGCGCGCGCACCGGCCGCGCCCTGTTCGGCGAAGCGGCGTTCGGCGACAGCGTCGCGGACGCTGCCCGTTGGTTCGAGGCCGCGGGCTACGGCGACGTCACCGTCACCCCGCTCGCCCGCATCGCCGCACAGTACGGCCTCGCGCCGATCGCCGACCCGCACGGGGAGGGATGGCGCGTGGTCATGGCTGGCTTCGCCTAGATCGCGTCCGATCGAAACACCAAGGGAGGAGAACACGATGCGGAAACAGACATTGCTCGGAAGTGCGGCGCTGGCGGCGGTGCTGCTCGCGCTGCCGCTGGCGGCGCACGCCGCGGGCGACAAGCCGATCGCCAAGGATTGCGGCCCGAACGGGCACTACGTGATCGGCTTCTCGCAGGTCGACTTCACCGAGCCCTACCGCCAGCACGTCGACAACGACATGCAGGAACTCGTCAAGCAATACCCGCAGTTCAAGCTGGTGATCGCCGACGGCCAGGCGAGCGACAACACCCAGACCTCGCAGGTGGAAAACTTCATCACCCAGCAGGTCGACATGCTGTTCATCTCGCCGTACGAATCGGCGCCGCTGACGCCGGTGGTCAGCCGCGCCTACAAGGCCGGCATCCCGGTGATCGAGCTCGACCGCAAGACGCTCGGCAACGACTACACGACCTTCGTCGGCGGCGACAATTACAAGATCGCCTACGAAGCCGGGCAATACGCCGCCAACACGCTGCTGCCCAACGGCGGCGACATCGCGATTCTCGAGGGCCTGCCCAGCTCCTCGCCGGCGATCGAGCGGCTGAACGGCTTCAAGGACGGCATCAAGTCCAATCCGAAGCTGAACGTCGTCGCGGTGCAGCCGGTCGACTGGCTCGAGGACAAGGCAGTGACCGTGTTCTCCGCCATGCTGCAGGCGCATCCCGACATCAAGCTCGTCTACACCAGCAACGATCTGGCCGCCGCCGGCGCCTATATCGCCGCGAAACAGGCGGGCAAGGAAGGTCAGGTCATGATCATCGGCACGGACGGGCTGCCAGGTCCGGCCGGCGGCATCCGGTCGGTGGCGGAAGGGCAGTGGACGGCGACCTACGTCTACCCGACAGGGGCGAAAGAAGCGCTCGATCTTGCCAAGAAGATCCTGCTCGACTGCGCGACCTCGGTGCCGAAGACGGTCACCGTGTCGACCATGCGGATCGACAAGGACAACGCGAAGGAACTTTACGGGAAGCTGAAGTTCTGAGGAGAAGAACAAGGCAGGGCTCCGCCCTGGATCGGGCCCCATCGCGCTGGCGCGATGGGAACCCGACGCCGGGGCCGTACGGCCCTGGACCCCTTTGACTTTGATCGGAGCACGGCAGACCGCTCGTCCCCCTCGCCGCGCCATGCCATACCCGTCTGCTCCCGCCGCCGCCCGGCGGCGGGAGTATCGGGAGTCCCCATGCACCGCGCACCGCTGATCATGGTCTGTACCTGCGAGATCGCCGGCCAGGTGCGCGGCAAGGCGTTCCCCGCCAGCGAACTCCCCGCGCGCATGACCAGCGGCGTCGGCTGGGTGCCCAGCATGACCATGATCTCGGCCCTCGGCCCCACCGCCGACACGCCGTTCGGCCTGACCGGCGAACTGATCCTGGTGCCCGATCCGGCGACCGAGGTGCAGGTCGAGTTCGGCGACGACGGCGAGCCCGAACACTTCTTCCTCGGCGATCTGCGCGAAACCGACGGCACGCCTTGGTCCTGTTGTCCGCGCGACTTCGCCCGCCGCGCCATCGCAGCCCTGCAGCACGAGGCGCGGCTGCAAGTCCTCGCCGCCTTCGAGCACGAATTCACCTACACCGGCATCGAAGCCCGCGGCGGCGCCGCCTTCAGCCTCGACGCCTTCCGTCGCCAGGGCGCCTTCGGCGCCATGCTGGTCGCGGCGATGACCCAGGCCGGGCTGCAGCCGGACTCCTTCCTGCCGGAATACGGGCCGCGCCAGTTCGAGGTGACGGTGGCGCCGGCCCGCGGCCTGCGCGCCGCCGACCAGGCCGTGATCACGCGCGAGATGGTCCGCGCCACGGCGCACCGGCTGAACAGCCGCGCCCTCCTCACGCCGGCCCCCGAGCCGAACGACACCGGCAACGGCGTGCACGTCCATTTAAGCCTGCTCGGCCCGGACGGCGCGCCGGCGCTGCCCGATCCCGCCGGCCGCTTCGGGCTCTCGCCGGCCGGACGCAGCTTCGCCGCCGGCATCCTGGACCACCAGGCGGCGCTGGTGGCGCTGACCGCGCCCTCGCCGGTCTCGGCGCTGCGGCTGCGGCCGGACCGCATCGCCCCAACCCATGTCTACCTGGCCGATCGCGACCGTGGCGCCAGCCTGCGCCTCTGCCCGGGGCTGCAGCTTCCGGGCATGGATCCGCGACGGCAGCTCAATCTCGAGTACCGTGCGGCGGACGCGACGGCGAGCCCGTATTTCGCCCTCGGTGCCATCGTCTGGGCGGGGCTCGACGGCATCCGCCGCGGGCTCGACCTGCCGCCGCACGCGGATGTCGCCGACATGGATGACGCCGCCCGCAGCCTCGCCGGCATCCCCCGCCTGCCGGCCACGCTCGACGAGGCACTGGACCGGCTGGAGGCGACGGAGGCGGCGCGGGACTGGTTCGGCCCGGTGCTGTTCGACGCCTATCTCCGCCACAAGCGGGCGGAATTGCGCATGGTGGCGGAACTCAACGAGACGGCGCTCTGCGAACTCTATGCCCAGCTCTTTTGAGCGCCGTTCGGGAGCGCCGCGATGACCCTGCTGGATCAGGACGAACCGCCGCCGGTCAGCGTCGCCGGCGAAGGCGGCACCTCGCCCTTCCTCTTCGCCTGCGACCATGCCGGGCGCACGCTGCCGCGGCGCCTCGGCGCGCTCGGCCTCGATGCGGCGGAGCTCGCGCGGCACATCGCCTGGGACATCGGCATCGCCGGCACGACGCGCGCTCTCGCCGCACGGCTGAACGCGACCGCGGTGTTCCAGACCTATTCGCGCCTGGTGGTCGACTGCAACCGCTCGCCCGACGTGGCGAGCTCGATCGTCGAGATCAGCGAGGCGACGCCGATCCCCGGCAATATCGGGCTCGATGCCGCGGCGCGCGCGGCCCGGGTCGCCGAGATCTTCCGCCCATATCACGACCGGATCGCCGCCCTGCTCGACGCGCGCGCCGCCGCGGGCCAGCCGACCATCCTGATTTCGATGCACAGCTTCACGCCGGTCTTCCACGGCACGGCGCGGCCGTGGCAGGTCGGCCTGCTGTACAACCGCGACGCGCGCCTGGCGCACGCCTTGATGGCGCTGCTGCGCCAGGAACCGAGGCTGGAAGTCGGCGACAACGAGCCCTATCAGCTCGGCGATCTCACCGACTACACGATCCCGGTGCACGGCGAGCAGCGCGGCCTGCCGCATGTCGAGATCGAGATCCGCCAGGACCTGATCGCCGAAGCGTTCGGTCAGCGCGACTGGGCGGCACGCCTCGCCCGGTTGCTGCCGCTCGCCGCCGCGCGCCTCGGCACGGACTGAGGCCGGCGCGTCAGCCTTTCACGGCGCCGACCGACAGGCCCTCCACCAGGAAGCGCTGCAGCCAGACGAAGCAGAGTGCGACCGGCACCACCGCGATCACCGAGGCGGCCATCAGGCTGCCCCAGTCGGTCAGATGCGGGCCGCGGAAGATCATGATGCCCGGGGTCAGCGTCCGCCGCGCCTCGTCGTTGATCAGCACGTAGCCGAACATGAACTCGTTCCACGCATTGACGAACACGAACACGCCGGTCGCCAGCAATCCGGGCGCGGTCAGCGG
>DATJSJ010000292.1:0-2428 GCA_035504175.1 Acetobacteraceae bacterium
GCGGCTGTAGAGATCCAGCGCGAACGTTACCGTCGGCCTGCCGATCACCGTGCGGTCAAGCTCGCGGACCAGACACAGATCACACGGCGTGCTGTCGATCTGCACGCGGGCCCACGGCGCGGCTGCACCCGGGTGGGCGCCAGTCAGCAGGCGCATCGACCTGGCCTTGCCACTGCCCTCGCGCCGGCGCGCCAGCCATTGCCGGTTGCACTGCTGCACGCGGAGCTGCACCGCGTTGTAGGATGGCGGGGTCAGGCCGCCGGCCACGCACCGGAGGTCCACCTCGCGCGAGAGACTCAGCAGGCTTGGCCGGGAGGGCTGGGCATAGTGTTGCTCAATGGCCTGGGCAATCACCGCCTCCACCTCCGGCGAGATGCGCTTCGCCCTCGGCTGGTGCCGCGCCGGCAGGAAGGCGGTGACGTCAGGGCCGCGCGTCTGCACCAGACGCAGCAGCTCCCAGACACGGCGCCGCTTGAGGCCCAGTTCCGCCGCGACCGCATCGACTTCGGCGGACCCGCGCTCCTGCTGCCGGGCCAGCCGCAGCAGGATATCCCGGCGGCGCACTGCCTCAGCCCAGACCGTTTCCGTGCACCGCGCCGGGTCGGGAGGGCGCAGGGTGGCGCTGGTCTCCGCCGGATCATCGGGAAACGTCACCTGGGCCGGGTGCGCCACCGCCGGCGGCCCGCTCTCACCCTGTAGCAGAACCGCGTCGGCGCCCAACGCCCGGTCTACCCGCCAGCGCCGGCCGGCGTGCTCCACAACGGTTCCCGGGACGAATCGGTGTTCCACGACCTGTTCATCCGATGGCGCCGCCGAGTCCGGCAACGCCGAAATGCGGACCTGCACCGAATTCTGGCGGGTTCGGTCCACACTGTGCGCCAGCAAAGGCGAAATTGTTCGAACTCAGCACCGCTTAGGGCGAAATCAGAGTGCACTCCCAAGACGTAAGACACTGATTTCTCGGGCCGCTCAGTGCAGTCGGTCAGGCAGTACGACACACGCTGCTGCGCCTCCCGGGAGAAGCGGCCGACGGCCCGGCGGTCGCCGCCGCGCTGGCCCGCGCCGCCGCTGCCATCGCCCGGCTCGACCAGGTGCTCGCCGGCCACCCGCTCAGGTCCGCCTTCCTCTACCGCGCCCGGCTCGACGCGGTGCGCCGCCAGGCCGACGTCGATGGCAAGCGCATCGACCCCTGGCACCTCGCCGCGCTGCTCGAAGGCCTGCGGCTCCGCATGGACCCCGATCTCAGCATCCTCGAACGGGGGGAAATCTTCGATGCGGCGCGGCATGCGTTCGATTTGTACCAGTGGCTGGTGGCGCCGGACTTTGATCAGGAAGGCGAGGTGCACCAGGCGCAGAAAGCCCTGAACGCACCTGGGCCGAACGTGACCCCGCTGCTGGCTGCTGCAGCGTCGATGCACGTTTGGCTCGGCGAAGGCGGCGCGCGGGCGCCGATGCGCGCCGCGCTGGTCCGGTTCTGGACGCGGGAAAAACTCCTGCGGACCCCGGTGCCACTGACCGGGGCCGCCGCGCTGCGCGCCGAGTCCCAGCCGGATCGCGCCGGCTGGACGGCTACCTTCCTGGCCGCGCTCGCCGGCGAAGCCGACGACTACCGGCAGTTGCTCAAGGACCTCGAGCGCGCCTGGTTTGCCGCGCGCGCCGCGGTCGCCGGCCGGCGACGCCATTCCCGGGCCGCTGCCGCGGTGGACATCCTCGCTGCGACGCCGCTGATCTCGGCCACCTCGCTCGCCGCCGGGCTCGGCATGGCGGTGAAGAACGCCGCCGCGCTGCTGGACGCGTTCCGCGCCGCCGGCATCGCCGTCGAGGTGTCGCACCGCGCCCGGCGGCGGCTGTTCGGCTTGCAGGGGCAGGCGCCGCTGCGTGACAGCGTGTCCCCGCCACGCCGGCCGGTTCCGGGGCGCGGTCGTGGCCGCCCTCCATCCATTCCGTTCCAGGAATCGGTCGCGGACTCACCGCCGCCGCAACTGCCGCTGCTCAGCCCGATCGAGCGGCGCGCCTTCGACTACAGCGATCTCGAGCATTGGATGGCGCATCTCGACCAGACAGTCCGGCAAGCCCGGCGCACCCTCCAGACCCTGGTCAGCCCCATGCAGGCACCCGGCGCACGAGGCCCGGACGGTGCGCCGAGCACGGCAGTTGTGGATGTGCCTGATGCCGGGCCCGGCGAGGACCCGGCGGAACATCACGTCTGGAATGAGGGCTGAGCAACCCGCACTGTAGCCGCTGATCGCTGGGATGCCCGGGCGCTCCGGCCCGATCGTGTCAGGCGCCGGCGGCGCCGTGTCGGTCGGCCGGCGGGCCGGCACCCGGCGCGATCCGTGGCGTGCGCACCGTGCCGACCGCCTGGCAGGTCGGGCAGGGCATGCGCTTGCCACCGACGATCTCCACACCCGGCCGCGTGGCGCGGTGA
>DATJSJ010000293.1:0-18007 GCA_035504175.1 Acetobacteraceae bacterium
CCGATCCCCGGCGAGCCGCGTCGCCAGCTCCGGTTGCGTCGTCTCCAGCAGCAGGCGCAGCAGCAGGTTGCGCGCGACCTGCATGCGATACCCCGCGGAGGCGCGCATGTCGCTGATCGGCCGGAAATCCTCGGCGAGCGCGGCCTGTGCCTCGGCGACCGTGCGCTCGGTCCAGCGGCGGCCGAGCAGCGCCGCCTCGGCCGCGCGCGCTCGCTTCGGCGTCGCCGCCATGCCGCCATAGGCGATGCGCACGGCGGCGACCGCACCATCGACGACGCGCAGCGAAAAGGCGCCGAGCACGGCGGAGATGTCCTGGTCGAAGCGCTTGCTCACCTTGTAGGCGCGAAAGCGCGTGCCGGGCGCGGGCTTCGGCAGGGTGACGCGCTCGACGAACTCGTCCGGCGCGCGGTCCTGGCAGCCATAGGCGAGGAAGAAATCCTCGAGCGGCATGGCGCGCCGCGCGTCGCCGCGGCGCAGATGCAGCGTCGCACCGGCGGCGATCAGCGCCGGCGGCGAATCGCCGATCGGCGAGCCGTTGGCGACGTTGCCGCCGATCGTGCCGGTGGCGCGCACCTGCGCGCCGCCGAGGCGGCGGAACAGCTCGCCGAGATCGGGATACCAGGCGGCCAGCGCCGCGCCGGCGTCCGCATAGGTCGCGGTGGCGCCGATCTCGATCGCGTCCTCGGTCTCCACCACCGCATCGAGCCCGCGCACGCGGCCGATCCAGACCACCGGATCGAGCGGCATCAGGCGCTTGGTGACCCAGAGCCCGACATCGGTCGCGCCGGCGACGATGCGCGCGCCCGGCTCGCGCTGCAGCAGCGCCGCCAGGGCATCAGCGGTCGCCGGGGCGTAGAAGCGCCGCCCGTCGGCGTGGCGCACCGCGATGTCGGCCTCGTCCTCGAGTGCCGCCAGGCGCGCGCGCGTCGCCGCCTCGGCGGCGGCGAACCGGTCGTGCCAGGGCTCGGCCAGCGCGAAGCGCGCCGCCCGCACGATCGGCGCGTAGCCGGTGCAGCGGCAGAGATTGCCGGCGAGCGCATCATCGATCGCCGCCTCGTCCGGCGCCGCGGGCGCTTCCCCGCCGGCGCGGGCCTCGCGGCCGAGGGCGAACAGCGACATCACGAAGCCCGGCGTGCAGAAGCCGCATTGCGAGCCATGACAATCGACCAGCGCCTGCTGCACCGGATGCAGGCCGCCGTCCTGCTTCAGATCCTCGACGGTGAGGAGCTGCGCGCCGTCGAGCTGACCCAGCAGCAGGATGCAGGCATTGACCGCGCGCCAGACGACCCGCCCGCCGCGCGGCCGCACCAGCACCACGGTGCAGGCGCCGCAATCGCCCTCGTTGCAGCCCTCCTTGGTGCCGATCCGGCGCGCCTCGGTGCGCAGCCAGTCCAGCACCGTCATGGTCGGGTCGAAGCCGCGGAGTTCCTGCGCCACGTCGCCGAGCAGGAAGCGGATCGCATTGCGCGGCGGAAGCGCGGCGGCGCCTCCCGGCCCGGGCGCGGACGCGATCATCCCGAGCCGCACCGGGGGCGGCGACGGCCGGCCGCTGCGGCGGCGCGGGTCGAGCCGAGTGAGGTCGGAGCGGCAGGCATGGATGCGGTCAGGCCCGGTGGATCAACAGCATGCCGGGCAGCTTGGCAAAAGATCGCACCGCAAAAAAGGGCCTCGCACCGGACGGATGCACCGGGTGTGCGCGGCCGGTACTCGCCGGCCGGCAAGCCGATCGGACCCCGGGCCAGACCGGAGCGCAGGACACCGGCACCCGGCCTTGACTTGGCTGGCGCCGCATGGCCCCTCGTAACGATCGCCGTGGGCGGCTCGGGCGGCGATCCTCGGGCGGCAGCAGGAGGTCGGCCGCCTGGGGTGATGCGTCGCATACGATGGAGGGACTGCGTGTGACCGAGCCGATGCGCGCGCTGCGCGGCCGGGTGTTGAGCTTCGGCCCGCCTCCGCAGCCGGGCGCAGCCGATGTGCCGCACCGCTTCCTCGACGACGGCGTGATCCTCCTGCGCGACGGCCGGATCGAGCGGGTCGAGGCGGCGGCGACGCTGCTGCCGGACCTGCCGCCGGGGACACCGGTCGATCACTACCCGGACGCCCTGATCCTGCCCGGCCTCATCGACCCGCATATCCACTACCCGCAGACCCGCGTGGTCGGCGCGCACGGCACGCAGCTCCTCGAATGGCTGCACCGCTACACCTTCCCCGAGGAAGCGAAACTGCGCGACCCGGACTATGCCGCGGTCTGCGCCCGCTTCTTCCTCGACGAGCTGCTGCGCCAGGGCACCACCACCGCCGCGGTCTACTGCACGGTGCATCCGCAATCGGTCGACGCGTTCTTTGCCGAGAGCGCCCGGCGCAACACGCGCATGATCGCCGGCAAGGTGATGATGGATCGCAACGCGCCGGACGATCTGCGCGACACGGCGGAGGCCGGCGCGCGCGAGAGTGCGGCGCTGCTCGCCGCCTGGCACGGGCGCGGCCGGCAGCTCTACGCGGTCACGCCGCGCTTCGCCGTCACCTCGACCGAGGCGCAGCTCGACGCCGCGGCGGGGCTGCTGCGCGACCACCCCGGCGTCTACCTGCAGACGCACCTGGCCGAGAACCACGCCGAGATCGCGACCGTGCGGGCGCAGTTCCCCGCGGCGCGCAGCTACACCGACGTCTACGCCCGGCACGGGCTGCTCGGGCCGCGTTCGCTGTTCGGACACTGTCTGCATCTGGACGATGCGGACGTGGCGCTGCTGGGGGAGAGCGGCTCGGTCGCGGTGTTCTGCCCGACCTCCAACCTGTTCCTCGGCTCCGGCCTGTTCGACATGGCGCGGCTGCGCGGCGCGGCGGCGCCGGTGCCGGTCGCGATCGCGACCGATATCGGCGGCGGCACCAGCTACTCCATGCTGCGCACGGCGGCCGAGGGCTACAAGGTGTTGCAGATGCAGGGCCAGACATGGCCACCGCTCGCGGCGTTCCGGCAGATCACCCGCGGCAATGCCGAGGCGCTGTCGCTGGACGACCGGATCGGCGCGATCGAGCCGGGCTTCGAGGCGGATTTTGCGGTGCTCGATCCACGCGCGACGCCGGCCATGGCGCAGCGGCTGGACCGGGACGGATCCGATCTGGTGGACGAGCTCTCGGTGCTGCTGACGCTCGGCGACGACCGCTGCGTCCGGGCGACCTATGTCGCAGGCGTGCGAGTGGCGGGCGTCGGGCAGGACCGATAACGTGGCCGCGAACGTCTTGCCGCCGCCGACGTTGCCCCCTGCGGCGCGCGGTCCGGCGCGGTTTCAGGGGGTAGATCAGGAATGGCAGATCCGGTTTCCCGCGACGTGCTGCGGGCAGTGCTCGAAATTCGCGATCTCCGGCACAACGAGACGCACGCGGCGCTGCTGGCCCTGTTTCAGGGGCTGGCGGCGGAGCTGCTCGATGCCGGCGCGGTGCGTCCCGGTCCGCTGCTGGGACGGGTCGAGATGGCGGCGCAGGCGACCGCAAATGAGGCGCACGGGGAAACCGCGCGCCACATGCTGAACTACGTTGCCGAATGGCTGCGATCGGTGCAGCCCGACCTGCCCGTCCCCTATCGCGAGGCCTGGCGGGCGCCGCCGATCGCCGGCGGCACATCATCCGAGCCGGAGGAGCGCTGACCGGCCTCGCGGCCGGCCGGAGCGACGCCGCTCAGCGGCAGCAGCAGCAGCAACCGGGGGCGACGTGATGGACCACGCGGCGCACGTGGTAGACCGGGCGTGACGCGACCGGCACCCGATAGAGCGCCGGCAGCGGGTAGGCCGGCGGCGCGTAGGCCGGCGGATAAGCGGGCGGATAGACGGGCGGGTAGATCACCGCGCCATAGCCCACCGGCCGCGGCCAACCCCAACCGGCCCGCCAGCCCCAGCCGTGCCAACCCCAGCCGCCACGCCAGCCCCAGCCGCCGCGCCAGCCCACACCCCACGGCCGGCCATACCAGCCACCGTGCCAGCCGCCGCCGTGCCAACCGCCGCCGGCCCAGCCGCCGCCATGCCAACCACCCCCGGACCAGCCTCCGCCGCCGTGCCAGCCGCCGCCGGCCCAGCCACCACCTCCGTGCCAGCCGCCGCCGCCACGCCATTGGGCGCGCGCAGGGCTCGCCACGCCCAGGCACAGCGCGAGGATGACGGCCGGCAGTAGCGCAAAGACAAAGCGACGCGGCAGCCGCAGCGACATCGGTTGAGCTCCTTCGACCAGGACGCGTTATGAAGCGGAGCGGTGCCGGAATTATGGCGCGCGACATGCATGGGTCTTAGGCTCGCGCAGAGTTGTCTGTCGGGCAGCTTCAGTCGGGAAAGCCGGCCCTGGCCCGCACTTCCGCTGGCGTGTGTCCGGCCTGGCGCAGCGCCCGAAGACTGAGTGCGGCGTCGCGTTTGGCGAGGCGTCGTCCGGTCGCGTCGCGGAGCAGTGCGTGGTGCGCGTAGCGCGGCTCGGGCCAGTGCATCAGCGCCTGCAGCAGCCGATGCAGATCCGTCGCCGGCAACAGGTCGCACCCGCGCGTCACGAGAGTGACGCCCTGCGCGGCATCGTCGTGCGTGACGCAGAGATGATAGCTGGCGGGAGCGTCCTTGCGCGCGAGCACGACGTCGCCAAACCGCGCCGGCGCGCAGCGTACCCGGCCCTCGCCGATCTCCTCCCGCATCAGCGGGTGGCGAACGACGCGCATTGCCGCTTCCATGTCGAGGCGGAGCGCGAAGGGCTCGCCCGCGGCGATCCGGCGTGCCCGCTCGGTCGCGGCCAGGCTGCGGCAGGTGCCGGGATAGAGCGGCGTGCCGTCGGGATCATGCGGCGCCTGCGCCGCCCGGGCTACTTCCTGCGCGATCGCGGCGCGGGTGCAGAAGCAGGGGTACAGCAGTCCACGGGCGGCCAGGGCATCGAGGCTCGCCCGGTACTCGGGCAGGTGTTGCGACTGGACCCGCACCGGACCGTCCCAATCGAGGCCGAGCCAGGCCAGATCCTCGAGGATTGCCGCGGCATGGTCGGAGCGGCAGCGGGCCGGGTCGATGTCCTCGAGACGCAGCAGGAAGCGGCCGGCGGCGGAGCGGGCGCGGCGCCAGCCGTCCAAGGCGGAATGGGCATGGCCAAGATGCAGCAGGCCGGTCGGACTTGGGGCGAAGCGGGTGATGACGGGGGCGATGCTGGACATGGCGGCGTGCGCAGACATAGACCGGTTTCCGGCCGGCGCAGCGCGAAACGGATCAGCCGTTTTTCTGTGCGAGCGACATCCTGTGTGCGCGAGCCGGTTCTTCGGTTGGGCCGATGCCGGTCCGGCTGAGGTCCCGGGACTGCCGGAGCGGTTGAGGAGGCGGCGGATGACGGGGCTGGAGGGGCCGGAGCGCGGGCCGGCGGCCGGGGGCGGGGCGCGGCAGCTCGTGGTGTTGCTGCACGGGCTCGGCGCGAACGGGCGGGATCTGATCGAGCTGGCCGATCCCTGGTCGCAGGTGCTGCCGCATGCGGCCTTCGTGGCGCCGGACGGGCCGGAGCCATGCGAGGGTGTGCCGTTCGGCCGGCAATGGTTCGCGCTCTGGGACCGGACGCCGGAGCAGCTCGAGGCCGGTGCCCGCGCCGCCGCGGGGATGTTGGACCCGTTCCTGGATGCGGCGCTGGTGCGGCGTGGCCTGGCGCCTGACGCGTATGTGCTGATGGGGTTCAGCCAGGGGGCGATGATGGCGCTGCATGTCGGGCTGCGCCGTCCGGTCGGGCCGCGGGCGATTCTCGCCTATTCGGGTGCCCTGCTGGCGCATGAGGTGTTGGCGGCGGAGCTGGCCAATACCGCGCCGGTTCTGCTGGTGCATGGCGAGGATGATCCGGTGGTTCCGGTCGGCTATTCCCGGATGACCGAGGAGGCGTTGCGTGCCGCCGGCGTCCCGGTCGAGGCGCATTTCGTCCCCGGCCTCGCCCACGGCATTGACCCGACCGGTCTTGCCGCCGGTGCCGGCATGTTGCGACGCGCCTTTCGGTGATGCGGGGTCCAGGGGCCGGTGAGGCCCCTGGTGGGTCTGGGGCGAAGCCCCAGTGCTGTCTCCCTGGCCGGTCGTGCCACGCGGCCTGTATGCTCGCCTTCGTCACTGCCGCCGGAGACCCACCGACCGATGCCCAGCCCCGATTGGCGCATCCCGCCGAAGCTTCAGCCGGAGCCCGGCGATTACGGCTACGACCTCGATCGTGCGCTCAAGGCCATGGTCGGGCTGAAAGCAACAGTGCCGGACGACGCCTTCACCGCCGGCGCGCTCGGCACCGAGCGGATCGGCAGCGGCGCGGTGATCCGGGCGGATGGGCTGGTGCTGACCATCGGCTATCTGATCACCGAGGCGGAGCAGATCTGGCTGACCGATTGCGAGGGGCATGTTCTGCCCGGGCATGCGCTGGCTTACGACCAGGCGACGGGGTTCGGGCTGGTGCAGCCGCTCGGGCGGCTGGCGGTGCCGCATCTGGGCCTCGGCAATCCGGGCG
Organism: Acetobacteraceae bacterium; assembly: GCA_035504175.1. Classification (GTDB taxonomy): domain Bacteria; phylum Pseudomonadota; class Alphaproteobacteria; order Acetobacterales; family Acetobacteraceae; genus DATJSJ01. The sequence continues at coordinate 6,478 of DATJSJ010000293.1, forward strand.
CGGTGGCGATCGGGGACGCGCTGGTGATGGCGGCGGCGGGCGGCCGCACCCATGCGATCGAGGCCAAGCTGGTTGGCCGACAGCAATTCGCCGGCTACTGGGAGTATCTGCTGGAGGATGCGCTGTTCACTGCGCCGGCGCATCCGTTCTGGAGTGGCGCTGCGCTGCTCGACGGGCGGGGCGAATTGATCGGCGTCGGCTCGCTGATCCTGCAGCAGGGCGATGGCGGGCGGCGGCTCGACACCAACATGGTGGTGCCGGTGCATCATCTGCGGCCGATCCTGCAGGATCTGCTGCGCTACGGCCGGGTCGACCGGCCACCGCGCCCCTGGCTCGGTCTCTACGCGGTGGAGGACGAGGACGAGATCCTGATCGGTGGCTGCAGCAGCAACGGGCCGGCCGAGCAGGCTGGGCTGCGCAAGGGCGACCGGGTGCTGGCGGTCAATGACGAGCCGGTTCCGGACCTGGCCGGGCTGTGGACGCGGCTGTGGTCGAGCGGCGCGGCGGGGGTCTGCATCACGCTGCGCATTTCACGTGACGGAAGGTCGATGGTGGTGCCGCTGGTCACGGCGGACCGCGCCGCCTTCCTCAAGCCACCGCGCCTGCATTGAGTCTCCGACGCCGCGCTGGCGAAAGGCTCGCGGGTTCCCTATCCTGGTGCGTCAAATTTCGGAGATCGTGATGCGCCCGCTTCTCGTGCTTGCCGCCGTTCTTGCCCTGCAGGCCTGCGCCGCGATGCCGAGTCAGCAGGAACGAGCCTTCACGGCGCAGGCCGGGGGCTACAGCGGGGCACAGGTGGCGGCGGACCGGCAGGCGATCCTGCAGGGGATGCGTGATGCGGGCGGCTCGGGCGCCGACTGGTCCGGGCGGTAGCCACGGACGGGCAAGACCCGAAGCGCAGCAGGGACCTCCGATCCCTCGCGGAGGAGCCGGCCACGATTGACGCGGTGTCCCGGCTCCGGGAATGATGCACCGCGTCATGACGCAGCATCCCGCGCCGGAGGCCACATCTCTCCGATCGCCGGTTCGGGCGCATCGCGCTTCTGCGAGGCGCGGCGAGGGTGCGGGCCGGTGATCCGGTGCCGCGCGCTCCGCTTTGCCGGCCGCAATCCCGCATTGCCGCGCGCCGGGTGAGCGGGACCGCGCTGACGCGGCCCGCGCGCGGGCCCTCTGGCCGGCTTCCGGCACTCCCGATCGGGTCCTGGGCGCTCTCGGCAGCGGCGGTCATCGCAGGGCTCGCTACCTGGTTCCTGGTCGCGCGGTGGCGGCTGGTGTCACCCGACCTGCTGCCGGGACCGGGCGCGGTTGGCGCGGCATTGGTCGACATCCTGCAGCACGGCTATCGCGGCACCTCGCTGCAGCAGGATGCGCTGGCGACACTCGGCCGCTGCCTTGGCGGCTTCGCGCTTGCGACGCTGGCGGGCGTGCCGCTCGGGTTGTGGATGGGATCGAATGCTTCGGTCGCGGCGGCGACCGACTACATCATCCAGTTCCTGCGGCCGCTGCCGCCGCTGTGCTTTCTCATCCTGCTGATCCTCTGGCTCGGCACTGGCGAGGCGTCGAAGGTGGCGCTGCTGTTCCTGACCGCGTTTCCGATCATCACCAGTGCCGCGGCGGCCGGCGTGCGCGGGGTCAACCGGCAGCGCATTCATGTCGCGCAGGCCTGCGGCGCCACGCGGGCGCAGATCTTCCGCCATGTCATTCTGCCGTCGGCGCTGCCGGTCACGTTCACCGGGCTGCGGATTGCGTTGGCCGCCGCTTTCTCCACCGTGGTTGCGGCCGAGCTGATGGCGGCGACGGACGGACTTGGTTGGATGGTGTTCTCGGCGAGTCAGTTCCTGCGCACCGACATCGTCATGCTCGGCATCCTGATCCTGGGCGTGCTCGGCATGACGCTGAGCGGGTTGCTGCTGGCGCTCGACCGCCGGCTCATCCACTGGCGGGGGCGCGAGTGATCGGCGCCGTCGGCGTGCTCGTGTCGCGAAGGCGACCTCGGGCGCCTTCGACACCGTCGAAGGCGACCATTGCGGGGGGCCACGGGGCTTGAGGTGCGCTCGACGAGGTCGAGCGCGCGGTAGAGCGCGCCTCGCCCGACGGAGAAGTGGATGACGGCGCCACGCACCCGGTATCTCTGGACCGCGCTGAGCGCCGCGATCCTGATCGCCGCCTGGGTCGGCGTCACCTCCGGCGGCCTGGTCTCCGACCTGTTCCTGCCCGGACCGGGCGAGGTGTGGAGCGGCTTCCTCGAACTGGTGCAGGATGGCTACAAAGGCCGCTCGCTCGGCGAGCATATCTGGGACAGCCTGTTCCGCGTCCTGGTCGGCTTCATGACCGGCGCCTGCGCCGGCACGCTGCTCGGCCTCGCCATGGGACGCTGGCGCCGGCTCGACGCGATCTGCGCGCCGTTCATCGAATTCCTCCGCCCGCTGCCGCAGCTCGCCTACCTCGTGCTCCTGATCGTCTGGTTCGGCATCGGCGAAACCTCCAAGATCATGCTGCTGTTCCTGGCCGCCCTGCCGGTCTCCGCCGTCGCGGCGCGCGACGGCGTGCGCAACGTGCCGGAGGCACGGCTGCGCGTCGCCCGCGCCCTCGGTGCCAGCGAGTGGCAGGTGTTCCGCCACGTCATCCTGCCCTCGGCACTGGCCGAGATCATCACCGGCGCACGACTCGCCATCGGGATCGTCTACGCGACCCTGATCGCCGCCGAGATCATCGCCGGCAGCACCGGCATCGGCTGGATGATCCTCGATGCCGGCCGCTTCCTGCGCTCCGATTACGTCTTCGTCGGCATCATCATCATCGGCCTGATGGGGCTCGCACTGAACGCGCTGTTGGTCACGCTGGAGCGCCGCCTGGTGCACTGGGCAGGACGCTGATACCCGCGCGGCGGGGCATGGCACGCGGCGTGCATCTCCCGCATGCTGCCACCGCCCGTCCGCCCTCGCCCCGCAACCAAGAGGAGACCCGAGATGCGATCATCCCCGCCTCCCCCCTCCCCCGGTCTCAGCCGCCGCACCCTGCTGCGCGCCGGCGCCGCGGGCGCGCTCGCCGCGCCCTGGATCGGCCGCGCCGCGGCGGCGACCCCGGAGGTCATCAACATCGCCTATTTCGTCGAGACCAAGCCGACGATGATCGCCAAGGGGCTCGGCTGGTTCGCCGACGAGGCGAAGGCCAAGATCAACTGGACCGAAGCCGGCAGCGGCGCCGAGATCAACACCGCGATGGCCGCCGGCAGCGTCGATATCGGGCTCGCGATCGGCTCGTCGCCGACCGCCGCCGGGATCAGCCAGCGCCTTGGCTACAAGCTCATCGGCATGGTCGACAATATCGGCCCGGCCGAGGAAATGACCGTGCGCAAATCCGCCAACATCCACACGCCGGCGGATTTCAAGGGCAAGAAGGTGGCAACGCCGTTCGGTTCCACCTCGCATTTTCGCCTGCTCGGCTTCCTCAAGCTGAACGGGCTGAGCCAGCGCGACGTCACCGTGCTCGACATGCGCCCGGACGCGATCGTCGCCGCCTGGGAACGCGGCGACATCGACGCCGCCTATGTCTGGAGCCCGGCCAAGTCGAAGCTGCTGGCCAATGGCGGCGAAGTGTACCGCACCTACGACAAGCTCGACGCCGCCGGCTACGTGATCGCCGACCTGATCGTCGCGCGCAGCAAGTTCCTCGACGCCTACCCCGATGCGGTGACCGGGCTGCTGCGCGCCTACGGCCGCGCGCTCGACATGTGGCAGACCGAGCCGCAGAAGGCGGCCGAAATCGTCGGCAAGCAGGCCGGCGTCAGCGCTGAGGTCGCCATGGCCGACCTCAAGGAATACGATTTCGTGCCGCTGAAGCAGCAGCTCTCCAGTCAGTGGCTGGGCCGGCCGGGCAAGCCCGGCCGCTTCGCCGACGTGCTCAAGACCACCGCCGACTTCCTGGTCGAGCAGCACAGCATCCGCTCGGCGCCTGGCGTGATCGCCTTCCAGAAGGCGACCGACACGGTGCCGCTGTCGCAGGCGGTCGGCTGACCGCGCCGGTGGACCAGGCCGCGCCGCTCGCGCCGCCGCCGGTTGCGGCGGAGGACGCCTTCGTCGCCTTCACCGATCTGCGCGTCGCTTATGGCGAAGGCGCCGATCGCGTGGAGGCGCTGGAGCGCGTCAGCTTCGGCTTCGGCCGCGGCGATTTCGTCTGCATCGTCGGGCCGTCCGGCTGCGGCAAGACGACGCTGCTGCAGACGCTGGCCGGGTTCGTCGCCCCGACCGGCGGCCGCGTCACCGTCGACGGGCAACCGGTCACCGGCCCCGGCCCGGATCGCGGCGTGGTGTTCCAGCAGCCGGCGCTCTACCCGTGGCTGACCGTCGCCGCCAATGCCGGGTTCGGCCCGATGCTGCGCGGCGCCGATCGCGCGACACGCGCCGCCCTGGTCGAGCGGCATCTGCGCATGGTCGGGCTGTGGGAGTTCCGCGCCCGCTACCCGTACGAACTCTCGGGCGGGATGCAGCAGCGCCTCGCCATCGTGCGCGCACTGGCCAACGATCCGGCGATCCTGCTGATGGACGAGCCGTTCGGCGCGCTCGACGCGCTGACCCGCGAACGCATGCAGGAGGAGCTGCACACGGTCTGGAAGCGCCGCGGCATGACCGTGCTGTTCATCACCCACAGCGTCGAGGAGGCGATCTATCTCGGCACCGACGTGGTGGTGATGTCGCCGCGGCCGGGTCGCGTGCTGGCGCGGATCGCCGCGCCGTTTGCGCGCATGGACGAGCGCGACAGCCGCGCGATCAAGTCGAGCCCCGCCTTCGTCGCGCTGCGCGAGCAGGTGCTGGCGCTGATCTGGCGCGAGGCGGGGTAGCGCCGCTGCGGGCCGATCAGGCGTCGACGATCGCGAAGGCGCGCACCGGCGAGCCGGAGCCGCCCTTGAACTTCAGCGGCACGCCGAAGAACTGGAACTCGCCCACGCCGAGCAGCTCCTCGAGATTGACCAGCCATTCCCAATGGCTGATGCCGAGCTCGCGGCACAGCCGGTGCTGGGCGAACACATTGTCGCTGGGCTTGTCGGTCGACGGCCCCTCGACGCCATGCATGCGCGAGCCGCGCGCATGCAGCCAGCGCGTCGCCTCGACCGTCACCAGCGGATTCTTCCAGACCGAATCGAGCGTCGGATAGGTGCGCTTGTGAAAGCCGGTGCAGAGCAGCACGATATGGCCGTCGACCCTGACGCCGGCCTTCGCCTCCGCCGTCTCCATGTCGGCGAGGGTGATGTCGCCGAGATCGGGGATGTGGCGCAGGTCGAAGCAGACCGCCTTGCCCATGAACAGGTCGAGCGGCATTTCGTCGATCGTCGCGCCGTTCGGGCCGACATGCCGGAAGGCGTCGACATGCGTGCCGACATGGTCGAGCATGGCGATGAAGTTGGTCTGGAACGTCATCGCGTCGCCCGGCACGCCGAGCCCCAGCGCCTTGGTGCTCTCGTGGCTGAGATGCGTCGTGATCACCGGCCGCTGGAACAGCTTGTGCGCCGGCATGTTGTCTTCGATGAGCAGGCTGAGATCGATCACGCGTTGCGCCACGGCGGCTGACCCCGTTGTCATTGTGCCCGATTGCACAGCGCCGGCCATGCCCGACGCCGCGCCCTGCCGCGAGCTTGCGCTGCTCCCGTCGCGGCGGCAAGCGCAAGGGTCCGGTCGGGCCGTGGTCCTCGCCGCGCAGGTCCGGGCACCGGGTGCCTGACGCACCCGGTGCCCGCCTGCTCAGTTGTGCTGCAGCGGCGGCTGCGCGACCACGCGCAGATAGGGCTTCAGCGTCTTCCAACCCTGCGGAAAACGCGCCTTCGCGTCCTCATCGGACAGGCTCGGCACGATGATCACCGGATCGCCGTCCTTCCAGTTCACCGGCGTCGCCACCTTGTGCGCGTCGGTGAGCTGCAGGCTGTCGATCACCCGCAGGATCTCGGCGAAGTTGCGCCCGGTGCTCGGCGGATAGGTCAGCACCAACCGCACCTTCTTGTTCGCATCGATGATGAACACCGAGCGCACGGTGATGGTCGGATCGGCTTGCGGGTGCACCATGCCATAGAGGCCGGACACGCTGCGGTCGGCATCGGCCAGCACCGGGAAGTTCAGCGCCTGGCCCTGCGTCTCCTCGATGTCGCGCTCCCAGCCCTTGTGGCTGTCGGCGGGATCGACGGACAGTCCGATCGGCTTGACGTTGCGCTTCGCCCATTCCGGCTGCAGCCGCGCCACCTCGGCGAGCTCGGTGGTGCAGACCGGCGTGTAATCCTTCGGGTGGCTGAACAGCACGCCCCAGGATGAACCGAGCCAGTCATGGAAGCGGATGCGCCCCGCCGTACTGTCCTGCTCGAAGTCGGGCGCAATCTGCCCCAGCTGTATGCTCATGCCGTGGTCTCCTGTCCGGTTGCGTGTAGACGGCCGCGCGGGCCGCGCCGTTATCCGACGCGGCCCCGTCCGTTGAGATAATCCACTTCACAGCCGCGTCAAATCGCGTAGCTGATCGGCTCCGAGACCGGCCGGCGCAGCCCGCCCGCCTCTGCCCGCCGTACCAGATCATCAAGCGTCAGCGCTGCGAGCCGCTCGCCCAGCGCGGCGTCCAGCTCCTTCCACAGCGGCACGATCACCGCCTCCTGCAGCTTGCCGGCGGGCGCGTCGGGGGCACCGCTTTCCTCCGCGCTGATCACTTGCACGATATCGGCGAGGCGGATGGCGCGGCGCGGCCGGCCCAGCCGATAGCCGCCGCGCGGGCCGCGGGCGCTTTCCAGGAGGCCGGAGCGGGACAGCACCTGCAGCAGCGGCTCGATGCCCCGGCGCAGCAAGCCGGAACGCTCGGCGATATCGCCGGCGCTGACGGTGCCGGTGCGACCGGCGTGGAAGGCCACGTCCAGCATGATCAGCACCGCGGTCAGCGCGCGGTCCCGCCGCAACAGCATGAGTGCCCTCCTCCGCGCGCAGATGATCCACGACGCGAATCGGTGTTATAAGGGCGGTATGTCTCGCCGTCGCCTGTCCGCGACGAAGGCGGATCCGGTTGCGGCGGATCTGGCGCCGGCGCGCGGCCGCATTTACCCGGACATCCTCGCGACGATCGGGGGCACGCCGCTGGTGCGCGCGCCGCGGCTGGCGGCCGCCGCCGGCCTGGTCGCCGATCTGACGCTCAAGCTCGAATTCTTCAATCCGATGGGGTCGGTCAAGGACCGGATCGGCCTTGCGATGGTCGTGGCGGCCGAGCAGGCGGGAGAGATCACCCCCGGACGCTCCGTGCTCATCGAGCCGACCTCCGGCGATACCGGCCTGGCGCTGGCGCTGGTCGCGGCGGCGCGCGGCTACCGGCTGATCGTCACCATGCCGGAAGGCGCGGCGCCGGAGCGGCGGCGGCTGCTGCGGCTGATGGGGGCCGAGGTCGAGCTGACGCCCGCGCATCGCGGCATGACCGGGGCGATCGAACGCGCCCAGGTGCTGCTCGACTCCGTCCCGCATGCCTGGATGCCGCGGCAATTCGACAATCCGGCCAACCCGGCGGCCCATGCGGCCAGCACCGCCGAGGAGATCTGGGCGGATACCGCGGGGCGGGTCGATCTCGTGGTCGGCGGGCTCGGGACCGGTGGCACGCTGAGCGGGATTGCCCGGGCGCTGAAGCCGCGCCGGCCGACGCTGCGGGTCTATGGCGTCGAGCCGGCGGAAAGCGCGGTGCTCTCCGGCGACGAGCCGGGCCCGCACGGCATCCAGGGACTCGGCCCCGGGTTCTGCCCGGCGGTGCTGGACCTCGACCGGCTGGACGGGGTCATCCGCGTCTCCGAGCACGAGGCGGTTCGAGCGGCCCGCCACTGTGCCCGGCAGGAGGGCCTGGCGATCGGTCTTTCCGCTGGAGCCGCGCTGCACGCGGCGCTCGCCCTGGGGCGGGAGGCGGAGAATGCCCGGCGGCTGCTGGTCGTGCTCATCCCCTGTTCCGCCGAGCGCTCCCTCTCGACCGGCCTGTTCGCCGGCCTGTGACGCCGGGCCTCTTGTCCGCGCGACCCCGGATCCCAAGTTGCGACCGGGCGGCCGTCTTGCTGTGGCAGGCAGCCGCTGGTAGCGTTATTGATTGCCGACCCAAGCAAAGGAGGAATGTCATGGCCTGGAAGACCCCGAAGGTCGTCGAGATCGCCCTGGGCGCCGAGATCAACTCCTACGCCTGCGCTGATCTCAAGAAGTAAGACCGACACCGATCCGATGACGTGATGGGCCGCCCGGGCGTTGAACCGGGCGGTTGCATCATCTGGCGGGCAGGCACATGCAGGCCATCGTGCTCGGCGCGGCGGCCGGGGGCGGCTTCCCGCAATGGAATTCCAACGCACCGGCCTGCCGCCGCGCACGATCTGGTGATCAGGCGACGCGTCCGCGTACCCAGGCCTCTCTCGCGGCCAGCGCCGATGCGCGCCACTGGTTTCTGCTCAACGCCTCGCCCGATCTGCGGGCGCAGATCGAGGCGACGCCGGCGCTGCAGCCGCATGAAGGGCTACGCTCCTCGCCGATCGCCGGGGTGGTGCTGACCGGGGGCGACGTCGATGCGGTTGCCGGGCTGCTGACGCTCCGCGAGCGGCAGGCGCTCACCGTGTTTGCCACCAGGCGGATCCATGACGTGCTCGACGCCAATCCGATCTTCGACGTGCTGGCGCGCGACGTGGTGCGGCGCCAGACGGTTGTGCCGGACGCGCCGGTGGCGCTGACCCTGCCGGACGGCACGCCGAGCGGACTCACGGCGACGCTGTTCCCGGTGCCGGGCAAGGTGCCGCTCTATCTCGAGGCGGGGCTGGCCGATTCGGACGCGCCGCCGGTGATCGAGGGCGAGGAGACGGTCGGTGTCGCGATCGGCGACGGGCGCAGCACGCTGCATTTCATCCCGGGCTGTGCCGCGATGACGCCGGCGCTGACGGCGCGGCTGCGCGGCGCGGAGTGCGTGCTGTTCGACGGAACGCTATGGCGTGATGACGAGATGCTGCGCGCCGGGATCGGCAGCAAGACCGGGCGGCGGATGGGCCATATGAGCGTCGCCGGGCCGGAGGGCACGATGGCGGCCTTCCGCGAGCTCGGCGTGCGGCGACGCATCCTGATCCACATCAACAACTCCAACCCGATCCTGCTGGAGGATTCGCCCGAGCGGGAAGCGGTCGAGGCGGCCGGCTGGGACGTCGCGCATGACGGGATGGAGATCGCGCTATGAGCAATCGCGTGGTGTCGCCCGATGAGCTGGAGGCCGCGCTGCGGCAGATCGGCGCCGAGCGCTACCACAATCTGCATCCGTTCCATCGTCTGCTGCATGGCGGCAGGCTGAACCAGGCGCAGGTGCAGGCCTGGGCGCTGAACCGCTTCTACTACCAGAGTCGCATTCCGGCGAAGGATGCGAGCCTCTTGGCGCGGTTGCCGACCGCGGAGCTGCGCCGCGCCTGGCGGCATCGGCTGGAGGATCATGACGGCACCGCACCCGGCACCGGCGGCGTCGCGCGCTGGCTGAAGCTGGCGGAGGGCGTCGGGCTTGATCCCGCCTATGTCGAATCCACCGCCGGGCTGCTGCCGGCGACGCGCTTCGCGGTCGATGCCTATGTCGCGTTCGTGCGCGAGCGCAGCATTCTCGAGGCGGTCGCCTCGTCGCTCACCGAGATGTTCTCGCCGACGATCATCGCCGAGCGCGTCTCCGGCATGCTGGCGCATTATGATTTCGTGACGCAGGAGACGCTGGCGTACTTCACCCCGCGCCTGACGCAGGCGCCGCGCGACGCCGACTTCGCGCTTGCCTATGTCAAGGAGCATGCGCGCACGCGCGAGCAGCAGGAGGCGGCGATGGCGGCGCTGCGCTTCAAATGCGACCTGCTCTGGGCTCAGCTTGATGCGCTGCATCATGCCTATGTGACGCCGGGGCTGATCCCGCCCGGCGCCTTCGTCCCCGCATCCGCGGCATGAGCGCGGCCGTCACCCTGGACGAGGCCGCGGTCCCGGTGTTCGCGCCCGGGGTGCGGCTGCATTTCGATGGGGTGCGCCAGGCCTGGGTGGTGCTGGCGCCGGAGCGGCTGTTCCTGCCGGACGAGTCGGCGGTGGAAATCCTCAAGCTGGTGAACGGGCAGCGTTCGCTCGGCGTGCTGATCGACGATCTGGCGGCGCGGTTTGCCGCGCCGCGCGAGGTGATCGCGACGGACGTGCGGGAGATGCTGGCCGAGCTGGCGCAGAAGGGAGCGATACGGCTGTGATGGAGCGCGCGATGCCGTCCGATCTCGCCGATCGCCCTGGTTCGGTTGCCGAGGGACCCGCCGGGGCGCGGGTGATCGCGCGTCCGGCGCCGCCGATGGGCCTGATCGCCGAGCTGTCGCATCGCTGTCCCCTCGCCTGCCCGTACTGCTCCAACCCGCTGGCGCTCGAGCGCGGCTCGGCGGAGCTCGACACCGCGACCTGGCTGCGTGTGCTGGAGGAGGCGGCCGCACTCGGCATCCTGCACGTGCATTTCACCGGCGGCGAGCCGACGGCGCGGCGCGATCTCGTCGAGCTCGTGCGGCAGTGCCGCGCGCTCGGGCTGTACAGCAACCTGATCACCTCGGGCGTACTGCTCGATGCGGCGTCGCTCGCGCGGCTGGCCGAGGCCGGGCTCGATCACGTGCAGCTCAGCTTCCAGGATGCGGAGGCGGCAAGCGCCGACCGGATCGGCGGCTACGCCGGCGGGCACGAGAAGAAGCTGGCCGTGGCGCGGCTGGTGCGCGAGGCCGGACTGCCGCTGACCGCCAACTTCGTCATCCATCGCCAGAACATCGAGCGCCTGCCGGCGATGCTGGCGCTGGGCGAGCGGCTCGGTGCCGGACGGATCGAGATCGCGCACGTGCAGTATTACGGCTGGGGCCTGGTCAATCGCGACGCGCTGCTGCCGAGCCTGGCGCAGCTCGACGCGGCGACCGCCGAGGTCGAGGCGGCGCGGGCGCGGCTCGCAGGGCGCGTGGTGATCGACTACGTGGTGCCGGACTATCACGCGGCGCGGCCGAAGGCGTGCATGGGCGGCTGGGCGCGGCGCTTCATCAACATCAGCCCGAGCGGCAAGGCGCTGCCCTGTCACGCGGCGGAGACGCTGCCCGGCTTCGACTTCCCGTCCGTGCGCGAGACGTCGCTGCGGCAGATCTGGGAGGAGTCCGACGCGTTCGCGCGGTTCCGTGGCACGGCGTGGATGCCCGAGCCGTGCCAGAGCTGCGAGCGGCGCGAGATCGACTGGGGCGGCTGTCGCTGCCAGGCCTTCGCGCTGACCGGCGATGCCGCGCGCACCGATCCGGCCTGCGAGCTGTCGCCCGATCATGCCCTGATGCAGCAGGCGACGCGCTCGGTCGAAGCGGCGCCGCCGGCGTTCGTTTACCGCCGCATCGGCGCAGTGACGTAGCCGCTCCTGCTCAGTCGATCCGGCGCGCGCCCATGCGCGCTCGACACCGTCGAGCGCACCTCAAGCCCTCGCCACGGGTCCGGAACGCTGTCAAGGCCGAAGCCGCGCTTCGCGCGGTGCGCGCAGAGCGCGCAGCCTTGAC
>DATJSJ010000294.1:0-9649 GCA_035504175.1 Acetobacteraceae bacterium
TAACCCGGCGTCGCGCCGCCACCCCCGCGGCGGCGGGCTGGAGAGGTGCCGGAGTGGCCGATCGGGGCGGTCTCGAAAACCGTTGTGCGTGCAAGCGTACCGTGGGTTCGAATCCCACCCTCTCCGCCAGTCGTGTCCACCAATCGATTAAAAAAATAGGTTTTCTTACGAGCCTCCGCGTCCAGTCCACAAACTGCGCCACAAAGCGCTATCGGCTGGGTAGGGCCTCGCTACCGGCAGGCTAGCAAGGATCACCTCCGAGGGCACCCGTGTTCTAACTCTGTTCCCATGCTTGCGTCAGGGCGTGGCCGCGCGCTCGTTGGTCGCGCAACCCCCTGGCCTGTTGTGCTACGACGTTTGCGCCGGCATTGGCCGGATGTGGTCTGCGAATTTGGGCGGGAGACGAAGCCACCGCTGCGCATGATCGCTGACCGGTATCGGTTGGAGCGGCCTACGCTTGCCGATGTGCTGCCGCGGTTGCGGCGTCAGAAATGCGGGAAGTCACCACCGTCGGTGGCAATGGCGGGGAACCATTAGCAAGCCCCCGCCGGTCTATCCGCCCGCGAGGCCGGCTCGGGGATTGATTCCGCTGGGAGAATGATCTCTACCGTGGATTAGTTCAGCGTTGGTCGCGACCATTCGCGGGACGCAGCGGCCGGCGGAATTGGCGGCCCGCCAGGAGCAGCAGAGATCTTCGTAGAGGGCGCTTCCTTCGCAACGTCAGACCTGTCCCAAGAAGGCCAGAACTGAGGAGAGCGAGTGACATCGGCTCTGGAACGTACGAATAAGTTACTGAGAGTAGTGATCGGAAAATAGACGTCTCCATTCCCAACATAAGCGCTGAAACTGGTTGGCTCTTGTAAAACCGGTCCGATATCTAGGGTCTGCGACCAATTTTGCGTCGTGTAGCCGAGTTGAAGTGGCATGTTGGCAACTAATGTCCACTCGCCCTGAAGGCAGCTCAACTGCGCTAACCCAGGTCCGTTCACGGCCAACGCGATGCTATAGGCCACATCCACTACGCCGTTTGCAGACGTTGCCACATCCGAGCCATAACCCGTAAGTTGCGCGGAAGCGGCGATGGTGACGCCAGTGAGCGCGCTTGGATCACCATTCCACTGCGGCAACGCAACCTGGCTGTAAGTGCAAGTCGCCGCGACCGGGGCATTGCTAACGGAGTAGGTATAGGTGATTTGGTCGGCCCTGCTCGGTCTGGAGGCCACAACCGCTACGAGGATCGTGCTGGCAAGGATTGCGTGCCTCATGTCGGCCCCCTATTCGTGCCAATCCAAAGGGGACAAGCAAGATTTGTTCCCTGCATACACGACAGTGGCTTAGCCGGAAGCCAGGCGCGGCGCTGTAACGGAATCCGACTCAATCGTGGACAACCCGCTACCTCCACTTTCATCCGCGGCCGGAGGAGGTGGGGAAGCACACGCGAACGACACGGCCGGATCATGGAAGTTTGACCACCGTCAGCCAGAATTTCTCTACGTCGCGGACGATTGTCTGAAATGCTTCGAGCCCGACCGGCTTGGTGACATAGCAATTCGCGCCGAGCGCGTAGCTTTTGACAATATCCCGCTCGGCGTCCGATGAGGTCAGAATGACGACCGGAATGGTGCATAGGTCGGCGTGCTTCTTGATCTCCGAGAGGACCTGCCGTCCGTCCATCCTCGGGAGATTGAGGTCGAGAAGAATCAAGTCCGGCAGTTCGGCTTGGACGTGTGGCGCCTGCCGTAAGAGATAGGCAAGCGCGTCCGGGCCGTTGTCCACGACCGTGATCGCGACGCGAAGCTTTCTCTCTTCCAGGATTTCCCTGGTCAGCTCGGCATCCCCGGGATTGTCTTCGATCAGCAGCACGCTGAGAGGTTTCGTCATCGAATGCCTCCTGGTGCCGCCCGGAGGGTGAAGAAGAATTTGCTGCCTGCTCCGGGGCTCGACTCGACCCAGATGCGACCTCCGTGGCGCTCGACGATCTGCCTGGCGATCGCAAGCCCGATGCCGCTGCCCTGGTACTTGCCTCGCTCATGCAGTCGCTGGAACATCAGGAAGATCCGGTCCGCGTAGTCTTTTTCGAACCCGATTCCGTTGTCGGCAACGGAAAACTGCCACCAATCACCGGTTCGCGTGGCGCCGATTGCTATCCGCGGCGGCTTGTCGGAGCGGAATTTGACCGCATTGTCGATCAGGTTCTGGAACAGGCGGCCCAGCTCGATGTCATCGGCAAGCACCACGGGCAGGTCGTCGTAGTCGATCGTGGCACCCGCGTGGTGAATGGCCTGACGCAACGAACTGACCACGTTGGCAACGACGTCGCCCGAGACTGTCGGTGCGATCGGCTTGCCCTCGGAGCCGACGCGCGAATAGGCGAGCAGATCGGCGATCAGGCGCTGCATGCGCCGCGCGCCGTCCGTGGCGAAATGGATGTATCGGTCCGCTCTCTCGTCGAGCTGACCGCGATAGCGCTGCGCAAGCAGCTCCGTGTAGTTGGCCACCATGCGCAGCGGCTCTTGCAGGTCGTGGGAGGCCACATAGGCAAACTGCTCGAGCTTGGCATTGCTGCGCTGCAATTCGGCATCGCGCTGCTTGCCAACGGTGATATCACGAATGATCGAGGACACGCCAACCACGTCTCCCGCGGCGCCACGGATGGGGGACAGCGTGACGGACACGTCGACCTCGCTGCCGTCCCGCCGCAACCGCGTGGTCTCGAAGTGGTTGACCGCGCTGTTCTGGCGAATCTGATCCAGGAGACCCATTTCCTCTTTGACACGCGCCTGCGGAATCAGCGCGAACACGGGCTTGCCGAGCATCTCGCTTGCCGCGTAGCCGAACAGTCGCTCGGCCGCCCTGTTCCAGCTCGTGATCACGCCGTCGAGGCTCTTGCTTAGTATGGCGTCATCAGAATATTCGACGATCGCGGCAAGATGTTCGTGGGCTGCCTCGACCCGCTTGCGCTCGGTGATATCGACGACCACCGCAAGCGTGAACAGGCCTTGCGACGTTGCTACGGGGTTCAACCCGATTTCGACGGCGATCTCGCGCCCGTCCTTGCGCCGGGCCGCGAGGTCGCGCCCGGCGCCCATGGCGCGCGCTTCGGGCGATCGGAAGAACCCTTCGACATGCGCGGGATGGACGGCGCGGTAGCGGTCCGGCACGAGCCGGTCGATGCGAGATCCAATCAACTCGTCGCGCAGGTATCCGAACAGCTCCTCCGCCTTGAGGTTGGCGAAGGTGATCTCGCTGCGCGGATTGACCATGAGAACGGCATTCGCGCCGCCTCGACGACCAGGCGGACCTGCTCGGCCGCCGCGTTGCCTCGGGCCACGGGGGCAATTGAGATGAGGATCGAAAGCTCGCCAAAGAGTTCCCACGGCTTGAGGGAGATCCCGATCGGGATGACCGACCCGTCCTTGCGCAGGCCAATATAGTCGCGTTCTGGACCTGTGGACGGCCGCTCGGTTGCGGCGACGCAGCGGTGCACGAGATCAGTCCAGCGCGGCCGGAGGCTTTCGAGCAGCAGAAGCTCGAACGCCCGACCACCCAGCTCGTCCGGGTCACAGCCGAACAGGGCGGCTGCGGCTGAATTGGCAAGCACGATCTTTCCAGCGGAATCCACCAGCAGGGTCGGTGCCGGCACGGCCTCCAGAAAGCGCCCGATCTGGTCGGGGATCGTGTCCATACGGGCTCGCCCGGTCCCGGTGTTCCGTGTCGCATCCCGGCGCGCGTGCAGCTTCGTCGGAAAGTGGACGGCCGTGTCGGCTCCAGCTTCGACAGGCTAGGCCCTGGCGCAGCCGCTGTCTTGCAAAAACGCAAGGTGCTGATCGATGCCTGCCGCCCGGTTTCCGGCGACGATGGCCGCGATCCGAAGCACCGGGCGGCGGGACTGCCGGCCGAACGAGGTCCGGAGCCGTTCCGGTGGGTCATGCCCGGAGGCGCGGTCGAGGCGGCCGCTGGCCGACCCGCCGGAGCGACCGCCAAGAGTCTGGCGAAGGCGGACCGGCCGGCGGCCATGGCGACGGTCTCGGGTAGGGTCGGGTTGCCGCGCGCACCTCTGACCCGAGGGCCAGCACGATGACGGACGACAAGATCGCCCTTCGCGAACTGTTGCAGAAGGGTTCGCACGTGACCTTCCTGCGCGAGATGATCGGCATTGCCGCGCAGCGCCTGATGGAGGTGGAGACCGGAATGCTGTGCGGCACCGCTCACGCGAGCGCAGCGCCGATCGGCCGGTTCAGAGCGACGGCGACCGCGATTGCGGCTTCATCAGACCGCGTCCGGTGTGATTGTGCGCGCCGAACAAGTGTAGGGCAGGATCACCAAGCAGAGCGATCCTGCCCCAGCGATTTGTTCTCAAACCACGCCCGCGCCTTCGGAGGTTCGCCCCACCGCGATCATCGTCTGGCGGCGCCGCGGACCGTGCGAACCGGGTGATGCGGATCGGGCCACGCCGAACCGGGCCGGATCACATCCAGGCGGGACAGTGCGGCCGGTCATGTTACTTCGCGTCGTCGTTTTCCTTTTCGGCGTGACAGCAAAGCGTCTTCACATAGGCCAGCACGACGGTCGCCTGGGCCGTAGTGATCTGTCCCTTCCAGTGCGGCATGACCAGGTCGAGATCGCCGCCGTCCTCGTCCTTGCCCTCGAGGATGGCGCGCATGAGCTTCGCGTCGCTGTGCCCGTACGTGTTCTCGAGACCCGGCGAGCGCAAATCGGCCGAGACCGTCTTGCCGACCTTCAAGCCGCCGGATCCGTCCGCGCGATGGCACATCACGCAGTGCGCGGCGTACACCGCCTTGCCGGCGCCGATGTCCGGCGCGGAACCGCCGGCCCAGGCGGGCAGCGGGCCGAGGAGCACGATCGCACCGACGAGCATCGATCCCGCGTTCATGACGTTTTCTCCCGTTGTCGCCGGCGCTTCGTCCTCCAAGCGCAGCACAAGGCTTCGCGCCCGCACGACGCCCGTCATTGACCTGGATCATCCGTGTGAGGATTGTCGCGCGCGGCCCCGGGAGCATGATTGCTGAAGCGGACGCCGCACGCGCGAATCACGCTCTTCACACCGGTATCACGCAGCCGGCGGAGCGCAACCGCTGCAGCCGAGTCGGTTTCCATCCCCGCACCGATGCTTCGGTCGATCGGTGTCGGGCGAGGCTCTGTCAGGATCCTTACGCCAACCTGACATTACACATCGCCAGGTCGGCGGCCCGGCTGGCGGCGACCGCGTCCCATTGCGACGCCACGCGGGCGTCGCAAGCGGTAACGCACTCATGCGCGACTGGCCGCATTACAGCGGCGCGCTTGCCAAACCTCGCGGCATCAGAACCGCGTCGCCCGGTCGTGGGCGCGGGATGCCGCCTCGTCCTACAGCAGACGCTGCAGGATGATCTTCTGCACGTCGGACGTGCCCTCGTAGATCTGGCAGACGCGCACGTCGCGCCAGATCCGCTCCACCGGGAAATCGGTGAGATAGCCGTAGCCGCCGAGCGTCTGGATCGCGGCGCTGCAGATCGACTCCGCCGCCTCGGACGCGAACAGCTTCGCCATCGCCGCCGCCTCCAGCGCCGGCGCACCGGCATCCTTCAGCCGTGCCGCATGCCAGGTGAGCTGCCGCGCCGCCGCGAGCTGCGTCTTCGCCTCCACCAGGCGGAAGCCGACCGCCTGGTGATCGATGATGCGCTTGCCGAAGGCCTGCCGCTCGCGCGCGTAAGCGATGGCGCAATCGAGCGCCGCGCGCGCCATGCCGACGCTCTGCGCCGCGATGCCGATGCGCCCGGATTCCAGCGTGGAGAGCGCGATGCGATAGCCGTCGCCCTCGGCACCGATGCGCTGCGCTTCGGGCACTTCCATCGCGGTGAAGGCGAGCGCGCAACTGTCCGACGCCTTCTGCCCGAGCTTGCGCTCGACGCGCGTCACCGCGAAGCCGGGCGCGTCGTTGGCGACGACGAAGCAGGAGATGCCGTGCCGTCCGGCGGCGGGATCGGTCACCGCGAACAGCACCGTCGCCTGGCCGATCGCGGCGTTGCTGATGAACTGCTTGGCGCCGTCGATCACGTAGGCATCGCCGCGCCGCACCGCGCGCGTCGCGATCGCCGCGGCGTCGGAGCCGGCGCCGGGCTCGGTCAGCGCGAAGCTGCCCACCCATTCGCCGGACGCGAGCGGGCGCAGCCAGCGCGATTTCTGTGCGTCGCTGCCGAAGCGCTCCAGCACCTCGCAGGTCGGCGCGTTGTGCACGCTCATCAGGGTGGAAACGCTGCCGTCGCCGGCGGCGATCTCCTCCACCACCGCGGCATAGGTCAGGGTATCGATGCCGGCGCCGGACCAGTCGGGCGCGGTGGTGGCGCCGAGGAAGCCGAGCGCCGCCAGGCCGCCTATCGCCGCTTGCTCGATCCGCCCGGCCGCCTCGCGTGCGGCGGCACCCGGCGCCAGCACCTCCGCGGCGAAGCGGCGCGCGGTTTCGACGATCAGCGGATCGGGGCCGCCTGGCTCGGCCATGCTCAGTCGACGCGCTCGATCGCGAGGGCCGTGGCTTCGCCGCCGCCGATGCAGATCGCGGCGACGCCGCGGCGCAGGCCGCGCGCTTGCAGTGCCGCGAGCAGGGTCACGACGATGCGCGCGCCGGACGCGCCGATCGGATGGCCGATGGCGCAGGCGCCGCCGCGGACGTTGATGCGTTCGGCCGGCAGGCCGAGCTCGCGCTGCGTCGCCAGCACGACGACCGCGAAGGCCTCGTTGATCTCCCAGAGATCGACGTCGCGCATCGCCCAGCCGGCGCGCGCCAGCACGACGCGGATCGCGCCCGCCGGTGCGGTGGTGAACTGCGCCGGCGCCTGTGCGATCCCGGCACTCGCCACGATCCGCGCCAGCGGCGGTCGCACGGCGTCGCCGCCGCGGCCCAGCACCAGCGCCGCGGCGCCGTCGGAGATCGCCGAGGCATTCGCGGCGGTGACGGTGCCGCCGTCGCGGAAGGCCGGCTTCAGCGCGGCGATGCACGCCGGATCGGCGCGGCGCGGCAGCTCGTCGGCATCCACGACCGCCTCGCCGCCGCGGCCGGGCACCGCGACCGGCACGATCTCGTCGGCGAGCCCCGCGGCGGCCGCCTCGCGCGCCAGGCTGAGCGAGCGGGCGGCGAAATCGTCCTGCTCGGCGCGCGAGATGCCGAGGGCGGCGGCGGTGTCCTCGGCATAGGCGCCCATCGGCCGGCCGGGCTCGTAGGCGTCCTCCAGCCCATCGAGCGCCATGTGATCCAGCACCTGGCCGTGGCCGTATTTCATGCCCTGACGGGCGCGCGGCAGCAGGAACGGCGCGTTGCTCATGCTCTCCATGCCGCCGGCGACGAAGACGCCAGCATCGAGCGAGCCGGCGCGCAGCGCGTCGGCGCCCAGCATGATCGCGCGCATGCCCGAGCCGCACATCTTGTTCAGCGTCGTGCACGGCACGCTGACCGGCAGGCCGGCGGCGAGTGCCGCCTGCCGCGCCGGCGCCTGGCCGATGCCGGCGCCGAGCACGTTGCCCATCGCGACCTCGGCGACGCGCTCGGGCGCGATCCCGGCGCGGTCGAGCGCCGCGCGGATCGCGGCAGCGCCGAGGCGCGGCGCCGGCAGCGGCGCCAGCGCGCCGAGCAGCGAGCCGATCGGCGTGCGCGCCGCGCCGAGGATGAACACCTCCTCCATGACGCTATTCCGCCGCCATCGCGGCCGGCGCCGCAAGCCGGTCGAGCAGCACGCGCCGCTCCGCCGCGGCACGCTCGGCACTCGCCTGCTTCACCGGGCCGAAGCCGCGGATCGCGAGCGGCAGCCGCGCCAGCGCCACCGCCGTCGGCAGGTGTGCGGCGGTGAGCCCGTCCAGCGCGCGGCGCAGATCGGCCTCGTATTCCTCGGCCAGGCGCCGCTCCAGGCGTCGCTCCGCCTGCCGGCCGAACGGATCGAGCGCCGTGCCGCGCAGGTGCTTGCCATGGCGCAGCGCCCGGAACAGCGGCAGCGCCAGCCAGCCGGGCACCGCGACCTTGCGCCGCCGCCCGGTCGCCGGATCGGTGCGGCTGAGCAGCGGCGGGGCGAGGTAGAAGCGCGCGCCGCGCGGCCAGGCCTGCACCGCGTGCAGCCGCGCCACCTCGTACTCGTCCTTGACCGCGAGCAGGTGGAAGAACCCCTCGGCCACCGCCCGGGCGAGCGCGCCGCCGGCGCCGCCGACCGCCGCCTCGCGCGAAGCGGCCTGCGCGACCAGGCTGCGATACCGCGCGGCCAGGCCTTCGTCCTGGTAGGCGGCGAGTTCGCCGGCCCGCGCCTCGACCAGCGCCGCGAGATCACGGGGCGCGGCTGGCGCCTCGCCGAGGATCTCCGCCGCCAATGCGGCGTTCCGCGCCAGGATGCGGCCCCACAAGAAGGCGCGGTGGTTGAGCGCGACGGCGGTGCCGTTCAGCGCGATGGCGCGCCGCAGCGCCGCCTCGCCGACCGGCAGCAGGCCGCGCTGCCAGGCCGCACCGAGCAGCAGCGTGTTGGCGAGCTGGGCGCTGCCGAACAGCCGCTCGGCCAGGGCGGTCGCGTGCAGGCAGAGCGTGCGTTGCGGATCGGCGACGCGCTCGATCGCCCGCCGGTGCCGCGCCGCGTCGAGCGGCAGGTCGGCATGCGCGAGGAACTCGAGATTCGCCTGCAGGTCGAGATTGCCGATCACCGCGGCGTCGCCGCGGCAACGACTCAGCACGTCCGCCGACGCACCCACGGCCAGGTCGCCGGCGAGCAGCAGATCCGCCTCGCCGCGCGGAATGCGCACGACGTCGATCGGCGCGCTGCGCACGACATCGATGGGCGCGCTACGCACGACATCGATCGGCGCGCTGCGCAGGACCTCGACCGGCACGCCGTCCGCCACCGGAGCGGCGCCGATCTGCACATGCGCCACCACCGCGCCGTTCTTCTGCGCCAGGCCGGTGAAGTCGAGCGTGCTGGCGTCGCGGCCTTCCAGATGCGCCGCCATTGCCAGGATCGCGCCGGTGGTGACGATGCCCTGGCCGCCGATGCCGGCGAACAGCCCGCGCCAGACGCGCGTCCCGCGCGGCAGATCCGGCGCCGGCAGTGCCGCGGCCAGCGTTGCCTCCCGCGCCGCCCACGCGTCCTCCGCCGGCGCGTCGCCCGCCGGCGCCGTCGCAGGCATGGTGACGAAGCTCGGGCAGAAGCCCTTGAGGCAGGAGAGGTCGGTGTTGCAGGCGGTGGGCGAGATGCGGCGCTTGCGGCCGTACTCGGTCGCCACCGGCTCGATCGCGATGCAGCCGGATTGCGCGGTGCAGTCGCCGCAATTCTCGCAGACCCGCGCATTGATGGCGACGCGCGTCGCGGCCGGCTGCATGCGGCCGCGCTTGCGCCGGCGGCGCTTCTCGGCGGCGCAGACCTGGTCGTAGACCAGCGCGCTGACGCCGGCCCAGTCGCGCAATTCGCGCTGCACCGCGTCCAGCGCCTCGCGCGTGTGCCGCGTGGTGCCGGGCGGCAGCGCGCGGGCGGCCGGCAGGCGCGAGGCTTCGTCGGCGACCAGCGCGATGCGCCCGACGCCCTCGGCCGCGAGCTGGCGCGCGATGCCGGCGGCGGTCGGCGCGCCCTCGGCCGGCTGGCCGCCGGTCATCGCCACCGCATCGTTGACCAGGATCTTGAAGGTG
>DATJSJ010000295.1:0-3235 GCA_035504175.1 Acetobacteraceae bacterium
CCCTTTCGGTTCGGTGTTCGGGCTGCTGGCGGCATACGAATCGTAGATCGCGAAAAAAATCCGCCAGGGTGACGACGGTCAGTGACGGCGGCAGCACTTCATCAATTCGTCCGGCTCGGGTCAGGATGCGCTGATCGCCGCGAACTTCTGGGCTCTCGATCCTGCCAACGAGCCCTTGCAAGTGCGGATTCCGGGGGAAGTCGCCCGGGATTCCGGGATGATCTCGCCCGCCATTCCGATTTGATCTCGCTCGGCGTTCCGAGATGATGTCGCTCGCCATTCCGGGATGATCTCGCCCGGTTAGGCGCCTCTGCTGGCCCGCCTAGGGTCCGCTCCTTCGGCTTTTGCCACGGGAGGGGACGATGCCAGCAGAGAGGATCGCGATGCGCCAGGTGCGCGACGTGCTTCGGTTGAAGGCCGCCGGGGTGTCCGGCAACGAGATCGCCCGGCGGGTCGGCGTTGCCGCCTCGACGGTGCGGCTGACGCTGAGGCGGCTGAATGCAGCCGGGCTGGCTTGGCCGTTGCCGGTCGAGCTGACCGACGCGGCGCTGGAAGCGCAGCTCTTCACTTCGCTCGGCAAGAAGCAGGGGCATCGGCACCGCGCCGAGCCCGACTGGGCCGCGCTCCACCGCGAGCTGAGGCGCAAGCACGTCACGCTGCAGATCCTGTGGGACGAATACATCGAGCGACATCCCGAGGGTTACCGCTACTCGCGGTTCTGCGAGCTGTACCGCGCCTGGGCGGTGCGGCTGTCGGTGACGATGCGGCAAAGCCATGCCGGCGGCGACAAGCTGTTTGTCGATTACGCCGGCGACCCGGTGCCGGTGATCATCGACCGGCTCACCGGTGAGACCCGGCCGGCGCAGATTTTTGTCGCTGTGCTCGGCGCCTCCAACTTCACCTACGCCGAGGCGAGTTGGACGCAGGGACTGGCCGACTGGATCGGTGCCCACACGCGGGCTTTTGCGGCGATCGGCGGCGTGCCGAACCTGCTGGTGCCGGACAACACCAAGGTCGCCGTGATCAAGGCCTGCCTCTACGAGCCGCAGGTCAACCGCACCTACGCCGAGATGGCGGCGCATTACGACACGGCGATCCTGCCGGCCCGGCCGCGCCGGCCACGCGACAAGGCGAAGGTCGAGGTGGCAGTGCTGATCGTCGAGCGCTGGCTGTTGGGCCGGCTGCGCCATCGCCGCTTTTACAGCCTGGCCGAACTCAATATCGCGATCGGCGAGCTGCTGTGGCAGCTCAACGAGGAACGGTTGATCCGCCGGCTCGGCGCGACCCGCCGGGCGCTGCTCGAGGAACTCGACCGGCCGCACCTCAAGCCTTTGCCCGCCGAACCCTACGCCTACGCCGAATGGCGGCTGCGCCGGGTCGGCGTCGATTACCACCTCCAGGTCGACGGGCATTTTTACAGTGTGCCCTACCGCTTCGCCCGCCGCGAGGTCGAGGTGCGGCTGACCCCGCGCACCGTCGAGGTGTTCCTGAAGGGCGAGCGCATCGCCGCCCATCTGCGCTCCAGCGGCAATCATCATCACAGCACCGTGGCCGACCACATGCCGTCGAGCCACCGGCGCTATGCCGACTGGACCGTCGAGCGCATTCGCCGGGAAGCAGCGGCGATCGGTCCGGCGACGGCGGCGCTGTGCGAGCTGATCCTGGAGCGCCGGCCGCATCCCGAACAGGGCTTCCGTTCCTGCCTCGGCATCGTCCGCCTGCTGCGGCCGTTCGGCGCCGAGCGGCTGGAGGCGGCAGCCACTCGCGCGATCGAGATCGGCACCCTGACCTACGGCTCGGTGCGCTCGATCCTCGACAACAAGCTCGACCGCCAGCCGATGCGGCAGCCGGCCGACAGCGCGCCGGTCCTGCATCCCAACATCCGCGGCCCCCGCTACTACCATTAACCGGTTAGGAGATTGAACGTGCTGACCCATCCGATGCTCGACCAACTCACGCAGCTCGGCCTTGCCGGCATGGCGCAGGCCTTCACCGAGATCGAGGCTTCCGGCGACGGCGCCACGCTGACCCATGCCGATTGGCTCGGCCTCCTGGTCGAGCGCGAGATCACCCATCGCCATGACAGACGGCTTGCTGCGCGGCTGCGCTATGCACGCTTGCGCCATCACGCCGTTGTCGAGGACGTCGATTACCGCGCTCCGCGCGGCCTCGATCGGTCCCTGTTCAACAAGCTCACCGACGGCGAGTGGCTCGACGCACACGACAATCTGATCCTGTGCGGACCGACCGGCGTCGGCAAAAGCTGGCTGGCCTGCGCCCTCGGCCACAAGGCCTGCCGCGACAACCGTTCGGTGCTCTACCAGCGCGTGCCCAAGCTGTTCGCGGACCTCGCGCTGGCGCGCGGCGATGGCCGCTACGCCCGCATCATGCGCGCTCTCAACGGCGTGCAGTTGCTCATCCTCGACGACTGGGGCCTCGAACCGCTCGACGCCGGCGCCCGCCGCGATCTCTACGAGATCCTCGAAGAACGCTATGGCCGCCGCTCGACGATCCTGACCAGCCAGGTGCCGATCGACAAATGGCACGAGGTGATCGGCGACCCGACCTATGCCGACGCGATCCTCGACCGCCTGGTGCACAACGCCCATCGCATCGATCTCGCCGGCGACAGCCTGCGCCGAACCCGCCCCCGATCCGCCATCAAGGATTGACCAGCGACCCGCGACTTGCCAAAACCCGACCGCCAGCAGAACGCCGCTCAAGCGAGCGACATCATGTCGGAACAGCGAGCGACATGATCCTGGAATGACCGAGCGACATCGCCGGAATCAGCAGGCCTGCAGTTCCTGTTGCAGCAGACGCACCGAATCGAGCGCGAGATAGCGCCGGAAGATATGACGCACGGTGTCGGCTTCGCCGTCGAGGACGGTGAGCCGATGCTCGCGCGCGGTGTAGCCGAGCGGCGGCACGCCACCCATCCACAGCCCCTTTTTCTTCGATGCGGCGATCTTGTCGCGGATGCGCTCGCCGGTCACCTCGCGCTCAAACTGCGCGAATGAGAGCAGCACATAGAGGGTAAGGCGGCCCATCGAGGTCGTCGTGTTGAACTGCTGCGTCACCGAGACGAACGACACGCCCTTGCCATCGAAGATCTCGACGATCTTGGCGAAATCAGCCAGCGATCGCGTCAGGCGATCGACCTTGTAGACCACCACGACGTCGATGCGCCCCGCGGCGATGTCGGCGATCAGCTGCTTCAGCGCCGGCCGCTCCA
>DATJSJ010000296.1:0-2790 GCA_035504175.1 Acetobacteraceae bacterium
CTCGCCGGTCTGGCCGAGGATGGCGGGCTCTACGTTCCCGAGACCTGGCCCAGCCTCTCGCCGCCTGACCTGCGCGCCTTGCGCGGCCTGCCTTACGCCGCGCTCGCTGCCCGCGTCATGCAGCCCTTCATCGGCGAGGCAATTCCCTTCGCGACGCTACAATCCCTTTGCCAGCAGGCCTATGCCGGGTTCCGCCGCCCCGCCGTGGTGCCGCTGATCCAGCTCGACACCCGCCTCTGGGCGCAGGAGCTGTTCCACGGGCCGACGCTGGCCTTCAAGGACATGGCGATGCAGCTGCTCGGACGGCTGTTCGATCACGTCCTGGCCTCGCGCGACCAGCGCATCACCATCGTCGGCGCGACCTCGGGCGACACCGGCTCGGCCGCGATCGAGGCGTGCCGCGACCGCGACCGCATCGACATCGTCATCCTGCACCCTGCCGGTCGCACCAGCGAGGTGCAGCGCCGGCAGATGACCACCGTCTCGGCGCCGAACGTCGCCAATATCGCGGTCGAGGGCACGTTCGACGACTGCCAGGACCTGGTGAAGGCGATGTTCGCCGACGCGCCGTTCCGGGCCGAGATGCGGCTTTCGGCAGTGAACTCCATCAACTGGGCCCGCATCGCCGCGCAGATCCCGTACTATGTCGCCGGCGCACTGGCCCTCGGCGCCCCGGACCGGGAGGTCGCCTTCAGCGTGCCCACGGGCAATTTCGGCAACGTGCTCGCCGCCTGGGCGGCGCGACGCATGGGGCTGCCGATCGCGCGTCTCACCGTCGCCAGCAACCGCAACGACATCCTGGCCCGGTTCCTGGCCGCGAACGACATGTCGGTGCGCGCCGTCGAGCCCAGCCTCTCGCCCAGTATGGACATCCAGGTGAGCTCGAACTTCGAGCGCCTGCTGTTCGAGCTGCTGGATCGCGACGCGACCGCCACCGCTTCGATCATGCGCGGCTTCCGCGAGAGCGGCCGCATGGCGGTGCAGGACCACACCTGGAAGCGCGCGCGAACCTTGTTCCACGGGTTTCGCCTCGATGATCCCGGCACCGAGGCCGAGATCCGCCGCCTCGACGCCGAATGCGGCTACCTCGCCGATCCCCACAGCGCGATCGGCATCGCCGCCGCACGGGCGCTGCCCTGCGCGGGTCTGCCCACGATAGCCATGGCGACCGCCCACCCGGCCAAGTTCCCGGAGGCCATGGAGCGGGCGACCGGCCGCCGCCCCCCTCTGCCGCCGGCTCTCGCCGACCTATATGAACGAACGGAGCACTTCACCACGGCGCCAGCGGAGCTTACGGCGATCGAGGCGCTCGTACGTGCCACCGTATTGCGTAACGCCGACCGGACGCGCGTCACCGAGAGTGGGCGCGGGACCGGCCAACCACGCCGCGGCACCGGTTGAGCCGGACGGCCGATTTGCAAGGAGATCAATTCGCATGAGCGACGCCATTCGCGTCTCGGGCGGGCCCCCCATCGCCGGTGACGCGATCCGCGTGACCCGTCTGCCCTCGGGCCTGACCGTCGTCACCGAGCGCATGGAACGCGTCGAGACCGTCTCGCTCGGCGCCTATGTCGCCGCCGGCACGCGCAACGAAGCGGCGGAGGAGAACGGCATCTCGCACTTCCTCGAACACATGGCGTTCAAGGGCACGCATCGCCGCAGCGCCGCCCGCATCGCCGAGGAAGTCGAGAATGTCGGCGGCCACGTCAACGCCTACACCGCCCGCGAGCAGACCGCCTTCTACGTCAAGCTGCTGAAGGAGGACCTGGCACTCGGCGCCGATATTGTCGGCGACATATTGAGCCACAGCATTTTCGCCCCGGAGGAGCTGGAGCGCGAGCGCGGCGTCATCCTGCAGGAGATCGGCCAGGCGAACGACACGCCGGACGACATTGTCTTCGATCACTTCCAGGAAGCCGCCTATCCCGGCCAGGCAATGGGCCGCCCGGTGCTCGGGCGCGAGCCGGTGATCCGCGGCCTGTCGCGCGACCGCCTCACCGCCTACATGCACCGCCACTACGCCGCCGGAAACACCATCGTCGCCGCCGCCGGCAACCTGCACCACGACGAGGTGCTCGACCTGGTCCGCCGTCACTTCGCCGATCTGCCCGGAGAGATGCCGCCGGCCGCCGAATCCGGCCGCTACCAGGGCGGGGAGTTCCGCGAGGCCCGCGACCTCGACCAGGTGCATATCGTGCTCGGCTTCCCGAGCGCCTGCTATACCGATCCCGATTTCTACCCGGTCACGCTGCTCGCCACGCTTCTCGGCGGCGGCATGTCCTCGCGCCTGTTCCAGGAAGTGCGCGAGAAGCGCGGCCTCGTCTACTCGATCTACGCCTTTACCGCCCCATACCGCGACGGCGGGCTGTTCGGCATCTACGCCGGCACCGGCGAACGCGAGGCGGAGGAACTGGTACCGGTCACGCTGGAGGAATTGCGGCGCGTGCAGCTCGGCGTCACCGAAGAGGAACTCGCCCGCGCCCGCGCGCAGGTCAAAGCCTCGCTGCTGATGTCGCTCGAATCCACCGGCAGCCGCTGCGAGCAGCTTGCCCGCCAGCTGCAGGTCTTCGGCAGGTTGGTGCCGGTGCAGGAGACCGTGGCCAAAATCGACGCGGTGACCACCGAAGGCGTGCGGCGCGCCGCCGAACGGGTGTTCCGTGGCGCCCCCACGCTCGCATCCATGGGACCAGCGGGGAATGTGCCGCACCTGCCGATGATCGCGGAGAAATTGGCGGCATAAGCAGCGGAAGGCTGGAGCTTCGCCTCAGACCCCAGGGGGGGGGGGGGGGG
>DATJSJ010000297.1:0-10208 GCA_035504175.1 Acetobacteraceae bacterium
CGGTGTCCGAGGTGATGCACCGGCGTGAGGGCGTGTGTCAGGACTTCACGCATGTGATGCTGAGTGCGCTGCGCGGGCTCGGCCTGCCGGCGCGCTACACCTCCGGCTATATCCGCACCCGGCCGCCGCCCGGGCGGGAGCGGCGGCGCGGCGCCGACCAATCGCATGCCTGGGTCAGTGCCTGGATGGGGCCGGCGCATGGCTGGGTGCAGCTCGATCCGACCAACGGCGTCGTGGTGCGCGACGAGCATGTGGTGCTCGCCTGGGGTCGGGACTACGGCGATATCAGCCCGCTGCGCGGCGTGATCCTCGGTGGCGGCGCGCACAGCCTGCAAGTCTCGGTCGATCTCGATCCGCTCTGACCCGCGCGCCCTGCGTGGGGCGAATGCCGGTCCGCAGGCCGGAACTTTCCGCCTCGTCCACCATTCGGTGCGGCGGCGAAGGCCGCGACCATGATCGCCCGAGGCAAGATCACCGGAGGCATCCATCATCGTCCGAAGCAAGCGCTGGACTGGGATCGCCCGGCGCAGTCGGAGCGATCCGTGTCTCGTCCGTATCTGACCCGGCCCGGAGGGTTCGGGGTGTGTTCCACTGCGGGCGCGCTGCGCCCGACCGGCCGCGCCGCGCGCCGGGGAAGGAGGCGTCGTGAAGCTGTTCCGCTGCCAGAATTGCGGCCAGGTGCTCTACTTCGAGAACGTGCGCTGCGAGAAATGCGGCCATCGCCTGGGCTATGCGCCGGAGACGGCGCGGCTTCGGGCGCTGGAGCCCGCGACGGATGAGACATGCTGGCAGGCAGTAGGCGCGCCCGAGCAGGCGTGGCGCTTCTGCGCCAATGCCGAACACGATGCCTGCAACTGGCTGATCCCCGCCGACTCCGAGGCTGCGTATTGCGCTGCCTGCCGGCACAACCGCACGGTTCCGGACCTGTCGGTCGCGCGCAATCTGGCACTCTGGCGCAAGCTCGAGGATGCAAAGCACCGGCTGTTCTACAGCCTGCTGCGCCTCGACCTGCCGCTGGCGACCCGGATCGAGGATCCGGAGCACGGGCTCGCCTTCGATTTCCTCGCCGATCCGCCGGCCGCGACCGGGCCAAAGGTAATGACCGGGCACGATAACGGCCTCATCACCATCGCGCTCGTCGAAGCGGATGATGCGGAGCGCGAGGAGCGACGCGCCAGCATGGGTGAACAATATCGCACCCTGCTCGGACATTTCCGCCACGAGATCGGCCACCACTACTGGGATGTGCTGGTGCGCGACAGCGGTCGGCTGGACGACTTCCAGGCGTTGTTCGGCGACGATCGTCAGGATTACGACGCCGCGCTGCAGGCCTACTACAATCAGGGACCGCCCGCCGGCTGGCAGGAAAACTTCGTCAGCGCCTACGCCACCATGCATCCGTGGGAGGATTTCGCCGAGACCTGGGCGCACTACCTGCACATCGTCGACACGCTGGAAATGGCGCGGGCGTTCGGCGTCAGCCTGGAGCCGAAGGTCGATCGCACCGGCACGCTGGCGGCGGAGGTCGATTTCGATCCGTATCGCGAGGGACCGATCGACGCATTGATCGACGCCTGGCTGCCGCTCTGCTTCGCGATGAACAGTCTCAACCGCTGCATGGGCGGCGCGGATCTCTATCCGTTCGTGCTGTCGCCCGGTGTCATCCGCAAGCTGGGCTTCATCCACGAGCTGGTGCACGCCGACCGGGATCGCGACGAGCAGGTCGCTGCCTCCGCGCCGGAGAAGGTCGACGCCGCGCGCTGATCCGCCGTCCAGCTTGTGCGAGCATCGGCGTCGCGCCGGTCGGAACGATCTTGATTCGGCGCGCGTGTGGCACCCGAACAATCCCGATGCAGGCCCGGCCGGGTCGGCTGACAGGGCTAGTCCCCCCGTGCCGGCACGGCGTCGCGATGGCGCCGCGCTGACGCGGCAGAGCCGGCCCTGCCGGTTGACGATCCCCCTGGCACCGGCTACATCGCCCGCCCACCGCCGGTCCCGGGCGGAGCGTCGGGGCCGAATGCCGTATGCCCAGGTGGCGGAATTGGTAGACGCGCAGGTTTCAGGTACCTGTGGCCGCAAGGTCGTGGAAGTTCGAGTCTTCTCCTGGGCACCAGGCCGGCCCGGCATTCCGTCCGGCTATGCCGCGTGACCGTCACCCAGTTCTCGCCTGAGGGCACCATCCACCTGCACCGGCACGACCTGCCGGAAGGGCTCGATCTTGGCCCGACGGTGGCGGTCGACACCGAGACGATGGGGCTGGATCCGCGGCGCGACCGGCTGTGCCTGGTGCAGCTCTCGGCCGGCGACGGCCACGCCCACCTGGTGCAGATCATCCCGCAGCGGCTCGGCGGCCACGGCAATAACGCGCCGAACCTCGCACGCCTGCTGGCCGATTCCACCCGGCTCAAGCTGATGCATTTCGCGCGCTTCGACGTTGCCATGCTGCAGCAGGCCTTCGGCATCACCGTCGCCCCGGTCCGCTGCACCAAGATCGCCGCCAAGCTGACACGCACCTTCACCGACCGGCACGGGCTGCGCGATCTCTGCCGCGAGCTGCTCGGAATCGAGATTTCCAAGCAGCAGCAGACCTCGGACTGGGGTGCGGTCGAGCTGACACCGGAGCAGCTCGCCTATGCCGCTTCCGACGTGCTCCACCTGCACGCGCTGTGGCTCCGGCTGGAAGCGCTGCTGGTGCGCGAGGAGCGGCTCGCCCTCGCCGAGGCCTGCTTCGCCTTCCTGCCGGCACGGGCGCGGCTCGATCTGCTCGGCTACGAAGATCCGGATATCTTCGCGCATTGAGACGGGCCTCAATGCCCGATGCTGCGTGAAAACAGATTGACCGTCGCCACGCCGGCGATGATCAGCGCCAGGCCGATGATCGCCGGCGCATCCAGCCGCTGGCCGAACCCGACCACCCCGATCGCCGCGATGAACACGATGCCGCAGCCGCTCCAGATGGCGTAGACGATGCCAACCGGCAGGGTGCGCAGCGTCAGCGACAGCGCATAGAAGGCGACGGCATAGCAAAGGCCGGCCGCGACCGAAGGCAGCGGCCGGGTGAACCCGTCGGAGAGCTTCAGCGCCGACGTGCCGACGACCTCGGCCACGATCGCGCCCACGAGCAGGAGCCAGGTCGCCGCCCGCGTCATCGGCGCCCCGCCATCCCGTCGGGCCAGTGCGCTCCCGGTGCATGCATGGCCGGCAGAGATATCGGGATTGCCTCGGCGCACCAACCCCAGGGGCAAGCGGTGCAGGGTCAGCGGAGGTCGAACCGGTCCGGGTGCGAAAAAGACAGCGATCGGGAGAAGCGCAACCGGGTCGGGCCGGTACGGCCGGCCGGTGGTCCGGCTGGGGCCGTCCCGCCGGTTCGCGCTTGACGTCCTGCACCGGTATGTCCCACGCAGACCGGCCTGACCCCGCCCGGAAATCCCCCGGCCCACAAGGACGATCCCGATCCGCACGCCCCGACTGCGCCGTGCCCCGACCGCGGGCCGGCCCGCCCCCGCCGGACGCCTGGCTCTCGCCGCCCTGGCCCTGCTGCTCCTGCTCGCCACCGCCGCACGCGCGACGGAACTCAAGATCGCGACCTGGAATCTCGACTGGCTGACCACGCGGGCCGCCGGCGATCCGGCCTTGCCGTCCGACGTGCATCCGCGCTCGGCGGCCGATTTCGACCGGCTGCGCCGCTACGCCGACGCGCTCGACGCCGACGTCGTGGCGTTCGAGGAGGTGGATGGCGCCGGCGCCGCCAGCCGGGTGTTCAGCCCCGACCGCTATGCCATCGTCATCACCGGCGATACGGTGGTGCAGCGGGTCGGCTTCGCCATCCGGCGCGGCCTCGCCTTCACCCGCAACCCGGACGTGACCGCGATCGACGTGCAGCCGGAGGCGCACTTCCCACTGCGCAGCGGTGCCGACGTCACTCTCGACCTGCCGCATGGCCAGAGGCTGCGGCTGCTGGCCGTGCATCTGAAATCCGGCTGCTGGTCCGGCCCGATGCGCCGCTCGCGTCACGCCTGCCGGGCGCTGCACGAGCAGATCGCGCCGCTCGCCGACTGGATCAGCCGCATCGCCGCCGCCGGCACGCCCTTCATCGTGCTCGGTGACTTCAACCGCCGCATGGGGGGCCATGACCGGCTGTTCGCGGCGCTCGACCGTGCCGCGCCCCTGCTGCGCACCACCGCCGGGCAGGCGAGCCCCTGCTGGGGCGGTGACGATTTCATCGATCACATCCTCGCCGGCGGCCAGGCGCGGAACTGGGTGGAGCCCGACTCGCTTCGGGTGCTGGTCTATCGCGAGACCGATCCGGCCTGGAAGGACCGGCTCTCGGACCATTGCCCGGTGTCGGTGCGCCTCGACGTACCGGGCTGACCGGCGCCGGGCGCGAGGGGAAGAAGCATGGCGGAGCTGAAGCGCAAGCAGGCCGTGACCATCGTCGACGCCTGCCGCATCACCGATGGCGACGGGTTCAAGCTGAAGCACCACGACGCGGACGAAGCCGCCTCGGGCATGATCCGCCCGGCGGATGCGCCCGAACTGCTGGCGAACGGCGTCGCGCGGCTCTCCGACCTGCAGGAAAAGCTCTACGCGCAGGGCCGCTGGTCGGTACTCTGCGTCTTCCAGGCGATGGATGCCGCCGGCAAGGACGGCACGATCAAGCACGTGATGTCCGGCGTGAACCCGCAGGGCGTGCAGGTCACCTCGTTCAAGGCGCCCGGCTCGGAGGAACTCAGCCACGATTTTCTCTGGCGGATCACCCGCGCGCTGCCGCAGCGCGGCCGCATCGGAATTTTCAACCGCAGCCATTACGAGGAGGTGCTGGTCGCCCGGGTGCATCCAACCGTGCTGGAGAACCAGCGCCTGCCGTCCGAGGTGATCGGGCGCAAATTCTGGCAGCACCGGCTGACCGACATCGCGCATTTCGAGCGCTACCTGGCCAACCAGGGCATCGTCATCCTGAAATTCTTCCTCAACATCTCGCGCGACGAGCAGAAGCGCCGCTTCCTCGCCCGGCTCGACGAACCCGACAAGCACTGGAAGTTCAGCGCCAGCGACCTGCAGGAACGGAAATACTGGGATGACTATCAGCATGCCTACGAGGCGGCGATCGCCGCCACCGCGGCCCCCTATGCGCCGTGGTTCGTGGTGCCGGCGAACCAGAAATGGTTCGCCCGGCTGGTGGTGGTCGAGGCGCTGATCCTGGCGCTGGAGCGGCTCGACCTGAAACCGCCGCCGCTTTCCCCCGAACAGGAGGCGGCCCTGGCCGAGGCGCGGGTGGCGCTCGAGGGCGAGCCGTAGCGAGCCGCCGGCGGCGCAGGCATCCGCCCGAATTCTCGGACCGGGCCGCTGCGCATTCACCGCGCGAGGTTACGATTGCGTGATATTGCCGGAACGCTGGCGTCATCCGCACGGCCAGAGCGCATGTTTGGCCGCTCCGACGCAATAATCCGTGGCATTGCCTGACACAGGCTGATCAAGTGGGGCAATGAGCGTCCCGAGTCTCTCCTGCCCGACATCGCCCTGTATGCGATCGCACGTCCGATGTTCCGACACGGACCGCGCGATGAGGGCGCTATGCCGCTGCTGACCGTCCGCCACGTGACGACCTATCGCTACCGTCAGCCGGTCGCGTTCGGCGAGCACAGGATGATGTTCCGCCCGCGCGACAGCTACGACCAGCGGCTGATCGCGGCCGAGGTGAAGATCCGCCCGGAGCCGTCCAGCCTGCGCTGGATCCACGACGTGTTCGGCAATTGCGTCGCGCTCGCCCGCTTCCGCGACCGCGCCACCGAGCTCTGCTTCGACAGCCGCATCGCGCTCGATCACTCGCCGATGAACGCGCTCGACTTCCGCATCGAACCGCACGCGCAGATCTATCCGTTCTCCTACGGCGCGGAGGAGATGCCGGACCTGCTGCGCTCGATGGAGCCGCTCTATCCGGATCCCGATGGCGAGGTCCGGGACTGGGCCCGCCGCTTCGTCCGCCAGGCCGGCCCCACCGACACGCGCGAATTGCTGAGCGCGATCACGCACGCGATCCACCGCGACTTCACCTACATCGCCCGCGCCGAATCCGGTGTGCAGGAGCCGACCCGCACGCTTCGCCTCGGCAGCGGCAGCTGCCGAGATTTCGCGGTGCTGATGATGGAGGCGGTGCGCTCCCTCGGCCTCGCCGCCCGCTTCATCTCCGGCTACCTCTACGTCCCGGACCGCGCCGGCCATGTCGGTGGCGGCAGCACGCATGCCTGGGTCCAGGTCTACGTCACCGGCGCCGGCTGGATGGAATTCGACCCGACCAACGGCATCATCGGCAACCGCGACCTGATCCGCGTCGCGGTGGCGCGCGATCCGCGCCAGGCGGTGCCGCTGTCCGGCACCTTCACCGGCTTTCCCTCCGATGCGCTGGGTATGAGCGTGGCAGTGCATGTGACCGCCAGCGAACCGGATCGCCCGTCGCGCGTCATCCCCGCGCAGGTCGGAACCCGTTCCGCCTGACGGAGGGGTCAGAATGCGCATCCGCGCCGGATACGAGATTGCCTACGACTGCCCGCAGCCGACGCCGATGCTGCTGATGCTGAGCGTCCACCCGTCGCGCCTGGGCGATCTCGAAACCCGACACGCAATCACCATCGACCCGCCGCTCGGCGCCGGCGAGTACAGGGACGGGTTCGGCAACATCTGCACCCGCGTGCTCGTGCCGCCGGGCCGCACGGTGTTCGCCACCGATTTCGTGATCCGCGATTCCGGCGCGCCGGATCCGGTCGTGCCGGAGGCCGCGCAGCTTCCGGTGGAAGCGCTGCCCGACGACGCGCTCGTCTAC
The DNA here is from genome assembly GCA_035504175.1 of Acetobacteraceae bacterium. GTDB lineage: Bacteria > Pseudomonadota > Alphaproteobacteria > Acetobacterales > Acetobacteraceae > DATJSJ01. Next base: position 6,821 of record DATJSJ010000297.1, read on the forward strand.
CTGCTGGGAAGCCGGTATTGCGAAACCGACCGGCTCTCCGAGACCGCCTGGACGCTGTTCGGCAACACACCACAGGGTTGGCCGCGGGTGCAGGCGATCTGCGACTACGTGCACGAGCGCATCGCCTTCGGCTATGAGCACGCCCGCCCCACCCGCACCGCCTACGAGGCCTTCGTCGAGCAGCGGGGCGTGTGCCGCGACTTCGCCCATCTCGCGGTCACCTTCTGCCGCTGCATGAACATTCCGGCGCGCTATTGCACCGGCTATCTCGGCGATATCGGCGTTCCGCCCGTGGACGCGCCGATGGATTTCAGTGCCTGGTTCGACGTCTTCCTCGGCGGCTCCTGGCATACGTTCGATGCCCGCCACAACCGGCCGCGGATCGGGCGCATCCTGATGGCGCGGGGCCGCGATGCGACCGACGTCGCCATGGCGACGACGTTCGGTCCTTGCGCGCTGGCGGGTTTCCGGGTCGTCACCGACGCGCTTGCCTGACCCGTGACCGCGTGTCCCCGCCGCTGCGGGGCATGGCGCCGGCGTCAATTGTATGCAAGATGCGGCCCCATCACCGGGGACACACCGTCGATGCGCGCACTGATCCTGGCAGCCGGCCTCGCCGTGGGCCCGATCCTTCCCGCCGCCGCCCAGATGAACGGACACGACATTCCGTTCGCCCTGCTGGACCAGCAGCACACGGGCCGGGTGACGTTCGAACAGTACCGCGGTACGGTGTTGAAGCTGGTCGAGCACAAGGGCGGCCGCCCCGCCCAGTTTGCGCAGAACCATCCGGCGGCGTTCGACGCCATGCTGAAGAAGCGGTTCGATGCGATCGATACCAAGAAGCAAGGATACATCGACGCCGAGGAATGGGCGAACCGGCCGCGCAACTGAGCGACGCGTGAGGCTGCATCCCCGGGACCGGCTGCAACGCGCCGGCAGGGTGCCGGCGCGAGCGCCCCGCGGAACAGGGAGGGAGAGGTGGAAGGCTTGATCGAACACGTCGCCGATGCCGGGTTCGAGGCCACGCTCGATCGGCTGGTCGGCGCGATCGAGGGCGCCGGCATGACCGTCTTCGCCCGCATCGATCACGCCGCCGGGGCGCGGGAGGCGGGCATGGCCATGCCGCCGACCACGGTATTGCTCTACGGCAATCCACGCGGCGGCACCCCGATCATGCTGGCTGCACCGCAGACCGCGCTCGACCTGCCGCTCAGGGTGCTCGTGCGCGAGGGAGCGGACGGTCGGACGATGGTCGGCTTTCACCCGGTCGCACCGATGCTGCGCGCGGCCGGCGTGCCCGAAGAGCTGGCCACGCGGCTGGAGCCGGCGCAGCGTCTGCTGCTGCAGGCGATTGGCGGCCGCCCTTCATGAGCAGCGTGGCAGCCTGAGCCACAGATCCGGATCGACGGGCTGACCGCCGACCAGCATCTCGAAGAACACATGCGTACCATAGGTGATGCCGGTGCGGCCGACCCGGCCCAGCGGATCGCCGGCGGCCACCACGCGCTTCCCCTCCGCGAGCGCCGGCACCACGCTGCCGAGATGCGCATACAGCGTCTGATAGCCGGAATGCTGCAGCACCACCCACAACCCGCCGATGCCCATGCGCCGGATCGCCAGCACCCGGCCGGCGGCGGCGGCGCGGATGATCGCACCGGCCGGCGCCGGGATGTCGATGCCGCGATGGAACCCGGCCGGTGCGTGCGGGCCGACCGCATGCCGCCAGCCGAACGGCGAGGAAACACAGGCGGGCGTGACCGGCGGACGCAGCGCCGGTGCCTGCGGCGACGGCGCGGCGCCCAAGCCGGCGATCGCCGCGGCCCCCGCGAGAACGGCACGGATCATCGCCAATGCGCGAGGAAGAAGCGCGGCAGCTCGTCCGGATAGGCGGTGAAATCGAGATCCTGCACCATCGCGTAAGTGGTCACGTTGGTGTTCAGCGGCAGCCAGTACGCCTGCGCCGTGATGCGGTGGATCGCCTGCGAGTAGGCGAGCCGGCGACGGTCCGGATCGGTCGTGGCATCCCCGGCCTGCACCAGCTTCTCCAGCTCCGGATCGCGGGCATAGTCGTCCGGGCCACCGCCGAAGAAATAGGGAAAGATCGCCGAGACGTCGTTGATCGAATAACTGCCCCAGCTGCCGAGCCAGAGCGGCGCCTGTCCCGCTTCCGCCCGCCGCACCGCCTGCCCGGTCGGCAATTGCACGATCCGCGCATCGATGCCGATCGCCTGCAGGTAGCCCGCGATCGCCTTGCTCCATTGCGGCAGGATGTACGAGACGAGCTCGGTCTTGAACCCGTCGGGATACCCCGCGTCGGCGAGAAGCTGCCGCGCTTTCGCCGGATCGTAGGGATAGCGAACCGCCGCCGCCTCGTCGCAGCCGAACTGCGACGGATAGCACGGCGCATATAGAACCCGCGCGCCGTCGCCCACCACCTGACGCACGAAAGCGGCGCGGTCGATCGCCTGCCAGATCGCCTGCCGCACCTTGAGTTGCTTCATCGGATCGTCCGGGCCGCTGCGCCCCGCGGCATCGAGACTGAGATAGCCGATGCGCATGCTCTCTTGCGTCAGCGCCCGCAGCTCAGGGTGGCTGTCGATCGTGGTGAGCGCGTCGGGATTGAGCATCCAGATCCAGTCGGCGCGGCCGCCGAGCAGATCGGCGAGCTCGGCATTCGCATCAGCCACCTCACGGATGACGATGCGACGGATCGCCGGCCGGCCTTTGGGTCCGTTGAAATACCCGTCATAGCGCTCGAGATCGATCTCCCTGGTGCCGTCCACGCGGGTGATGCGGTACGGACCGGTGCCGATCGGTGCCTGGGCATATGCGGCAGCACCGACCCGCTCGCGATAGCCCTTCGGCAAGATCGGCACCACCATGGCGAGATATTCGAGCGCCGCGGGGAAGACGCGCTTGAGGCGGATGCGCACATGATCGGCGTCGATCTTCTCCGCCCCCTGCAGAAAGGCGAAGTTGGTCGGGACAGAGACGCGCGGATCGTGCAGCGCGGTCTCGATCGTATAGACGACGTCGTCGGCGCTGAAGGGGCTGCCATCCTGGAAAGTGACACCCTGGCGCAGCGTGAATTCCAGCGCCGTGTCGTTGACGTATTTCCACGAGGTCGCAAGCTGCGGCCGCAGCTCGAAGGTCGCCGGGTCGCGATAAATCAGCGTGTCCCAGGCCTGATGCGCCAATACCAGGCCGGTGCGAAGCGAGTTGTAATAGGGGTCCACGTCGGGAACGGCGTCACGCCAGGAGACGCGCAGCGTGTCGGCGGATTTCTGGGCAAGCGCGGGGGTCGCTACAGCGAGCAGCAACAGCACGCACCAAATTCGCATGGCCGTTCTTGCTCCGGCACAGGAAGGAAGGGGGGGGGGGGGGGGGG
>DATJSJ010000298.1:0-15670 GCA_035504175.1 Acetobacteraceae bacterium
GGCCAGCGCCACGACGCCGCCGAACACCTTGCGCAGACCGCTCACCCGCAGCACCGCGGCGCTCACCGCACGACCGCCCGGGCGCGGCGCGCCAGCGCGGCAAAACCCGCCATCACCCCGCCCGGCAGCAGCAGGATCACCGCGACCAGGCCGACGCCATAGGCGATGCGCGCGTCCACCGGATCCATATCCAGGATCTCCGGCAGGAAGTTCACGATCACCGCGCCGGCGAAGGGCCCGTATAGCAGCCGCGGGCCGCCGAGCATCACCATCAGCGCCAGGTAGACGCTGGGAAAGGCGCCGTACAGGGTCGGCGAGATGTGGCGCAGGTAGTAGGCCTGCAGCACGCCGGCAATGCCGGCGAAGACGCCGCTGACCATGAAGGCGCCGATCTTGTGCCAGGCGGTGTTGATGCCGATCGCCCGCGCCAGCAGTTCGTTCTCCCGGATCGAGCGCAGCGTGCGGCCGTACCGGGAATTGGCGATGAGATGCGTCGCCAGCATCGCCAGCAGCAGCACCGCGACCACCAGCAGATAGGTGTTGCGCAGCCGGTCGAGCCTGATGCCGAAGAGTGAGCCGATCGGCCCGACATCGAGCCCTGCCGCGGCGCCGGTGAAGCTGCCGCCGTTGGTCAGGACAATGGTCAGGAGCGCGCAGAAGGCGAAGGTGATGATGACGTAGTGGTGGCCGCTGACGCGCAGCGCCGGCAGGCCGAGCACGCCGGCCACCAGCGCCGTGACCACCGCCGCGATCGGCAGCGCCGGCCAGAAACCGAGCCCGTAACGTCCGGCGATGATGGCAGCCGTGTAGGCGCCGACGCCGATCAGCCCGGCATGGCCGACCGACAGGATGCCGGCCTGGCCGAACAGCACGGCGAGACCGTAGAGGGCGATGGCCACGATGCCGGTGGAGACGGCGACGGAGAGGAAGCGGTAGCTCGGCCCGGCGAAGGCGATGCCGACCAGCACCGCGGCGAGGAGCAGAAGCCCGATCAGCCCGGCCGGCACGGCGCCGCGTGGCAGCGGCGGTGCGGCGATCGCGGCCGCGCGCCCGGCCGCGTCGTCAGGCACCTTTCGGTCCCTCGGTGCCGCCCAGCAGCCCTTGCGGCCGCACCAGCAGGATCAGGATCATCAGTGCGAAGGAATAGGCATCAGTCCATTGCGGCAGCCCGTACCCGGCGCTCAGTCCATCGACCAGGCCGAGGATCAGCCCGGCAACCACGGCGCCGGCGACATTGCCGAGCCCGCCGATCAGCGCGACCGCGAAGCCGCGCACCACGACGACGCTGCCAATGAACGGGGTGATCGGGAACAGTGCGATCAGCAGCGCGCCGCCCAGCCCGGCGAGCAGGCTGCCGTAGACGAACACCGCGGTGACGTAGCGTCGCACCGGGATGCCCATCAGCGCCGCGGTCTCCTGATCGGCGACGCTGGCGCGGAGCGCGAGGCCATAGCGGCTGCGCGAGATCGCGAAAAAGCTGATCGCGACCGCCGCCGCCGTGATGCCGACCACCACGGCCCGCATGATGATGATTCGCACGCCGCCGACCTGCCAGACGCCGGGGATCGGGTCGGGAATGCTCTTCTGGTACGAGTTCCAGATCCGGATCACCACGTGCTGCAGGATCACCACCAGGCCGAGCGAGACGATGAATCCGTTCATCGGCCGCTCGAGGGTGAAGCGGAACAGGCCGCGCTCCAGCACGAAGCCGAGCAGTCCGACGATCGCGGTTGCGGCGAGCAGGGCGCCCCAGAAGCCGACGCCATGGCTCGCCAGCACCCAGGTTGCGATCCCGCCGACCATCAGAAACTCGCCATGCGCGAAATTGATGATCCCGGTCAGGCCGAAGATCAGCGTGATCCCCATGCCGATCAGGATGATGACGCTGGCGACGGAAAGACTGTTCACCAGTTGCTGCAGGAAGATGTCCAACGCGTCAGCCCCTCGAGATGGCTCTCGCAGACAGACCGGGATCGCTCCGGGCGTGCGGAGCGGTCCCGGTCCAGCCTTGTTTTCAGACCACTCCTCGCGCCTTCGGTGAACCCGCCTCCGGCGATCATGGTCCGGAGACGCGTCCGGACGAAACGGCGCCGGCGCGGTGGCGTCGACGCCGCCGCGCCGGCCGGGTCTCAGCCGCCCGGATCACCCGGCGGCGGCGCGGCCGGCGGCTGCTCCACCGCGCACTTGAACTGGTCCGACGTGTTCGGCTTCACCAGGCAGACCTCGGTCGCGAAGGTGACCTGGTGGTGGGCATTGAAGGTGAGCGGAACGGCGGAGACGACGCCGTCATATTTCGACTTCAACATCCAGTCGACCACCGCGTCGGGATTGTCGAGCGTGCCCACCGCCTCCAGCGCCTTCGCGTACCAGTGCAGATAGTCATAGTACAGCAGCGACACGGATGACTGCACGCCCTTGACCGCGCCCATCGCGAAATAGCGGTCGAAGTAGTCGGCGACCTTCTTGGTCGGCGGCGCGCCCCAGCAGACCGGCACGCAGCTCAGCGTGATCGGCGCCGAGGAGGTCAGCTTGCGGGCGCGCCAGACGCCCGGATCGACGCCGAACAGGAAATAGGCCGGCGCGACGTTGAGTTGCACCGCCTGCGGGTAGGCGATCAGCGTCTCGTCGCCGTTGTACCAGAGATGCACGATGTCCGGATGCATCCCCTTGATGCGGGTCAGCAGCGGCGTGAAGTCGTTCGTGTCCGGCGGGTAGTAGACGAGGCTGGTCTTCTGCCCGTCGGCTTCCAGCGCCTTGACGTAGTGCGAGGAGAGGTACTGGCCCGCGAGGTCGTTGGCGACGAACACCACGGACGTCTTGGGCGGGTGCGGCAACAGCGGCGTCAGCAGCGACAGCACGCCCTTAGCGGTGCTGCCGCTGCGCTGGAACTCCTGCGGCTCGGTCTGGAAGACGTAGTGGTCGGGGCCGCCGGGCGCGACCGAGGCGTCCGTCAGGCCGGAGCCGAGCGAGCTGTTGCCGGTGAACTGCAGCACCTTGGCCGGACCGGTGATCTTCGCCATGGCGATAGAAAAGTCATGGCTCTCGGTGCCGAAGATCGCCTTGACGCCGACATCGTCGACCAGCTCCCGCGCCGCCGCGATCGCCGTGTCGATATTGGTGCGGTCGTCACGGATCTCGAGCTGGATCTTGTAGGTCTTGCCGCCGACCGTCACGCCGCCGGCGTCGTTGATCTCCTTCGCCGCCAGCCGGGCGGCGGCCGGAATGGTGTTGCCGGCGGAGACGAAGGAACCCGATTCCGCGGCGACGACGCCGATCTTGATGACGTCCTCGGCACGGCCCGCCACGGACGTGGCGGCGAGGCCGAAGCCTGCCGCCAGCAGGGCGGTCGCGAGGCTATGGGTTTTCACCTGGAAGCCCTCCCGAACCATCGTTATTGTTGTGCGGTTATCCTATCGTAGGATGACCAGCTTTGGGAAGCCCGATCGTGCGGCGGCTGTACCGGTTCACGCGCCGGCCGCACCGCCCGGATGAGAGGAGAGCGAGGGATGCAGACGCGCCGCTTCGGCAAGACCGGCTGGCAGGTGGGCGAGATCGGCTTCGGCAGTTGGGCGATCGGCGCCGGCTGGGGCCCGGTCGAGGAGGACGACGCGACCGCCGCGCTCACGGCTGCCCTCGATGCCGGGATGACCTTCATCGACACCGCCGACGTCTACGGCGACGGCCGGGCGGAGAAGCTGATCGCCCGGGTGCTGCGCGGCCGGTCGGGACCGCGGCCGATCGTCGCCACCAAGGCCGGGCGCCGGCTCAATCCGCACACCGCCGCCGGCTACGATCGCGAGCATCTCGCGGCGTTCATCGATCGCAGCCGCGAATACCTGGAGATGGAGACGCTCGACCTGGTGCAGCTGCACTGCCCGCCGACCGACGTCTACTACCAGCCATCGACGTTCGCTGCCCTCGACGAACTGGTGCGCCGCGGCCGCATCCGCCATTACGGTGTCAGCGTCGAGCGGGTCGAGGAGGCGATGAAGGCGCTGGAATACCCGGGCATCGTCAGTGTGCAGATCATCTACAACATGTTCCGCCAGCGTCCGGCAGAGCGGTTCTTCGATCTCGCCCGCGCGCGCGATGTCGCGGTGATCGTGCGCGTGCCGCTGGCAAGCGGCCTGCTGTCGGGCAAGTTCACGCAGCAGACGCAGTTCGATCCTGCCGACCATCGAAACTTCAATCGCCACGGCGAGGCGTTCGATGTCGGCGAGACCTTCGCCGGCGTGCCGTACGAGGACGGCCTCGCGGCGGTGGAGGAGGTCCGCCCGCTGGCACCGGCGGGTGCCACGATGGCGCAGATGGCGTTGCGCTGGATCCTGATGCAGGAGGCGGTGAGCGTGGTGATCCCCGGGGCGAAGAATGCACGGCAGGCGCGGGAGAACGCCGCGGCAGCCGACCTGCCGCCGATCGCGCCGGAGACGCGGCGCCGGCTCGACGCGATCTACGCGGAGCGGATCAGGCCCGCCGTGCACCATCGCTGGTGAGGGCGGCGCGGATCGGACGGTAGGGCGTGGCGGGACCGGATCTGCGGCTGGGCAGCGTCGAGCGTGAATCGCATCTGCCGATGCGGGTCGCGCGGCTGATTTCGCGCGAGGTGGCGGAGGGTCGCATCCGGCCCGGCGGCAAGCTGCCGACCGAGCAGGCGCTCGCCGCCTCGCTCGGCGTCAGTCGCAACGTGGTACGCGAGGCGATCGCCCGGTTGCGCTCGGAGGGCATCCTGCGCTCGCGCCAGGGCGTCGGTGTGTTCGTGGTGGAGAGCGGCGACATGCAGCCGCTCCGCCTCGACAACGAGGCGCTGCGCGATCGCGCCGCCTTTGAGGCGTTGTTCGAGCTGCGCCGCATCCTCGAGGTCAATGCCGCCGGCCTCGCCGCGGAACGGCGCGACGCGGCGGCGCTGGCGCGCATCGCCGCGGCGTTGTCTGCGATGGATCGCGCGGACGGCGATGGCAAGGCGGTGGTGGACGCGGATCTGGAATTCCACCGCGCCGTCGCCGCCGCCACCGGCAACAGCTACATCGCGCGCTTCATCGGTTTCATCTCCGAGCAGGTACGGGAGTCGATCGTCACCACCCGGGCGAATGACGACCCGGCCCCAGGCGTGCGCTCGGCCTGCGAGGAGCACCGGCGGGTGCTGAAGGCGATCGAGGAGCAGAGCCCGGCGGCCGCCCGCCGGGCCATGCAGCACCACCTGATCAAGGCGGCCCAGCGGCTGTACCCGCGGCGGTAGGGCGCGGCCGCCTCGCCCGCGCGCTGCCCCTCTGCCGCAGCGCCGCGGAAACCGGTCGCGATAGGGCCCGGCTTCCGTCGGCAGCACGCCGGCGATCGGCCGGCGCGCCGTCGCCGCGATGCCCCCCAATGTCACATGCCGGCGCCGAGCATCGTCATTGGGGGCGAGGCACAGAGGACACAGGCCCCATGGACATCACACGTCGACTGAATCCCGCCACGGTGGCGCCGGACGCCCTGCAGCCGATGTACCAGTTCGAGGCCGCGATCCGGCGCCTCGGCTTGCCGCCGGGATTGCTGCATCTCGTCCGCCTGCGGGTGTCGCAGATCAACGACTGCGCCTTTTGCCTCGCCATGCACACGAGGGAGGCGCGGCGCGACGGCGAGACGCAGCCGCGGCTCGACCTGCTGCAGGCCTGGGAGGAGACCGCGCTGTTCGATGCACGCGAGCGCGCGGCGCTCGGCTGGGCCGAGGCGCTGACCCGCGTCGCCGACACCCACGCCCCGGATGCTGCCTACGCGGCCCTGGCCGAGGCCTTCACGCCGGACGAATGCGTCGCGCTGACGCTGGCGATCGTCGCGATCAACAGCTGGAACCGGATCTGCGTCGGGTTCCGGGCGGTGCCGGAACCGGCCTGAGCGATGCAGGACGGCGCGGATTCGGCCCTGGCCGCCTTCGAGCGCGAGCGGCCGCGCCTGCTGCGGCTCGCGCATCGCATGCTCGGCTCGGTCAGCGATGCCGAGGACGTGCTGCAGACAGCCTGGCTGCGCTGGAGCGGCGCCGACCGCAGCGAGGTGCGCGCCCCGGCTGCCTGGCTGACGCGCACCGTCTCACGCCTGGCGCTGGACGCGCTCGGGTCGGCCCATGCACGGCGCACCACCTATGTCGGCCCGTGGCTGCCGGAGCCGGTGGTGGCCGACGATGACTCGGCGATCGAGGACTCGCTGACCACGGCACTGATGCTGGTGCTGGAACGGCTGTCGCCGCTCGAGCGCGCCGCCTTCCTGCTGCACGACGTGTTCGGCACCGGGTTCGGGGAGGTCGCCCGCATCCTCGAGCGCGATGAAGCTGCCTGCCGGCAGCTCGCGGCGCGCGCCCGGCAGCACGTGCGCGCGGCGCGGCCGCGTTTCACCGTGCCGCGGGAGCAAGGCGACGCACTGGCGGAGGCCTTCTTCGCCGCGTCCCGCAGCGGCGACGTCGCGGCGCTGCAGCGCATGCTGGCGGCGGAGGTGACCGCGTATACGGATGGTGGCGGCGTGCGGTCCTCGGCGCGGCGGCCGATCATCGGGCGCGACCGGGTGATCCGTTTCTTCGCCGGGCTCGCCCGCAAGCCGCGGGGCGGCGGCGCGAGCCTGCTCCGCTGCGGGCGGATCGACGGCCTGCCGGGCTTCGTCACGCGGGAGGCCGATGGGTTGCTGCAGACGACCGCCCTCGAATGCGGGCCGGATGGCATCATAGCGGTCTACATCGTCCGCAACCCGGAGAAGCTGCGCCATCTCGCTGCCGCGGACTGGGCCGCGGCCCGTCCGGCGGAAGCGACACGTCACCCGTCCTGAAACAACGATCGCCGCAGGGGGGAATCTCCGAAGGCACGAATCACGGTCTGAAAACAAGACGCTAGAGCAGGAGCACGTGGCACAGTCATGGTGATCCTGCTCCAGTCGCGCGGGCGGCGCCCACCGGTCAGCATCACGAGCCTTCCCGCACGGGCCGGCGGCGCGCCATGCTGGCGCGATGAAACTCGCCGCCGTGACCATGGCCTACAACGAGCCGATCTATGCGCCGATCTGGCTGCGCCACTACGCGCGCCAGGTCGGCGCAGCGCATTGCTACGTGATCGACCACGGCTCCGATGACGGCAGCCTCGACACGCTCGGGGTTACGAGCGTGCTCCGCCTGCCGCGCTCGCCACAGGACGATCCGCGCCGTGCCCGCTTTCTCTCCGGCTTCTGCGCCGCGCTGCTACAATGGTACGATGCCGTACTGTACGCCGACATCGACGAGTTGCTGGTGGCGGATCCGGCGCAGCACCGCGATCTCGCCGCCTATGCCGCGTCCATGCCGGCCGAGGTGATCACCGCGATCGGCCTCGACGTGCAGCATCTGCCTGGCGAGGAGGCGGGCTTCGACCCAGTCCGGTCGGTGGGCGAGCAGCGGCGCTGGGCGCGCTTCAACTCCGCCATGTGCAAGCCGGCGCTGATCCGCCGCCCGGTCGCCTGGGCGCCGGGGTTCCATTGCGCCGATGTGCCGCCGGTGTTCGACCGGCTGTATCTGTTTCACCTGCGGTACTTCGACCTCGGACTGGGTCTGGCGCGCCTGGCCAAGACGCGCGCGATGCCGTGGGCGGTGCCGGGCGCGGGATCGCATCAGCGCATGGACGACGCGGCCTGGTCAGCCATGGTGCGGGCGATCGCCGGCCTGCCGCGACTGGCGGGCGTCCCGTTCGACCCGGCCCTGCCACCGATCGCCGTCTGCCTCGACGCGTTGCGCGCTTCGATGGCCGGGCGCGAGGGCCAGACCTACCGCTACGACCTCAACATCAGCCCCGACGCGCTGTGGGAGATTCCGGCCCGCTTCCGCACGGCGGTGTGATGCGGCCGAGGTATGACGGAGCTCAGGGCGGCGGCAGCAACGGCAACGCGCCAGAAGAAGGCGTGGTCGGCGGAGGTGTCCCCGTCGCCGTGCTGCCGGGTGTCGGGGGCGGCAAGAGCGGCAACGCGCCGGACGAGGATGGGCTCGCGGAGCTCGAGGGCATGCTGCCACCCGGACCCGCCCCGGTGCTTGGCGGCAGCAGCGGCAGCGCGCCCGAGGCGGACGGGCTGGCGCCGGTCGGGGACGCCAGCTCCCCTCCGCCCGGCGGCGATATCGGCGTCGGCGGCGGCAGCAGCGGCAGCGAGCCCAGCGAAGAGGACGCCGGCGGCGCGGGCGGGGCCGGCGAGCTCGCCGGCGGCAGCAGCGGCAGCGAGCTCGATGGTGGTGCGGTGCCCGCCCCGGGCGGTGGCAGCGGCTGCTGCTGCACCGGCGCGGGCGACGCGGTTGGATTGCTGGACAGGAGCCAGTCCTTCAGCGACCGGCGAATCTGGTACTCGAACTCGACGTTCATGTCGTCGAGCATCTGCTTGGTGAGCTGATACAGGCTGGTGCGCAGATCCTCGTCGCCGCCCGGCGTGCGGATGCGCGAGACGCGCGCCTCGGCATAGGCGGCGCGATGGCCCGCCGCGGTGTCGATGTTGAGATGCACGGCGAGCGAGCCGCTCAACGCCCCGTCCGGCTGGCGCAGGATCGAGGCGTCGTCGATCACGAACACCGCGCTTCCGGAGGTGCCGGCGGCGAACAGCCGGTCGTGCGCCATCTGCTCCAGCGCCGCGACCGGGGTGACCGGTGACAACGCAGCAACGTCGTCCGGTCCGGTCGGCACGGCCCGGTTCTCGATCTCGATCGAGGCGACGTTCAGCCGGAGCGGCGTGAGATAACTGTAGGAGAGCGGTGGATAGCTGGCCGGCGGCGGCGGCTCCTCGCCGCAGGCAAACAGCAGGAGCGGCAGCAGCCACGCCAACACCCGCAGGGCGTGGCGCCAATCCCGAAGGTGCATCGGAGCCTCGTGCGCGTCTGGCGGCAAACCCTGCCCGCAACCCGGGCCGGCGGTCAATCGCCCGGCCGGCGGTCGCCAGTATCCGCGTGAATAACGGTTCGTTGAAACAGCAGGCTCACCTGACGCGCTTCGTAAACCGGTATCGCGGTGTACATGGAAAGAGCACCGGGTAAGAACCCGCCAAAGACGTGCGGCACCGGATCGCAGGGTGTAGTGCCGATCAGCCAGTCACCAAGCCTTCAGCATTGCCGCGAAGACCGCCAGGAGGGTGGTGAGGCGGCCTACGGGCGTATGAAGCAACGCCAACCCGCCTCACCGCCCCGCCATCGGGGCGAGCCAGTCGCTCCTCGTTCCGGCGCGGCCCTTGCGACAGGCAAGGGCTCACGCCCTCGGCGCGTGCGGATGTCGCGTCAGTGCATCCGCCCGTCGCCGTGGCCGCGCAGCTCCTCCCGGCCGAACCGGAAATCCTTGTTGCAGAACTCGCAGGTCATGACGATGTCGCCATCCACCGTCATGTGGTCGAGATCATCCGGCGGGAAGCCCTCGAGGATCCCGCACAGCCGGGCGCGGGAGCAGCGGCAGCCATAGGCGAGCGCGCGCGAGCGCTGCATCGCCACCCCCTCGCTGTGGAACAGCCGGTAGAGCAGCCGGTCGGGCGACAGCGCATCGTCCAGCAGCTCCGCCTCGGTGACGGTCTCGGCGAGGGCAACCGCGGTGCGCCAGCTTTCCGCCTGCGCCGCCTCGTCCAGCAGCGGATCGATGCCGCCGGCGCCGGCGACGCGCTCCAGGATCAGCGCGCCGGCGCGCCAGCCGGCGCCAGTCGGGGCGCAGGCGAGGCGCACCCAGCAACCGAGCTGCTCGCTGCTGTCGAAATAGTGCAGCGCCATCTCCGCCAGGCTTTCGCCCGCGATCGCGACGATCCCCTGGTGGCGCTCGCGCGCCGGGCCCTGGTCGACGGTGAAGGCGAGATAGCCGCCGCCGAGCAGCCGGGTGGCACTCGGGCTCGGGTCTTCGGCTACCAGCGCCGCGAGCCGGTCGGGGTCGGCGCGGGCATAGCCGCGGAGCGCGCCGTCCTCGGTGCAGTCGGCGAGCAGCATCGGCACCGGCCCGTCGCCCTTGGCCTGCAGGCTGAACGAGCCGCGGAATTTCAGCGCCGCGGCGAGACCGGCGGCGAGCACCAGCGCCTGGCCGGCGAGGCTGGTCACCGCCGGGTGGTTGTCGTGACGGGTGAGCAGCGCGTCGGCGAGCGGGCCGAGCCGGACCAGCCGGCCGCGCACCGGACGCTGCGGCAGGTGAAAGGGCGTGACGCCGCGCGGCACCACCAGGTCCGGCACGTCGGGGCGGCCGGTATCAAGAAAGGACGGAGTTGCGGACATTCCCGGCAAGATAGGGATGCGCCGGCGCCGCAGCTACCGGGCGGCGTTGCGGCAGGCCGGGCGCTGACCGGGACTGGCCGCTTTGGCCATCGCCGCTCGACGGCAGAACGCGTCAGAACCGCTCCACCCAGGGCCTTACTGCCACCTCCTCGCTCCAGGCGCTGCGCGGTTGGCGCACCAGGTGCAGCATCGTCTCGGCGATCGCCGCGGGATCAAGCATGCTGTCGTCACCCGGGTCAGGGCGGCCCCCGGCGCGCACGCCGCCATCGATCACCACATGCGCGACGTGGATGCCCTTCGGGTGCAGCTCGCGGCTCATGCTCTGCGCCAGGCCCCGCAGCGCGAACTTGCCCATCGCGAACGGCGCCGACCCGGCATAGCCCTTCACGCTCGCCGAGGCGCCGGTGAACAGGATCGTCCCCGATCCGCGCGGCAGCATCGCCCGCGCCGCCGCCTGGCCGACCAGAAAGCCCCCGAACGCGGTCACCTCGAGCGCCGCATGCACCGACGCCGGATCGAGCTCGACCAGCGGTCCCCGCACGCGCGCACTCGGGTTGTACAGCACCACGTCCGGCACCCCGACCGTGGCAAACAAGGCCGCCACCGCCGCCGCGTTCGTCGCGTCGCACGCATGCGCGCTGCCGCCGATCTCGCGCGCCAATGCCGCCAACTTGCCGGTATCGCGCGCCGCCAGCGCCACCGCATAGCCCTCGCGCGCCAGCACCCGGGCGAAGGACGCGGACACGCCCGGGCCGACGCCCACGATCAGCGCCTGCATCAGCGGAACTCCACCGTCGCCTCGCCGGCATGGGCAAACACCACCCGAACCGGCGTTGCCGCCGGCACCACCGTCTTGCCGGTCCAGGAGCCGGTGGTGACGAACTGCCCGACCTCGAGCCCGCCGGCCCAGTGCGCGCCCGCATTGGCGAGCCAGAGCAGCAGCCGGATCATGTCGCCCCCCGGGTTGCCGGTGCCGGACGCCAGCTCCCGCTCGCCCGCGACAAGGCGCACCCGCTCGGACGCGAAATCGGCCGACCGCCAGGCCTGGAACGCCGCGCCATGGACGAAGCAGCCATGCGAGGCGCTGTCAGCGAGCCGGGTCAGATCATCCAAGGCCTCGGGATCGGTGAAGCGGGAATCCAGCACCTCGATCGCCGGGTGACAGGAGTCAATCGCCGCCGTCACCTGCTCGGCGGTGTACGGCGCGGCGTAGGCGGGCAGGCTGCTGCCGAGCCGGACGCTGATCTCCGCCTCCACCGTGCGCATCGACCAGCGCGCGGCCGGCAGATGCGCCGGGCTGACGTGAATGCCCGACAGCCACATCGGCGCGCAGGCCGGCGTCGCGTCCGGGCCGGGTGCGCCGACCTTCCAGCCGCCGATGCCACCCATCCGCGCGGCCACCGCCTGCTGGATCGCATCGACCTGCGCCAGATCGGTCGGCCGCAGCGCCGGCGGCAGGTTCGCGAGCTTCTTCGCCGGGTCGTGCCAGGCGGCGACCAGCAGCTCGGCCGCGGCGGCGGCATCCTCGGCGGTGGCAATGGTCATGCGTCCATCTCCTCCAGCAATCCGGCCAGCAACGCCGCCCGCGGCGCCAAATGCGGCCAGAGAATGTGCTCGTGCGCGGCATGCGCGCCGGCGCCGGGACAGCCGAGCCCGTCCAGCGTCGGCACCCCCAGCGCGGCGGTGAAGTTGCCGTCCGAGCCGCCGCCCCGCGCCTCCTTCGGCAGGTCAAAGCCGATTGTTGCGGCCAGCGCGGCGGCGCGGGCGTGCAGCGCCCGGATCGCCTCGGTCTCGGCAAAGGGCGGCCGGTTCATCCCGCCCTCCACCGCGACCCTGCAGCGCGGATCGACCGCGGCCAGCGCGCGCAATCGGGCGGTGAGCTGCTCCCCCGCGGCCGCGTCCGGCACCCGCAGATCGATCTCGCCGCCCGCCTCCGCCGCAATCACGTTCGGGCGCGTACCGCCCCAGACCGGCGCCACGTTCAGCGTGACGCCGCGCGCCGGATCGGCAAGGTCGCCCACCGCCAGGATCTGCCGCGCCAGCTCGCTCACCGCCGACGCGCCGTCGGCGAAGGCGTTGCCGGCATGCGCACCCCGCCCGGTGATTCGGAAGGTGAACCGCCCGACGCCCTTGCGCGCCGTGCAGCAGGCGCCGCCCGGCGCGGCCGGCTCCAGGACCAGCGCGCAGCAGCACTGCCGCGCCTCAGCTTCGATCAGCGCCCGGCTCGCGGGGCTGCCGACCTCCTCGTCCGGCGTCAGCATCAGCGCGATCGGCCGGCGGGTCGCAATCCCCTGCCGCAGCAGGGAGCGCAGCACGTGAAACGCGATGAACGACCCTGCCTTCATGTCGTAGATGCCCGGCCCATGGGCGCGGTCGCCTTCGACCCGATAGGGCATGGTGGCGAGCGTGCCGGTCGGCCAGACCGTGTCGAGATGCGCGAGCACCAGGATCGCCGGCCCGGCGCCGGGCGAGCGCGCCATCAGCGTGTCGCCGGCCCCGGCCTGGCCGGGGACGCGGGTGATACCGGCTCCCGCCCGGCCGAGCTCATCCTCGGCCACGTCCGCCAGGCGGTTGACCGCGGCCGGATCCGTGCTCGGCGTTTCCAGCGCCACCCAGCCGGCGAGCTCGGCCAGCAGGTCCCGGGAATCGCCGATCATGGTCCGCGGCATCGCCTGCTCCTCCGCGCCGCCCCGACCTTCGCACCGCAGCGCAAGCCCTGTCCATGCGCGGCCGGGCGGTTGATTTTCGCGGCTGCTCTGCCCCACAACGCGGTGCAGCACCGGAACAGGAGACGCGGCGTGTTCTTCGAGGATCTCGCGACCGGCCAGACCGCCAGCGTCGCCAAGACCATCACCGAGGCCGATATCCTGCTCTACGCCGCGGTCAGCACCGACACCAACCCGGTGCACATTGACGCCGAGGCCGCGGCGTCCAGCATGTTCAAGGAGCGCATCGCCCACGGCATGCTCTCCGCCGGGCTGATCAGCGCCGTGCTCGGCACAAGGTTGCCGGGCCCGGGCACGATCTATCTCGGCCAGACGCTCCGTTTTCGCGGCCCGGTGAAGATCGGCGACACCGTCACCGCCACCGCCGAGGTCACGGCGCTGGATGCGGAGAAGAAGCGCGCCACGCTCAAGACCACCTGCACCGTCGCCGGCAAGGCCGTGATCGAGGGCGAAGCGACCGTCATGGTGCCGTCCCGCGAACTGACCGCCTGAGGGCGCCGATGCGGCTGTTCCGCGACTGGCGCGGGCTGCCGCCGGAGGCCCGGGGGGCGACGGTCGCGCTGGGCAATTTCGACGGCGTGCATCTCGGCCACGCCCACGTCCTGCGCCAGGCGCATGGCGCGCGGCCCGACGCCCCGCTCGCGGTGCTGACCTTCGAGCCGCACCCGCGCCAGGTGTTCCGTGCCGAGGATCCGCCCTTCCGCCTCACCCTGTCGGGCGAGCGCACGGCAGCGCTGGCCGCGCTCGGGGTGCGGCTGATCTATGAACTGCCGTTCGACCACGGCTTCAGCCTGATGACCGCCGAGGCCTTCATCGCCGAGGTGCTGCAGGCCGGGATCGGGGCGCGGCACCTGGCCTGCGGGCCCGATTTCGCCTTCGGCCACCGGCGCGGCGGCGACGTGACGCTGCTCGGGGCGATGGCGGAGCGGCTGGGCATGGGACTGTCCGTGGTGCCGCCGCTCACCGACGCCGGCGGGCCGCTTTCGTCCTCGCGCATCCGACGGCTGCTGCAGGACGGCTACCCGGAGCGGGCGGCGTCCGAACTCGGCCGGCCGTGGGCGATCGGCGGCGTGGTACTCCCGGGCGACCGGCGGGGCCGCACGATCGGCTTTCCTACCGCCAATGTTGGTTTGGGCGAGCATCTGGAGCCGGCGCGGGGGGTCTACGCGGTGACGGTGCGACTGCCGGACGGGACGGTGCGGCCTGGGGTCGCGAATATCGGGCGGCGGCCGACTGTTGATGCGGGCACCGCGACCCGGCTGGAGGTGCACCTGTTCGATTTCGAGGGCGACCTCTATGGGCGGGAGATCAGCACGGCGCTGCACAGCTTCCTGCGGGAGGAGCGGCGGTTTCCCGGGATCGAGGCGCTGCGGGCGCAGATCGCGGCGGATGCGACGGAGGCGCGGCGGTTGCTTGACCGGGGGGCGGGCGGGTCCGCATAAGACCGCGGCGCAGCGAAGGCCAGGGGCTCTGCCCCTGGACCCCGGCAAAGGCTAGCCTTTGCAATCCTTGACTTAAGTATTGGGGTCTGGGGCCGTACGGCCCCAGCGGGGTCCAGGGGCAGAGCCCCTGGCCTTACGCGCCAACGCCACAGAGACGAGCCATGCCCGAGCCCGACTACCGGACCACCGTCTTCCTGCCAGCCACCTCGTTCCCGATGCGCGGCGACCTGCCGAAGAAGGAGCCGGCGATCCTCGCCCGCTGGGACCGCACCGGCCTGTTCGCCCGCCTGCGCGAAGCTTCGCGCGGCCGGCCGATCTTCATGCTGCACGATGGCCCGCCCTACGCCAACGGCAACATCCATATTGGCACGGCGCTGAACAAGATCCTCAAGGACGTGATCAACCGCACCCGGCAGATGGGCGGCTACGACGCGAACTACATCCCGGGCTGGGATTGTCACGGCCTGCCGATCGAGTGGAAGATCGAGGAGGAATATCGCAAGTCCGGTCGCGACAAGGACGCGGTGCCGGTGCTGGATTTCCGTGCCGAGTGCCGCGCCTATGCGCAGCACTGGATGGAGGTGCAGGCGTCCGAGTTCCGGCGGCTCGGCGTCGAGGGCGATTTCGCGCACCGTTACGCGACGATGGATTTCGCCTCGGAGGCGGCGATCGCCGGCGAGATCGGCAAATTCCTGGTCAACGGCGCGCTGTATCGCGGGCTGCGGCCGGTGATGTGGTCACCGGTCGAGAAGACCGCGCTTGCCGAGGCGGAGGTCGAGTACCACGACCACACCAGCACGACGATCTGGGTGCGGTTTCCGGTGCTGGCCGGGCCGCTCGCGCACGGGGCGGCGCCATCGATCGTGATCTGGACGACGACACCCTGGACGATTCCCGGCAACCGCGCGCTCGCCTGCGGCGCGGAGATCCAATACGCCCTGCTGCGGGTCGACAGCGTGACCGAGGGCTCGCTCGCGCGCCGCGGCGAGACGCTGCTCGTGGCCCTGAAGCTGGTGCCGGAGTTCTGCGACACGGCCGGCATCGCGACGCACCACGTGATGCGGGTGCTGACGGGGGCTGATCTCGCCGGGACGGTCTGCGCGCATCCGCTGCGCGCTGCTGATGCCGGCTATGGTTTCGACGTGCCGCTGTTCGCCGCGGATTTCGTCACCACTGAACAGGGCACCGGCTTCGTGCACATCGCGCCGGGACATGGCGAGGACGATTTCGCGCTCGCCACCACGCAGCACGGCATCGCCGTGCCGGAGACGGTGGATGACGACGGCACCTACAATCCC
>DATJSJ010000299.1:0-10322 GCA_035504175.1 Acetobacteraceae bacterium
GCCTCGGCATCGAGTGGATAGCCGGCGTGAGCGAAGGCCTCGCAGGCGTGTATCGCGGGGCGGTCCATGAACTCCAGCGCCACCGGGATGATGCCCGACGAGATGATGGAATCCACACACGCGCCAGCCACTTCGTTGGAGCGGAACGCCGCCAGCATCGCCCGCGCGCCCTCGGGCGAGCGTAGAATGCGCACGGTGACCTCGGTGATCACCGCCAACTGGCCCTCGCTGCCGGTCAGCAGTCCGAGCCAATCATAACCTGCTGCATCCAGATGCGCGCCGCCGATATCAAGGACCTCGCCCTCCACCGTGACGATCTTCAGTCCGAGCAGATTATTGGCCGTGACGCCATATTTCAGGCAGTGTGCGCCGCCTGAGTTCATGTTGACGTTGCCGCCGATCATGCAGGCTAGCTGGCTCGAAGGATCGGGCGCGTAGAAGAATCCTTGCGCCTGCACTGCATTGGTGATGCCGATATTGGTGACGCCTGCCTGCACCGTCGCGCAGCGATCGGCGGTGTCGATCGCGAGGATGCGGTTCATCCGCATCATCCCGACCACCACGGCGTCCGCGAGCGGCAGCGCGCCACCGGAGAGGCTGGTGCCGGCGCCGCGCGGGATCACCCGCACGCCGTTGCCGTGCAGGAAGCGCAGCACGGCGGCGACCTGCTCGGTCGTCTCCGGCAGCGCGACGGCGAGCGGCACCTGGCGGTAGGCGGCGAGCCCGTCGGTCTCATACGGCTTGAGGCGGATCGGCTCGGCGATGACGCCGCTCTCGGGCAGCAGCCGGCGCAACCCGGCGACGATCTCCACCCGGCGGGCGAGCACCTCCGGCTTCGGCGCTGGCTGCGCGATCATGGGCGGGTTTTCCCTGGCGGCATGGCTCAGGGATGGTAGCAGCGATGCCGATCGGCAAGAAGGCCGCCAGCCCGCGACACGGACTGTTGGCGGTCGGGGGGTGCCAGGACCGGGACGCGCGACGACGGCACGCCGGATGGTCCCGCCGCTGCGGGCCGAGCGCAAGCCCGGCGCCTGCGGCGCCCCGCTGCGCGGCTACGGGGCTTGCCCTCAGCCCGCAGCGACGAGGCAGGCTGTGATGCCGTCTATGGCGCGGTGCGTCGGGCGCTTTGGATCGGCTTCGCCGACCCCTGCGCCGGAGCGGCGGGCAATCAGCCCTGCCGGGCCTTCATGCGCGGGTTGGTCTTGTTGATGACGTAGACGCGCCCATGGCGGCGCACCACGCGGCAGTTCTTGTCGCGGGCCTTGGCCGAGCGGAGAGAGTTGCGGATCTTCATGGCACGCGCTGCTTGCTGAAAGGACGGGCGGCGGTCGGTAGCGAGCACTCCCGGCGGTGTCAAGACAATATGCTGCACCGCCCAGCTCGGAGGTTGCCCGGATGCGAACTTCGTGCGAGAACGGCATCCGGCTCACGAACGCGTGAGCTCTGGTCTGGCGCCGCGAGGGCTTGCCGTGTCCGATTTGCCATCCTCCCTGGATATCGATGCCGAAGCGAGCCACGTCTCGGTCCAGGCGGTGCCGGGAGCGGTGTTCCTGCGCCTGCGGCGGGAGCGGGAGAGCCAGGTGCTCCGACGCATGTTCGTCGAACTGACGCTGGACGAGGCCCAGCTTCTGTACCGCGAGCTGGCCGCCTGCATCGGCCTGGCCGGCGGATCGCGACCGCCGCTCACGCACTGAAAAAACCGAGCCGTCCGGACGCGCGCGGCGTCTGGCGCTGATCGGCCACGGGAGACACCCGGGGGCCGCGCGCGGCACCCGCAGGCTTTGCGATCACGCCGATGCCGTCGCCATGGACGGACGGCGTCATCGAGGACACCCGCTCTGCCCAGACCGGGCGGCGCCGGTCTAATACCTCTCCCATCATGGACCCGCAGCAAGCAGCGCAGCCCCGCGGCGACGGCGCCACCTGGACCGCCTTCCTGAGCATGGCCTTCGTGCTGGTCGGACTGACCGGCCTGTTCGCGACCTTCGCGGCGCCAGTGCCGTACGAGCGCGGGATGGCGCAGGAGGGGCTGCTCGACGCAGTGCTGGCCAGTGAGGCGGCGGCCGATCCGGCGGCGGCGCGGGCGGCGCTGCGGCCGGCACTGCAGGCGGCGCTGGGCAGCGGTGCCGACCAGGTGCTGTCCGGCCCCGGCCCGCTCGCCGACCGCGTGGCACGGGCGCGGCTGGCGCTGCGCGCCCGCGTCCGCGCCGAGGCCGCCTCCGTCGTGCTGCACCTGCGCTTCCTGGTCGCCGCCTTCACCATCGCCGGCGCGGTGTTCGGCGCCGCCGTGATCAGCATCCTGCGCCGGGCGCGGTAACCCGTTCCCGCCCGCTGTCGCCGGTCCGTGGGCCCGATGCCCGCGCGCCGGCGAGCCTTCTCACCCGGCCGAAGCGGCATGCCCCTCCGCCGGCCCCGCCTCGTCCTCGGTCGTTCGCAGCAGCACCGCCGCGAGGTTGCGGAAATCCGCGGCCCGCGGCGCGTTCGGCCGCCAGGCCAGGCCCAGCGTGCGCCAGGCACCGCGCCCGGCGAGCGGCCGGATCGCGAGCTCGGCGCCCGAAGCGACCCCGCCGTCCAATGCCAGCCGCGGCAGCAGCGTCACCCCGAGCCCGCCCGCCACCATCTGAACCAGCGTGTGCAGGCTGGTGGCGGCGAACCCGTCCGGCGCCGCCTCGCCGCCGCGCGACGGGCCGCAGGCGGCGAGCGCCTGGTCGCGCAGGCAGTGCCCGTCCTCGAGCAGCAGCAGCCGCTCCGCCGCCAGCGCCGCGAGCGGCACGGCAGCCCGCTCGGCCAGCGCATGTCCGGGCGGCAAGGCGGCGAGGAACTCGTCGCGGCCGAGCGGCAGCGTCTCCGCCGCGCCGCATTCGCAGGGCAGTGCCAGCAGCACCAGGTCGAGCCGCCCGGCGGCGAGCTGGGACACAAGCCGCCCGGTGACGTCCTCGCGCAGGTAGAGGCGCAGCCGCGGAAACGCGGCGCGCAGCGCCGGCATCAGCCGCGGCAGCAGGAACGGACCGATGGTCGGGATCACGCCCAGCCGCAGCGGCCCGGTCATCGGCGCGCGCGCCGCCGCTGCGGTCTCCGCCACCGCCTCCAGCGCGCCGATTGCCGCCCGGGCGCGCTCGAGCACCTCCTGACCCAGCGGCGTGAACACCACGCGCTTGCCGGCGCTGCGGTCGAGCAGCCCGGCGTCGAGCTGGCGCTCCAGTGCCACCAGCCCGGCCGAGAGCGTCGACTGCGTCACCGCGCAGGCGGCGGCGGCGCGGCCGAAATGCTGGTGCTCGGCCAGCGCGAGCAGGTAGCGGAGCTGCTGCGGCGTGGGCAGGGGCGTCATCGATCCAATCGATCGTTCAGTTCGGAATTATTCGCTTGCACATGGCCACGCCCCGCCGCACAGAAAAGCCCATGCTGCTTTGCACAAACGGACGCGGGGCCCGCTGGCGCCGACGCCCGACGTGCGCCCGAACCCGAAGAAGAAGAGGCCGAACCATGCTGACCGTCGGTGACCAGTTTCCCCGCTTCGCGCTCAAGGCCGTCAAGGCCGGCCGTGAGGGACTGGACCTGAAATCCGCCTTCACCGAAATCACCAGTGAATCCGATGCCGGCAAGTGGAAGATCGTGTTCTTCTGGCCGAAGGATTTCACCTTCGTCTGCCCGACCGAGATCGTCGCCTTCGCCAGACTCGCGGGCGAGTTCGCCGACCGCGACGCGGTCGTCTACGGCATTTCCACCGACAGCGAGTTCGTGCACCTCAATTGGCGGCTGCACCATGACGAGCTGCGCCAGCTCGACATCCCGATGCTGGCCGACGTCAAGCGCGAACTCGCCGCCGGCTGCGGCATCCTCGACCGCGCCGAGGGCGTCGCACTCCGCGCCACCTTCGTCGTCGATCCGGACGGCATCGTGCGCCATGCCGCGGTGAACGATCTCTCGGTTGGCCGCAACCCCGCCGAAACGCTGCGCGTGCTGGACGCGCTGCAGAGCGACGAGCTCTGCCCGTGCAACTGGAACAAGGGCGACGATTTCCTCCGCCCCGCCGCCTGACGCCCGATCCCAGTCGTCTGACCGCACGGGCGGCCCCGGATACCGGGCCCGTCCGTCGTCTCATCGGAGGCGCATGACGTCGCTCGAAGCCCTGAAGACGCGCCTTCCGGATTACGCGAAGGATCTGCGCCTCAATCTCGGCAGCCTGGCCAGCGAGGTCGCGCTCTCGCCGCCGCAGCGTGCCGGCACCTGCATCGTCGCCGCCCTCGCGTCGCGCAACGCCGAGGTGACACGCGCGATCGTCGCCGAGTTCGCGCCGGCACTGTCGCCGGAAGCACTGAGCGCGGCGAAATCCGCCGCCGCGATCATGGCGATGAACAACGTCTACTACCGTTTCACGCACGCGGTCGGCGGCGACTACGCGACGCTGCCGGCGCGGCTGCGCATGAACGTGATGGCGCGGCCAGGTGTCGCGCGCGTCGACTTCGATTTGTGGTCGCTCGCCGTCTCCGCGGTGAACGGCTGCGGCATGTGCATGGCGAGTCATGAGCGCGCGGTGCGCGAAGCGGGTCTGACGCAGGAGCAGGTGCAGGCGGCGGTGCGCATCGCCGCGGTGGTGCACGCGGTCGCCGCGACGCTGGACGGCGAGGACGCGCTGGCCGGCGACGGCGTGCGCGCGGCGGCCTGACGCACCCCGCTTAACCCGGATTTCATTCGGGTCACGGACAGTCGCAGCCGTTCTCCAGGCTCGCCCAATGACCGCATCCCTCAACGCCGCCCGGGCTTCCGGGCCGGCGCCGAAAGACCGGTTCGTCGCCTTCGCCTTCGCCGCCGCCGAGTTGCTGGTGGAGGCCGGGCCGGATGGCACCGTGACCTACGCGACGGGCGGTTTCAGCGGCCATTACGGCCGACCGGCCGAGAGCTTCGTCGGCCGGCCGCTCGCCGGGCTGGTCGGCCCGGCCGATCAGGCGGCGCTCTCGCTCGGCCTCTCGCTGCTCACCGAGCGCGGCCGGCTGGCGCCGATGGTGCTGCGGCTCGACGACCGGGAGGCGACGCCGATGGCGCTCGCCGGCCTCGCCCTGCCGGGCCCGCCGCCGCGTCTATCCCTGACCTTCGCGAAGCTGCCGGCGGCCGCACCGGACGGCGCGCTGGAGGCGCCGGTCTCCTTCGTGCAGGCCGCCGAGGCGCGGATGCGCAGCGGCCGGGACGGCGAGGTCGGATTGCTGGAGGTGCAGGGCTGGGCGGAGGCGAAGCACGGGCTGTCGCCGGAGGCACAGCACGCGCTGCAGGCCGAGGTCACCGAGGCGCTGCAGCGCCTGGCCGGACCGGGCACGGTCGCGAGCGAGGTGAGCGAGGGGCGCTACGGGCTGCTGGCGGCGCAGTCGCTCGATCTCGCGGCATTGGCCGCCCAGCTCGAGGCGGTGATCCGCCGCAACCCGGCCGGCAGCCGCGCCCGCGTCGCCAGCGCCGAGCTGCGCCTGGCCCGTGAGGGCCTGACCGCGCACCAGGCGGCGCGGGCGTTGCGCTTCGCGCTCGACCGCTTCACCGAGGGCGGCACCGCCGCCACCTCGCGCGCCGGCTTCGCCGACGGGCTCGCCGGCTTCATCGCCACGGCCGAGCAGCGCACCCGGGCGATGCGCCATGCCATCGCCGAGGGACGGTTGCGCCTCGCCTTCCAGCCGATCGTCGATATCGGGACCGGCGTCGCGCATCATTTCGAGGCGCTGCTGCGGCCGATCCCGACCCCCGGGATGCCGATCGAACAGACCCAGGAATTCGTCACCTTCGCCGAGGCGGTCGGCCTGTCGGAGGAGCTCGACGCGGCGGTGCTGGATCTGGCGGCGACCGCGGCGCGCAATGCGCCGCATGCCGCGCTCGCGGTGAACGTCTCCGGCATCTCGATCCAGCGCCCGGCCTTCCGCGACCGCATGCTGGCGACGCTGACCGCGGCACCCGGGCTCGCCGAGCGCATGCTCATCGAGCTGACCGAGACCGCGGATGTCGAGGACACCGCGGCGGCGATGGAGAGCGTGCGGCAACTGCGCGCCGCCGGCATCCGCCTCTGCATCGACGATTTCGGCGCCGGCGCCGCGAGCTTCCGCTACCTGCGCGATTTCGAGGTGGACTACGTCAAGATCGATGGCGGCTACGTGCGCCGCGCCGCCGCCAGCGCGCGGGATTACGGCTTCGTCGCCTCGATGGTGGAGCTCGCGAGCCTGGTCGGCGCTGCGACGATCGCCGAGATGATCGAGACGCCGGAGCAGGCGGCGCTGATGCGCAAGCTCGGCGTGCGCCACGGCCAGGGCTACCTGTTCGGCCGTCCCGGCGCGCTGCCCGGGGCGGCTTAGGGGGGTTGGGGCCTAGTCTTCCAGCGTGCCGGCGAACAGCACCGGGCCGGTCGGCTTGCCGGTGGGCGAGCCGCCCCGCGGCTCCAGGCTGACCATGAGCTGCGTCGCCGCCGTCAGGCGCACCGTCGGATGCGCCACGGCCAGGCGTTGGGCCGCATGCGGCACCACGCCCAGCGACACCGGCTGCGTCGCACCGGGCGGCAGCGCCCAGAGCTCCAGATCCTTGCCCTGTGGCACCGCGAACGGACGCACCGCGCTCAATTGCAGGCTGCCGCCGGGCCCGGTCTCGGCCAGGAAGCCGCCGGTGCCGCTGGTCGGCAGCAGCGCCGCGGCGCCGTGCGGCCCGGAGGGCGGGCGAGTCAGCAGCACCACCAGCAGCACGGCCGCGACCGCGAAACCGGCCGCCGTCGCCCAGCGCCAGGGTGCCGCCTCCTGCCAGAAGCGCCGTCGCGGCGCCGGCGCGCGCGCCGCCGGCCGCACCACCTCGGCCGGCCGCAGCCCGGCGCTGGCCTCGAGTCGGTCCCAGACGCCGGGGGGCGGCTCGACCGGCGGAGCCAGCCGGGCGAGCGGCGACAGCCGCGCCTCCCAGGCGGCGATCGCGGCGGCCAGATCCGGATCCTCGCGCGCCTGGACCGCGAGCGACGCGGCCGCCGCCGCATCCAGCGTGCCGAGCACATATTCCGCGGCCAGCAGGTCGCGTTCCTCGCCAGTGTCGGGGCCGGCGTCGGGGGACGGACCGCTCATGGCTCGAGGCACTGCCGCAGGGCGAGCAGCGCCCGCCGGGTCCAGGACTTCACCGTGCCGAGCGGCGCCGCGAGCTTCGCCGCAAGCTGCGACTGCGACAGCCCGTCGACATAGGCGAGCCGCAGCAGGCGCTGCTGCGCCTCCTCCAGCGTCGCGAGGCAGCGCGACAGCGCGGCACTGTCGCCGGCGGCGCGCAATTGCTCGAACGGATCGGGGCCGTCATCCGGCGCGTCAGGCGGCTCGTAGCCGGGCTGCTCGCGCTCGCGCCGGCGCAGCAGGTCGATCGCGCGGTAACGCAGCAGGCCGGTGAGCCAGGCCTCGGCCGGGCCGCGCGCCGGATCGAACCGCGCCGCCTGCTGCCAGACCTGCAGGAAGGCGTCGTGCAGCGCATCGGCGGCCAGCGCCGGCTGGCGCGTCATGCGCAGCGCCAGCCCGTAGAGACGCGGCGCCTGCTCCTCGTACAGCGTCCGGAACGCCGCCGCATCACCGCCGGCGCAGCGCCGCAGCAGCGCCGCGGCCGCCATCTCCTGCCCGCTCTCTCGGCGCTGCGCATCCACCGGGCCTCGCCCTCTCCCTCTGCCGCGGCACCCGGATCCGCGCGCTGCGGCGGACCATAGGGGCGGCGGCGCGTTCCGAACAGCGGCGATCGGTCGCCGCCACCGACCGCGCCGCAGGGATTACGTCCGGGGCGGGGCGATGGATGCGTCGAGGTCACATTCGCGCAGCGGCGCGGCCGCGGCGCCGGCGAGGCAGCGCATTCGCGCGCGCGAAGACGCGCGACCACCGCGATCACTTGCGGGACGGCGGGCGCGCGGACGCGCCAGGCCTCCCCGAAGCCCCGTCAGTCATTCCCCTCAGGGCGCGGCGCGCACGCAATCAGCGCGTCCGCATCGCCGAGTCGCGCGAGGCGGTCGGCGCCCGTGCGGTTGATCCAATCGACCACCGTGTCGCGCGTGAGCTGGATCAGCGAGCCCGCATCGCCCGGACGCACCGCGGAATGGCGGAAGATGGCGACCGCGACCTCGGGCGAGCCGTCGACCGCGGTTCGCGCCACGCTTTCCCCGAAGGCGGACGTCTCCGTCTTCGTCCGAAGCGTGCCCGACCGCGACAGCAACTGGTGCAGGCGCGCCGACGACTCGCCGATTTCGCCGTTGTTGCCGGAATCGCCGATGATGAAGAAGGCGGGCGGTCGGGCGCCATCGGTCCGGACCATCACCCCCGCATCGCCGGGCGAGGCGTCGAAGGGCAGCCGCCGCAGCGCCGGCGGCAGCACGAAGAACGGCACCGCCAGGGGGTCGATCTGCGCCGCCTGCGTCTGGATCCAGGTCCGCGCCGCCCCAGGCGGCGGCGCATATTTCGTCGCTGTCTCGCTGACGAAGAACGCCGCATTGTCGCCGGTCTGCAGCGGCGCCGAAAAGGTCGCGCCGCAGCCGCTGCCGAGTCCCACCGAGCAGAACAGCCGTCTCGCCCCGTCCGGCGTCCGGTCCCAGGCGCGCAGCGCGGCCTGGCAGGCGGCAAAGCACCGGCCGCGCGGCGTCACACCGGCACAGTCCGGTGGATCGAGCGCCGAGAGCCCGTTGCAGATCCCGTCGAGCCCCTGGTCCCGGACGCCGTAGGTGTGCTCGTTGCCGTCCAGATCGAGGCTCATCTGACCGGGCCGGAGCCGGAACAGCAGCGCGTCGGCGGTCGCGCTGGTGGCGATCGCGACGCCCTGCGCATTGGCTGGGAACCGGACCGCCGGGCCGGTAATGCCGCACTGCGCCGCTACCGCCGCCGTGCCGGAAGCCGCGACCAGCAGACCGGCCAAGAGGAGCCATTGCCATCGGGCGGCCCCGCTCCCCCGCGACCATACCTCGCCGTCGAGCCAAATCCGCCGCATCGCAATCTCCCTTGGGTTCGCTCCGGCCGAACCCCGCCGCTCGTCCGGCGCGCCGGAGCGGACGCGCATCCGCCCGTGGGCGCTCTCTCGCCAGCGCCGACGCCCCCGGGGCATTGACCTGCCGCCGCGGCGCGCGCGGACCCGCTTTATTGCTGGAACGATACGGTACCACTGGCCGACGGCGCAAGCCGAAGGCGAGCTTCCCGCAGGATCCTACCTGCTCTTGCCGGACGTTTCGCTTTGCAACTATAAAGTTGCTTGCATCGATCCGATCCTGCGCGGGAACGGCCGCTGCCATGGACTACTGCATCACCGTGCGCAACCGCGAGGGCACCGGCTTCGGCGAGGAGCCGGGACCGACCTCGTTCCTGCGCGTGCCCGATACCGCGACCGGCTTCGACGCCAGCCAGGTCATCGGCAGCGCCGACTGGGTCAAGGACGTGCTTGCCCTCCTCGCCCCCGTGCGCGACCTGAGCGGCGCGGTCCGCGGCGACCTGCTCGTGTTCATCCACGGATTCGACAACCAGCCGCCGGTCGTGCTGCAGCGGCATCGCCGGCTGCAGGTCGACCTGACCGCGGCGGGCTTCACCGGCCTGGTGGCCAGCTTCGACTGGCCCTCCGGCGACGTCGCCCTCGCCTACCTGCAGGACCGCGACAAGGCGCGACACACCGCGCTCGCCCTCGTGCGCGACTGCATCGCGCTGTTCGCGCGCGCCACCGTCGCCGCGCAATGCGACGTCAACGTGCACGTTCTCGCCCACTCGATGGGCGCCTACGTGCTGCGCGAGGCGTTCGACGACGCGGACGATCGCAGCGTTCCGGCCAGCATCAACTGGACCGCGAGCCAGATCGCCTGCATCAGCGCCGACGTCTCCGCGATCTCGTTCGCCGCCGGCAATCCGGAGAGCGAATCCGTCTACCGCCACTGCGTGCGGCTGACCAACTACGCCAATCCGTTCGACGAGGTGCTGCAGCTCGCCAATGCCAAGCGCATCGGACTCGCACCGCGCCTCGGCCGCGTCGGACTCCCGGCGAACGCGCCCGCGACCGCCGTCAACGTGGAATGCGGCGAATACTACCAGCAGATGATCCGGACCCGCGATCCGGCAACGATCATCGGCATCCCCTGCCATTCCTGGCAGATCGGCGATCCGGTCTTCACCGAGGATCTCGCCCACACGCTCGCCGGCAATCTCGATCGCAGGGCGGTGCCGACGCGCGCGCCATTGCCGAGCGGCCAGTTCGAGCTGGTCGCACCTTCGGGCCTGGTCGCGTCGGCGCGCGTGACGCCAGTGCCAGTGACGCCGCCGCCACCGGCCGCGCCGTAGGGCAGCGCAAAGAAAGGCCAGGGCTCTGCCCTGGACCCGCTGGGG
>DATJSJ010000300.1:0-2511 GCA_035504175.1 Acetobacteraceae bacterium
GGCATGATTGTCGCGCGGTGATTGTCGCGCAAGAGGTTTGCCGGAGTTTTGATTGACGCGGCGCGACAATCAGGCGGAGGCGTTGATTGTCGCGCGGGTGCCCGCCAGTCGGGCGGAGCCGCGTTTGCGTTCGAGAGCGGCGCGGCGGCGGTAGCTTTCGACGTTCATCTCGAAGATCGTGGCGTGGTGCACGAGGCGGTCGACGACGGCGACGGTCATCGCCTGGTCGGGGAAGATCCTGCCCCACTCGCCGAACGGCTGGTTGGCGGTGATCAACAGCGAGCGCCGCTCGTAGCGGGCGCTGATCAGCTCGAACAGCACGCTGGTCTCGGCCTGGTCCTTGGTGACATAGGCGAGATCGTCGAGGATCAGCAGGTGGAACTTGTCGAGCTTGGCGATCGCGGCCTCCAGCGCCAGATCGCGGCGGGCGACCTGCAGCCGCTGCACCAGATCGGTGGTGCGGGTGAACAGGACGCGCCAGCCGGCTTCAACGAGGGCGAAGCCGAGCGCTGCCGCCAAGTGGCTCTTGCCGCCGCCGGGCGGGCCGAACAGCAACAGGTTGGCGCCCTGGTTGAGCCAGGCGTCGCCGGCGGCCAAGGCCATGACCTGGGCCTTGCTGACCATCGGCACGGCATCGAAGTCGAAGGCATCGAGCGTTTTGCCGGGTGGCAGGCGGGCTTCGGCGAGGTGACGTTCGAGACGCCGACGGCTGCGCTCGGCGACCTCATGCTCGGTCAGCGCGGCGAGGAAACGGGCGGCCGGCCAACCCTCCTTGTCGGCCTGGGCAGCGAGCGCCGGCCAGACCTGTTTGATGCCGGGCAGGTGCAGCTCGGACAACAGCAGCGCGACGCGGGCGGCATCGATGGGATCGGTCGCCTTCATGCTGCACCGCCGATCGGCGCGGCGACGGCACCAAGCTCGTCGTAGAGATGCAGCGGCACCGCCGCGACGGTGATGTCGGGGATGACGGCGGGGTCGGGCGCGAAGCGGCGGCCGAGGCTGTCGAGATCGGGCAGCCTTCCGGCGTCGAGCTCGGCGGCGATAATGTCGGCGAGTTCGGCTTCGCAAGCGCGTTCGTGCGCCAGGGCCAACAGCCCGACCATAGTGCGGCACGCCGGCTTCTCACCCAGGCGATCGAGCAGCGCCTCGAAAGCGCGCTGGTAGGCGCGGCGCGGAAACAGCTGGTCGCGGTAGACCAGATTGAGCAGCGCCATCGGCTTGCGCCGCAGCGCATGGATGACGTGGTGATAATCGATGACGTGGCCGTGCTTGCCGTCAGGATGGGCGCGGCCGCGACGCAGCGTCATCAACGGCGTCGCGCCGAGAAAGCATTCAAGCCGGTCGTCGTACAGCCGCACCCGCAACCGATGGCCGACCAGCCGCGACGGCACCGAATAGAACACCCGGCGCAAGATGAAGCCGCTCGTCGAGGTGACGGTGACGATCGTCTCCTCGTAATCGGTCGTGCGGCGTGCCGGCAGCGGCCGCAGGACCGGGCGCTCGAGATCGATCCGCTTGCGGTTGCGGGCGTTGCGGCGGCCGACGATCTCGGCGAGGAAGCGGCGATAGGCTTCCAGCGTGGCAAAATCGCGCGAGCCGCGCAGCAGCAACGCGTCCTCGACCGCCTGCTTTAAATGGCCGTGCGGGCTCTCGATCGAGCCGTTCTCGTGCGCGAGGCCGCGGTTGTTGCGGGTCGGCACCATGCCGTAATGGGCGCACAGCGCTTCGTAGCGGCGCGTCTGGTCCTGCCGCGCATCCTCGTCCAGGTTGCGGAAAGCGGCCGACAGACTGTCGCTGCGATGCTGCGACGGGGCACCGCCGAGCGCCCACAGCGCGTTCTGCAGCCCCTCGGCCAAGGCCACAAAACTCTCGCCGCCGAGCACGACCTGGGCATGTTCCCCGCCCGAGAAGGCCAGGCGGAAATGGTAGAGCCGGTGATCGAGCGGCGCGCCGGCGATCGTGATGCCGCTCTCGCCCATAAAGGTGAAATCCGACAATCCGAGCCGCCCCGGCGGGTGCTCCTGGCGGAAGATGACGTCCTGTTCGGCGCCGTTGAGCGCCCGCCAGGTGCGGATGCGCCGTTCCACGGTGCGGCGGATGCCGGCGCCGAGCTCGGGATGGCGCCGGCGCAGCTCGTCGAACACGGCAACCGGCCGCAGGCCGGGAGTGCTCTTGAGTAGCGGCACGATCTCGCTGTCCCACACCCCAGCCAGCGGATCGCGTCGGCGGCGTCCGCGCGGCATCTTCTTCTGCGACGGCAGCCGCGGGTCCTCCTCGATGCGGTAGGCGGTGGCAGTGCTGAACCCGGCCTTGGCCGCGGCGATCACCGGCGGTTCTTTGTGACGCAAACTCATGTACAGCCTCATCTGGCAATCGGTGATGTGGCGGCCGGGCAAGGTGCGGTTCCTCTTCCGTGGAGAACCGCCTCCTATCCGGCCGACCGCGACCGCCAGCCGGCGCGCCCTCTTGCGGGGCGACGCCGATCGCCGGATTCGCAACCTCAGTCGGGCT
>DATJSJ010000301.1:0-9088 GCA_035504175.1 Acetobacteraceae bacterium
CCCCCCCCCCCCCCCCCCCCCCCCCCCCCCTTCCTTCACACGTCACCGCCGCGCCTCGAAATCGATCCTCGGATCGACGATCGTGTAGAGCATGTCCCCCACGATCTGCATCAGCAGGCTGAGCAGCGTGAAGATGTAGAGTGTCCCGAACATCACCGGATAATCACGCTGGATCGCCGACTGAAACCCAAGCAGCCCCAGCCCGTCGAGCGAGAACACGATCTCGACCAGGAGCTGCGAGGAGAACAGCATGCCGATGAAGGCCGCCGGGAAGCCGGCGACGATCAGCAGCATCGCGTTACGGAACACGTGGCCGTAGAGCACGCGCCGCTGCCCGGCCCCTTTGGCGCGAGCGGTCAGCACGTATTGCTTGCGGATTTCCTCGAGGAAGCAGTTCTTCGTCAGCATCGTCAGGCTGGCGAAGCCGCCGGCGACCAGCGCGGTGATCGGCAGCACGAGGTGCCAGACATAGTCACCGACCCGGGCGAAGAACGACCAGTGCTGCGAGCCTTCGCTGGTCAGGCCGCGCAGCGGAAACCACTCGACGAAGGAGCCGCCGGCGAACAGCACGATCAGGGCGATCGCGAACAGGAATCCCGGCACCGCGTAGCCGACCAGGACGGCGGCGCTGGTCGCGACATCGAACCGGCTGCCGTCGCGCACCGCCTTGGTGATGCCGAGCGGGATGGAGACGATATAGACAATCAGCGTCGACCACAGACCGAGCGATATGCTGACCGGCATCTTCTGCAGGATCAGCTTCCACACCGGCTCCGCCCGGAAGAAGCTGTTGCCGAAGTCGAAGCGGAGGTAGTTCCAGACCATCGTGAAGAAGCGCGTGAGCGGCGGCTTGTCGAAGCCGAAGCGCTGGCGGATGTCGGCGATGATGTGCGGATCAAGGCCGCGCGCGCCGCGATAGCCGCCGGGGGCGGACACCTCGCCCGGTCCGCCGCCGGTGATGCCGGTGCCGACCTGGCCGTGGCCGCGCAGTTGGGCGATCATCTGCTCGACCGGACCGCCCGGGGCGAACTGCACGACCGCGAAGTTGATCGCGATGATCCCGAACAGCGTCGGGATCACCAGCAGCAGCCGCCGCAGCAGATAGGCGCCCATTCAGACGCCCGGCCGCCCGGGCATTCGTGCGCCGTCAGCGCCGGCCGAGCCGTTGGGTCGCAGCGTCGTGCCGGCGAGACCGTGATCCCCGGAGGCGGAATCGGCGAAGGCGTTACCCAAGGTCTGCGGACAGCAGACCGGACCGGGATCGCGCCGCACGGTCAGGGCGATCCCGGGCTAGAGTCCGCTCCGCCGCGCTGCGTCGGTTGCCTTGGCAAGCGCCGCGTCGACCCACCAGGTGTCGAACGCGAAGCCCTCGCGCAGCGGCTTGTGTGGCTGGCCGAAGCGGTTCCAGTAGGCGACGTTGAAGTTCCGGCTGTACCAGTTCGGCACCATGTACCAGCCCCAGAGCATGACGCGGTCGAGCGCCCGTGCCGCGATCTTGAGCTGCTCGCGGTCGGTGGCGCTGATCACCTTGTTGATCAGCGCGTCGACCACCGGATCGCATACTCCCATCACGTTCGAACTGCCCGGTGTCTTCGCCGCGGCACAGCTCCAGTAGTCGAGCAGCTCGCTGCCGGGGAGGTCGGACTCCGGGAACAGCGTGATCGTCATGTCGAAGTCGAAGTTATCCATCAGATGCTGGTACTGCGCGGGATCGACGGTGCGCACCGAGGCATCGATGCCAAGATGCTTGAGGGATTGTGCGTAGGGCAGCGCGACCCGCTCGAACGTCGGATCCGGCAGCAGGATGGTGAATGCCATCGGAGCGCCGTTCGCATCGACCAGGCGACCGTCCTTGACGTGCCAGCCAGCCTGCTCCAGCAGGTGCAGCGCGACCAGCAATTCCTCGCGATTGTTGCCCGATCCGTCGGTCACCGGCAGCGTGTAGGGCTTGGTGAACAGGTCAGGCGGCAGCTCCTTGCGGTACTGGTCGAGCAGCTGCAGCTCCGCCCCGGTCGGAAGTCCGGAGGAGGCGAGGTCGCTGTTGCTGAAATAGCTCGTGATCCGCGTGTACTGGCCGTAGAACAGGTTCTTGTTGGCCCACTGGAAGTCGAAGGCTTCGGTCAGTGCGTGGCGCACCCGCGGGTCCTTGAACACGGCGCGGCGGGTGTTCATCGCGAAGCCCTGCATGCCGGTCGGCAGGTGATGGCGGATCGATTCCTTGATCACCAGGCCGCGCTTGGCGGCCGGAAAGTCGTAGGCGGTGGCCCAGTTCTTGGCGATGTTCTCCATGCGCAGATCGATCTGCCCGGCCTTGAAGGCCTGCATCGCCACCGTGGAATCCCGGAAATACTCGATGTCGACGCGGTCGAAATTGTCGCTGCCGCGGGCGACCGGCAGGTCGCGCGCCCACCAGTCCGGCCGGCGCTCAAAAGTGATGCTGCGGCCCATGTCGAAATGCGAAATGCGATAGGGACCGGAGCCGATCGGCGGTTCGGTCAGCGGCTGCTCGAAATTCCGCCCCTTCCACCAATGCTCCGGCAGCACCGGCAGCGTGCCCACCAGCATCGGCAGCTCGCGATTGGCGTTGGAGCGGAAATGGAACACGACGCGATACTTGCCCTCCGCGACCGCGTCCTTGACGTCGGCATAGACCACCTTGAAGGCAGGCCGGCCGTGATCGCGCAGCGTGTCGAAGGTCCAGACCACGTCCTGCGCCGTGACGGGCACACCGTCGGCGAAGCGCGCCTCCGGCCGCATGTTGAACGCGACCCACATCTTGTCGGCGGGCAGGTCGATGCTCTTCGCCAGCAGCCCGTAGGCGGTGTCGACCTCATCGGCCGAGGGCACCAGCAGGCTTTCGAAGATATGCCCGATCGCCGAGCCGGCCGACGAGCCGCCGACGAACGGCACCCAGACCGTGTCCATGCCTTCCGGCGCGGTGCCGCGCAGGATGTAGGGGTTGAAGCTGTCGAACGAGCCGAGCGCCGCGAGCGTCACCGACCCGCCCTTCGGCGCGTTCGGATTGACGTACGGGAGATAAGGGAAGTCGGGCGGCAGCTCCGGCGAGCCCAGCACCGCCAGCGCGTAGGTGCGGGTGACGCCGGGCGGCAGCTTCGGCGCAGGAGCCGTCTCTGTCGCCGGGGTGGAGGATTGCTCGGCCCGGGCCGCCGGTGAGCCGATCAGGCCGAGCAGGCAGAGCGCGGCAAGGATGTGACGCACGGCAATCCTCCCTTTTGTGGCCCGGCGCGAGCTTGGGATGGCGCGGACCAAGCGACAACCCATATCCCGCACAGGGTCAGGGCGGGATGACGCGCGCATTGCCGTCCCGCAAGTATCGCCCCGCACGTATCAGAATGAACGAGGAGCATGATGCAACGGTTGGAGCAAGGTGCGAATCCGGCTGAGGCCGCTTCCGACCCCGCCGAACGCAGCGAGGCGGAGTGGCAGCGGCTCCTGACGCCGGAGCAGTACCGCGTGCTGCGCGGCCACGGCACGGAGCGCGCCGGTAGCAGCACGCTTAATTCGGAGAAGCGGCCCGGCCGTTTCATCTGCGCCGGCTGCGGCCAGGAGCTGTTCCTGTCGGAGGACAAGTATGAGAGCGGTAGCGGCTGGCCGAGCTTCACCCGGCCGGTCGAGGGCGCGGTCGGCACCAGCGAGGACCACAGCCTGTTCATGACCCGGACCGAGGTGCATTGCAGCCGCTGCGGCGGCCATCTCGGTCACGTCTTCCCCGACGGGCCGCGCCCGACCGGGCTGCGCTATTGCATGAATGGCACGGCCCTGGGCTTCGATCCGGCCGACTGATCGCGGCGACGGCCCGGCCTCCCGCGGCAGCGGGAGGCACGGGCGGTCAGGCGGCAATCACTTCGCCGCCGCCGCACCGGCCGGCTTGCCCGCCTCCGGCAGCGGCTCCGGGTGCGGCGACAAGCTGCGCAGATAGGCGATCACCTGGGCGCGGGTCTTCTCGTCCGGAACGCCGGCGAAGGTC
Organism: Acetobacteraceae bacterium; assembly: GCA_035504175.1. Taxonomy (GTDB): domain Bacteria; phylum Pseudomonadota; class Alphaproteobacteria; order Acetobacterales; family Acetobacteraceae; genus DATJSJ01. The sequence goes on from DATJSJ010000301.1 coordinate 3,989, forward strand.
ATCTTGGTGCCGGGCGCATAGGCACTCGGCTTGGTCAGCCACTGGTTCAGCTCGGCGTAGGTCCAGGGACCTTTCTTGCTCTTCAGTGCGCTGGAATAGTCGTAGCCCTTCATGTGGGCATGCGGCCCGCCGACCACGCCATACAGATTCGGCCCGACCCCGGCCGGCCCGCCCTCATTGAAGGTGTGGCAGGCGATGCAGCCCAGCCGCTGCGTATCCGCCTCGCCCTTCTTGGGATCGGCCGAGGCGAGCAGCGTGTCGAAGGACGGCGCGCCACCGGCGCTGCCGCCGCCCGCGGCCGGCGCCGCCGCGGCGGTCTGCTTCGGCGCCGGCGGCAGCGGCTCGGGATGCGGCGACAGCGTGCGCAGGTAGTCGATGATGTCGGCGCGTTCCTTCGGGTTCGACAGGCCGGCGAAGGTCATCTTGGTGCCCGGCGCATAGGCGCTCGGCTTCTTCAGCCACTCGTAGAGTTCCTGATAGGTCCAGGGCCCTTTCTTGTCCCGCAGCGCACTGGAGTAGTCGAAGCCCTTCATGTGGGCGTGCGGGCCGCCGACCACGTTGTACAGGTTCGGACCGACCCCGGCCGGCCCGCCCTCATTGAAGGTGTGGCAGGCGACGCAGCCGACCTTCTGCGTGTCCTGCTGTCCGTGCGCCGGATCGGCCGAGGCCAGCAGCAGGGCGATCGGCGGGTCCTGCTGCTCCTGCGGCGCGCCGGCCGGTGCCGCGCCCTCGATCTCGATCGCGCTCTTCTCCAGCCGTGTCGGATGCACCACCCGGTCGGCAACCGTCGTCGCCACCATGAAGGCGATCCCCGCGACCAGCACCGCGGCGATGCCCTTGTTGACCTCCATGCTGTCCATCAGGCGGGAACACTCCGAGAGAGGGCGATCCAGCCGGGCCCCGCCGTTGCGCGCGCCCGTCCGGCTCCATAAGGTGCCGGGCACATTACGGACATGCCCAACTGCCAGCAACCCGGCTCCGGCCGGCCGCCGCCTGCCCGAATCCGCACCGCTTGAACCCGATCATCGTCATCCCCTGCCGCATGGCGGCCTCGCGCCTCCCCGGCAAGCCGCTCGCCGAGATCGGCGGCCGGCCGATGATCGTGCACGTGCTCGAGCGGGCGCGGGAGGCGCAGATCGGCCCGGTCGCGGTCGCCTGCGCCGAGTCGGAGATCGCCGAGGCGGTGCGCCATGCCGGCGGCACCGCGGTGTTGACCGATCCGTCGCTGCCCTCCGGCTCCGACCGCGTGCATGCGGCGCTGGCGGCGCTCGATCCGCAGGGCGCACACGACGTGGTGGTCAACCTGCAGGGCGACCTGCCGACCATCCCGCCGCTGCAACTCCGCGCCGTACTCACCCCGCTCGCCGATCCGCGGGTCGATATCGCGACCCTGGTGGCACCGATCACTGACCCGGCGGAGGCGGCGCTGCCCTCCGTGGTCAAGGCCGCCTGCGCCTTCGATCACGGCCGGGCGGTCTCGCCGGCGCTGTATTTCTCCCGCGCGCCGGTGCCGGCCGGGGACGGGCCGCTCTGGCACCATATCGGGCTCTACGCCTATCGCCGCGAGGCGCTGGCGCGGTTCGTCGCCCTGCCCGAATCGCCGCTGGAGCGGCGCGAGCGGCTGGAGCAGTTGCGCGCGCTCGAAGCCGGGATGCGCATCGCCTGCGCCCGGGTCGAGCACGCGCCGTTCGGGGTCGACACGCCCGCCGATCTCGAGCGCGCCCGCGCCGAGCTGCGCGGCGGCACCTGGCGGGGAAGCCCATGACCGAGACACCCTATCGCGGCCCGATCTCCTTCCAGGGGCGGCCGGGCGCTTATTCCGACCTCGCCTGCCGCACCGCGTTCCCCGGCCTGCCAACCCTGCCCTGCGACACGTTCGAGGCGGCGATCGAGGCGGTGCACAGCGGCGCCGCCGAGCTTGCCATGCTGGCCTGCGAGAACAGCCTGGCCGGCCGGGTGCCGGACATCCACGCGCTGCTGCCCGAGAGCGGACTGTTCATCGTCGGCGAGCATTTCCAGCGGGTCGAGCACTGCCTGCTCGCCGTGCCGGGGGCGACGCTGGAGGGCTTGCGGCGCGTGCATTCCCATGCCGTCGCCCTCGGCCAGGTGCGCGGGCTGCTGCGCGCGCACGGGCTGCAGCCGGTGGTGCAGGCGGACACCGCCGGGGCGGCGCAGCTCGTCGCCGCCTGGGCAAGCCCCGAGGATGCGGCCATCGCCTCGCACCTGGCCGGGGAAATCTACGGCCTCGACGTGCTGCGGGCGAATGTCGAGGACGCCGCCCACAACACCACCCGCTTCTATGTCGCAGCGCGGAGGCCGCGAAGCGTCGCGCCGGATCAGCCCGACGTCATGACCACGTTCGTGTTCCGTGTCCGCAACGTCCCCGCGGCGCTGTACAAGGCGCTCGGCGGCTTCGCGACCAACGGCGTCAACATGACCAAGCTGGAGAGCTACATGCTGGGTGGCGAATTCACCGCCACCCAGTTCCTGTGCGACGTGGAGGGGCATCCAGAGCAGCCGGCGCTGCGCCGGGCGCTCGAGGAGCTGAGTTTCTTCTCCCGTGCCGCGAAAGTGCTGGGGGTCTATCCGATGGCGCCGTTTCGCCACGCCGCGCCGGCCGGCTGAGGCGCGGCGAAACGCCGTCGCATCCGGCGCCGGCACAAATCTCCGTCATCCGCCGCTTCCATTCCCGACCTCCATCTTGCAATCTCCGCGCCCGGGCATAGCCGGCGGTGGTTGTCTGCGGCGGCCCGGCATCAAAACCGGTGGATGGGAGAGATTTATGAGACATCTGATGCTGGGCATCGCCGCCGCCCTGGCGCTCGGCGTGGCCAGCGCCGTCCCGGCCGCGGCGGAACAGCAGGTGCGTATCGGCACCGAGGCCGACTATGCGCCCTTCGAATGGAAGGGACCGGACGGCAAGCTGCACGGCATGGAGATCGAGCTCGGCGACGTGCTGTGCCAGCGCGCCAAACTGTCCTGCCAATGGGTGAACATGGATTTCGACAGCATGATCGCGGCGCTGGGCGCGCATCAGATCGACGCGGTGCTGTCGCAGATGTCGATCACCCCGGCGCGCGAAGAGAAGGTCGCGTTCACCAACCCGATCACCCAGGCACCGCCACGCTTCGTCGCCGCCAAGGACTCCGGCATCACCGACAATCTCGACTCGCTCAAGGGCAAGACGGTCGGCGTGCAGAGCGGCACCACGCACGAAGTGTTCGCCAAGACCAAGCTCGCCCAGCTCTGCACCATCAAGGTCTATCAGACGCAGGATCAGGCCTTCCAGGACCTGAAGGCTGGGCGGATTGACGTGACGCTCGCCGATTCGACGATCGAATATGACTGGATGCGCAAGGAGGGGAAGGGCTTCGAATATGTCGGGCCGGCGCTCGACGATCCGGAGATCTTCGGCACCGGGACCGGTATCGCGCTGCGCAAATCCGACACGGCGCTGCGCGAGAAGTTCAACGCCGCGCTGGCCGAGGTGAAGCAGGACGGGACGTTCAAGAAGATCAACGACGAATACTTTCCGTTCAGCATCATGGCGAAGTGATCCGGTCGGCGCCGGGCCGCCGCGGAGCGTCATCGCGTGATCAACCTGCAGGGCTACGGCCACCAGATCCTGCTGGGCGCGCTGATGACGCTCAAGGTCGCCTTCGCCTCGCTGACCTGCGGCCTGGTGCTTGGCCTGCTTGGCGGCGCGGCCGGCCTGTCGCGGCGGCTCTGGCTGCGCCGAATGATCGCCGGCGCGACCGGGCTGCTGCGCGGCATCCCGGAATTCGTCATTCTGCTGATCTGCTATTTCGGCCTGACTGGCGTTCTGTATCGCCTGACCGGCGGCGACGTCAGCATCAGCCCCTTCGCCGCCGGCGTGTTCGCCCTCTCGATCGTGTTCGCCGCCTATGCGTCTGAGGCGTTCCGCGGCGCTTTCCTCGCGGTGCCGCTTGGCCAGATGGAGGCGGCAGCAGCGCTCGGCCTGCACCCGGGACAAAGCTTCTTCCTGGTGCGCCTGCCGCAGGCCTGGCGGCTCGCCCTGCCCAGCCTCGGCAATCAATGGCAGGCGCTGCTGAAGGACACCTCGCTGGTCTCCGTGCTCGGGCTCGAGGACCTGATGCGCAAGGCCGACGTCGCCGGCCAGGCGACCGACCAGCCTTTCACCTTCTTTCTGACCGCGGCGGCGATCTACCTGCTGTTCCTGACCCTCTCCAATCCGGTGATCGCCATGCTGGAGCGCCGCTCGCAGCGCGGTCTCGCGCGCGTGCGCGGATGATCGCCCACCGGTCGCCTGCCACGCCGCCCGGCCGCCGGCGCGGCTGATGCAGGGTCTGCTCGGCAGCCTGTCACAGCTCGCCTGCGGCCTGGCCTTGACCGTGCAGCTGCTGGCGCTGTCGAGCCTGTTCGGGGTCGTGCTCGCCGTGCCGCTGGCGGTGGCTCGGCTGTCGCGGCTGCGGCCGCTCGCCTGGTTCTCCGCCGGCTACTCGGGGTTCTTCCGGGGCACGCCGCTGCTGGTGCAGATCTATCTCATCTATTACGGCCTGGCGCAGTTCGGCTTCATCCGCCACTCCGTGCTCTGGGTGGTGCTGCGCAACGCCTGGCCCTGCGCGCTGATCGCCTTCTCGCTCAACATGGCGGCGTACGTATCGGAAGTGGTGCGGGGCGGCATCCTGGCGGTGCCGCAGGGCGAGATCGAGGCCGCCAAGGCGCTCGGCCTGCATCCCTGGCTGCGCTACCGGCTGGTGATCCTGCCGCGCGCCTTCCGACTGATCCTGCCGGCACTGGGTAACGAGGTCATCGTGCAGATGAAATCGACCTCGCTCGCCAGCACGATCACGCTGCTCGACCTGACCGGCGTCGCGCGCCGGCTGGCCGCCGCCTCCTATTCCACCGACCCGCTGATCATCGCCGGGTTGATCTATGCGGCGCTCGCCTGGCTGCTGGGGCGGGGGTTCCGCATGGCGGAAAAGCGCTTCAACCGTCACCGACGCGCCTAGAGCCGTTTCAGGCTGACCGTCTCAGCCTGAAACGGGTCTAACCCATTGTCTGAGAGCATGATTCACGCTTCCGGCGATTCCTCCTCCAGCGATCATGCTCTAGACC
>DATJSJ010000302.1:0-3543 GCA_035504175.1 Acetobacteraceae bacterium
GTCCAGCACGGCGTGCGTGCCGACCAGGCTGGCGATGACGCCGCCGCGGTCGATGTCACCAACCAGCACCACCGGCACGTCCGCGGCGCGGGCAAACCCCATATTGGCGATGTCGCCGTCGCGCAGATTGACCTCCGCCGCGCTGCCGGCGCCCTCGACCAGCACCAGTGCCGCGCGCGCGCGCAGATGTGCGAAACTTTCCAGCACGCGGGGCAGCAGGTCGCGCTTCATCGCCTGATACGCGCGGGCGCGGGCGGCGCCGGCGACGCGGCCCTGCACGACGAGCTGCGCGCCGGTCTCGCTCTGCGGCTTCAGCAGCACCGGGTTCATGTGCACGCTCAGCGTGACGCCGGCGGCGCGGGCCTGCAACGCCTGGGCGCGGCCGATCTCGCCACCATCCTCCGTCACCGCGGCGTTGTTCGACATGTTCTGCGGCTTGAACGGCAGCACCGCGATGCCGTGCCGCATTGCTGCACGCGCCAGGCCCGCGACCAGCAGCGATTTGCCGACGCTCGAGCCGGTGCCCTGCAGCATCAGCGCGCGCGCCGGCATCAGAACTCGATGCCCGCCTGCGCCCGCACGCCGGCGGCGAAATGGTGCTTCACCGCCGCCATCTCGGTCACGAGATCGGCTGCCGCGATGAGCGCCGGCTTCGCGTTGCGCCCGGTCGCGACGACGTGCAGCGCCGGCGGCCGCGCGGCGAGCGTCGCCAGCACCTCGTCCAGCGGCAGGTAGTCGTAGCGCAGCGCGATGTTGATCTCGTCCAGGATCAGCAGCGCGATCGTCGGATCCCGCATCAGCGCACGCGCCTGGTCCCAGGCGCGGCGGCAGGCGGCGATGTCGCGCGCACGATCCTGCGTCTCCCAGGTGAAGCCCTCGCCGAGACTGTGCCACACGAGCGCGTCGCCGAACCGCGCCAAGGCCTGGCGCTCGCCGGTGTCCCACGCGCCCTTGATGAACTGCACGACGCCGACGCGGCGCCCCTGGCCCAGCATCCGCAGCGCCAGGCCGAACGCCGCGGTGGACTTCCCCTTGCCCGGGCCGGTGTGGACGATCAGCAAGCCCTTCTCGATCGTTTTCGACGCCACCTCGCGATCCTGCACGGCCTTGCGTTTCTGCATCTTGTCGCGATGCCGGGCGGCCTCGTCGTCCCCGGATGGCTGCGCATCGGTCATGGCGTGTCCTTCAGGATCATCGGCAGGCCCGCGGCCATGAACACGACGCGGCCGGCGCGCGCGGCGAGCCGCTGGTTCAGCAGCCCGGCCGCGTCACGGAAGCGCCGCGCCAGCGCATTGTCCGGCACGATGCCGAGCCCGACCTCGTTGGCGACCAGCACGGTCGGCGCTGCACGCGCATCGAGCGCCGCTTCCAGCCCTGCGGTCTCCGCCGCAATGTCGCGCCCGCCCACCATCAGGTTGCTCAGCCACAGCGTCAGGCAGTCGACCAGCGTCGGAATCACGCCGGTCTCGCGCAACGCCGCGGGCAGGGCGAGCGGCGCCTCGATTGTGCGCCATTCGTCACTGCGGCGGGCACGATGCGCCGCGATGCGGGCGCGCATCTCCGCGTCCAGCGGCTCCGCCGTCGCGATGTAGGCGAGCGGCGGCGCGTGCGCGGCGAGCAGCGACTCAGCATACCGGCTCTTGCCCGAGCGCGCGCCGCCGAGCACGAGTGTCGTGGCGGCGAGCCCTCCCGCTCGTGCGGCATCGGTCATCGGCCGTTCCAGAGACCTCGCGGGCTGGTTGACTTCGGATTCGGCCGAGACCTAAATCACCCCAGGTGGTTCTTCCAGCCGGAAGATGAAAAGGGAACGCGGTGAGGCGCCGGTGCGTGCCGAAGCCGTGGCTGCCCCCGCAACTGTGAGCGGAGAGCGGCCTGCCGGATAATCCACTGGGCGCGGTTCGTCGGTCGTTTCCGGCGGTCCGGTCCGGGAAGGAGGGCAGGGCGCGATTGCATCCGCGAGCCAGGAGACCTGCCACCGCGACGAAACGAGGCCGGGCGGGGTGCTCCGGTGCGCGCAGGCCGCTCCCACGCGGCCGGGTGCACGTCGTTCCCCGTGCTGATCTCGCAACCGTGATGCCGCGCCCGGCGCGGATGGAGACGGCATGGAACCCGCCGCCGCCTGCCTGTACGTCTGCGTCACCTGTCGTGATCCGGCGGACCCGGAGAGCGAGGGCGAACGCCCGGGCGCGCGTCTCTACGCGGCGCTCGCCGCCGAGGCGCCGCCGGTTGCGCTGCACCCCGTCGAGTGCCTGGCGAATTGCGCGCGCGGCTGCAGCGCGGCCATCGCCATGCCGGGAAAATGGAGTTACCTGCTCGGCGGGCTGCGGCCGGAGCTCGCGGGCGATCTAATCGACTATGCGCGGCTGTATGTCGCGTCGCGCACCGGCACGATCATGCCGTCGCGCCGCGCGCCGTCGCTTGCGGGCATGATCGTGGGCCGCATTCCTTCGGCGGAGCCGATGCCATGAGTGCGGCGCTCGGCAAGATCCCCGCGACCATCATCACGGGTTTCCTCGGCGCCGGAAAGACGACGCTGGTGCGGCACGTGCTGGCGGAGGCGCGCGGGCGACGCATCGCGATCATCGTCAACGAGTTCGGCGCGCTCGGCATCGACGGCGAGCTGCTGCGAAGCTGCGGCATCGAAGGTTGCGCCGAGGACAGCATCGTCGAGCTCGCCAATGGCTGCATCTGCTGCACCGTCGCCGAGGATTTCCTGCCGACGATGCAGGCGCTGCTGTCGCGTCCGGCGCCGCCCGAGCACATCCTGATCGAGACCTCCGGCCTCGCCCTGCCGAAACCGCTGCTGCGCGCCTTCAACTGGCCGGACGTGCGCGGACGCATCACCGTCGACGGCGTGATCACCGTGGTCGACGGCCCCGCCGTTGCTGCTGGGCGCTTCGCCGATGATCCGGAAGCGGTGGCGCGGCAGCGCGCCGCCGATCCGTCGCTCGAGCACGACAACCCGCTCGCCGAAGTGTTCGAGGACCAGTTGCAGGCGGCCGATCTCGTGCTGCTGAACAAGACCGATCGCATGGACGCGGCGGCGGTGGCGCGCGTGTCCACCTCGCTCGAAGCCGCGCTGCCGCGGGCGGTGAAGATCCTGCCGGTGACGGAAGGGCGCGTCGATCCGCGCATCCTGCTCGGGCTCGATGCCGCGGCGGAGGGCGATCTCGACCGCCGGCCGTCGCACCATGACGCGCAGGACGGTGCGCATGAGCACGACGACTTCACCAGCTTCGTCGTGGCCCTGCCGGAGTGCGACTCGGCCGAGGAGGTCTTGGTGCGTTTGCGTGCCGCGGCGGCCGAGCATGACGTGCTGCGCATGAAAGGGTTCCTCGCGCTGCGCGGCAAGCCGATGCGCTGCCTGGTGCAGGGCGTCGGTGGGCATTTCCGGCATTATTTCGACCGCGCGTTCCGAGCGGATGAGGCGCGGGAGGGGCGGATCGTGGTGATCGGGCGCGCGGGGATCGACGCGGCGGGGGTGGATGCAATGATTAAGGAAGGCCAGGGGCTCTGCCCCTGGACCCCGGCAAAGGCTAGCCT
>DATJSJ010000303.1:0-7355 GCA_035504175.1 Acetobacteraceae bacterium
ATCGGCGTATTCGCCCTCGCGGGTCAGGCCGCGCACCTCCAGCACCGGCGGCGCGTTGTCGAACGCGCCGTGCGGCGGCGTGTAGGCGAACTCCTTGCCGGTCATCAACACGCCGAGGCGGCGGTCGTCCATGTCGGCGGCCGGGTAGGTGCCGAGCATGTGGCCGTCGCGCAGCACGCTGACCCGCTCGGCGATCGCCATGATCTCCTTCAGCCGGTGGCTGACGAACATCACGGTGACACCGTGGCGCTTCAGCTCAAGCGTGAGCTCGAGCAGCGCCTCCACCTCGCGCCGCGTCAGCGAGGCGGTGGGCTCGTCCATGATCAGGAACCGCGCCCGCGCCGCCATGGCGCGGCAGATCGCAACGAGCTGGCGGCTGGCGACCGGCAGCTCGCCCACCGGCGCGTCGGGATCGAGGCTGATCCGCAGATGCGCCATCGCCGCCGCCGCGGTCTCGCGGATCTGCCGCCAGCGCGCGGGATGCGGCCGGCCCAGATGGTGGGAGACGCCGATGTTCTCCGCGACGGTCAGGTTCGGAAACAGCGACAGATCCTGGTAGATCACCTGGATGCCGAGCTCGGTGCTGCGGATCGCCGAGAGATGCGGCTCGCGCTTGCCCTCGATCAGGATCTCGCCGGCATCGGGGTGCGTGATTCCGGCGATGATCTTGATCAGCGTCGATTTGCCCGAGCCGTTCTCGCCGATCAGGCAATGGACCTCGCCGCTGGCCACGGCGAGGTCCACATCCGCCAGCGCCTGCACGCCCCCGAACCGCTTGGAGATGTGCCGCAGTTCGAGGAAGTTGCTCACGGCGCCATCTCCGCGCGTCGGGCGGCGCTCAGCCGCCCGTCACAGCTCCGGCAAAGATAGTCCCGCCGATCACAGGCCCTCCGATCACAGCCCTTGGGCGATCAGCCCGTCGATCGTCTTCTTGTTGATCACCAGGATGTCGTTCCACGCGACCGTACGGTTGGCCTGGTCCACCGTCGCCTTGCCGAGGCCGGGCACGTCCAGCCCGTCGGTGATCGGCTCACCCTTCAGTACGCGCGAGGCAACGGCGACCATGGCGTAGCCGGCGTCGATCGGGCTCCACAGGAAGCCCTCCTTGATCGTGCCATCCATGATCATCGGCTTGGCCTGCGACGGCACCACCGTGCCGACCACCATGACCTTGTCGGCGAGATGCTTCTGCCGTACCGCGATGCCGGCGCCGATCGGCCCGTTCGAGCCGAAGCCGAGGATGCCGCGCAGATCGGGGAACGCCTTCAGCACGTCGAGCGTGGTGCGGACGCTGGTATCGACCTCGTCGGCGCCGGGATAGCGGCTCGCCGCGAGCTTCATCTTCGGGTAGTGCGCCTTCTGGTAGGCAATCGCCGCATCGGCCCATTTGTTGTGCAGCGGCGTGGTCAGCGTTCCGACATAGACGACGTATTCGCCTTCCTCGCCCATGAAGCCGGCGAGCGCCTGCATCTGCTCCTCGCCGAACTTGACGGAGTCGATCAGCTCCACGTCCCAGGTGCGACCGTCCTGGTCGGGACCTTCCTGGGTGATCACCGGAATCTTTGCCGCCTGCGCCCGCTGCAGCACCGGCGCCAGCACCTTCACGTCGAGCGGCACGAGCCCGATCACGTCGACCCGGCGGGCGATCAGATCCTCGACCAGCCGCACCTGCTGCGCCGGATCGACATGCGCCGGTCCGACCATCGAGGTGTCGATGCCGAACTCCTTGCCGCCGCGGGTCAGGCCCTTGTTGACCAGATTGAACCAGGGAATGCCGGTGATCTTGACCACGGTGACCATGGTCGGCTCCGCCGCCGCGGCGAGGCGCGGTCCGGCGGCCGCAGCCGCCGCTCCCGCGGCCAGCAATTGGAGCGTTTGACGTCGCTGCAGCATGATGCGTCCTCCCGACCGGGCGCTGCGCCCAAAGTTTTGCCGGGCAGAATGGCGATCCGGGCCTCGCTGTCAATCCAGCCGGAAGCGGCCTGCACGCGCGAAGATTGCAGGATCGTAATGCACGCGCCGGCGATCACGGCGCGCGTGATCGCGGGTCAGGTCGGAACCGTGAGCCAGGCCTGCTCGCGCGCCGAGCGGTAGATCGTCTCCACCGTGCGCTGCACCGCCAGCCCCTCGCGGAAATCCGCATGGCCCCGCGGATCGCCGGCGATCGCCAGCAGCAGGTCGCGCACCTCGATGGTCTTGAGGTCGTTGAAGCCGATCTGATGCCCGGCGGCGACGCAGAACGCGCCGTACGGCTCGTGCTCCGGCCCGGCCAGGATGCGGCGGAAGCCGCGCCGCCCGGTCGGATCGCCGGTCAGGTACAGCTCCAGCTCGTTGAACCGCTCCTGCGTGAAGGCGATCGCGCCGCGGCTGCCGGAGATCTCGAACTCGTGCCGCATCTTGCGCCCGGTCGCGACCCAGTTGGCCTCGATCGAGCCGCTGGCGCCGCCGGCGAAGCGCAGATGCGCGCGGGCGATGTCGTCGACCTCCACGGCGCGCCGCTCGCGCGCGCCGGGGGCCACCGGACGCGTGGGGATGGCGGTGACGACGTCGCCCAGCACACGCTCGATCGGCCCCACCAGGTAGCGCGCGGCGGCGATGATATGGCTGCCGATATCGGCGAGCGCGCCGCCACCGCCGGCCGGGTCGAGCCGCCAGGTCCAGGGCGCCTCGGCATCGGTCATGTAGTCCTCGGCATGGATGCCCTGGAAGTTGCGCACCTCGCCGATCTCGCCGCTCGTGATGATGTCGCGCGCCAGGCGCAGCATCGGGTTCTTGAGGTAGTTGAAGCCGACCGCGGTGACCCGGCCGGCCTGCGTCGCCGCCTGTGTCATCGCCTCGGCATCGGCGGCTGTCGGCGCCAGCGGCTTCTCGCAATAGACGTGCTTGCCGGCGGCGAGTGCGGCCAGCGCCATCTCCTTGTGCATCACGTTCGGCGTGGTGATGGCGACGACGTCGACGGCCGGGTCGGCGACCAGCGCCCGCCAGTCGCCGGTCGAGCGGCGGAAGCCGAGCGCCGCCGCGGCCGAGGCGGCGAGCGCCTCCGTGGCGTCGGCCAGCACATCGAGTTCGGCCGCGACCGGCAGGGAGAAGACGCGGTTGGCATTGGCAAAGGCGAAGGCGTGCGTCCGGCCCATGAAGCCGGACCCGATCAGGCCGATGCCGAGGCGGGCTGGTGCGGTCATGGCGTTCTCCCTGGCGATGGCGGCGGCATGCGGACGGGCGCAACCCGAGCCGGCCGCGCGCCGCACGGCTCCGGGGCGCCAGACTGGGCCGCGAGGATGACGCGATTTTCAGGCAAGGGCCATGCACGTCGCACGGGGCGGGCCTAGAGTCGCCGACGCCCCTCACCTTGCCGAGGAGACCGCGATGCCCCTCATCCGAACAGCCCTTCTTGCCGGCGCGTCGGCGCTCGCCGTGGCCGGCCTGGCCGGCCTCGCCCAGGCGCGGACGCCGCAGACCCACGTGCTGACGATCCAGCTCCCGGGCGGCGGCATGGAGCAGGTCCGCTACACCGGCGCGATCCCGCCGCAAGTCGTGCTGCAGCCGATGCCCGCGCCGATGCCGATGGCCTTCGCGCCGATGTTCGGCGCGGATTCACCCTTCGCCATGCTGGACCGCATCTCGGCCGAGATGGACCAGCAGGCGATGGCAATGATGCGCGAGGTCGCGGCGATGCAGCGGGGCCTGCCGAGCCCTGACCAGCTTATCCAGCCCGGTCTGGCCGCGCCGCCGCCGGGTGGCGCCGGCTACGGCTTCATCGCCGATCTCAGCGGCCGCGGCGTCTGCACCCAGAGCGTCAGCATCACCGTCCCCGCCGGCGGCGGCGCACCGCACGTCGTGCGTCACGCGTCCGGCGATTGCGGCCATCTCGGCCGCGGCGTCGCGCCGGCCGCGCAGCCGACGGCGCCGGCGCGGGTTCCGGGCATGATCGAGGTCAGGACGCCGGTGCGCCCGGCCGGGCAGCCGGCCTACGCCGGGCTGGTGCATCCGGTCGCCGCCTGGCGCGACTGACGCGCCGATCCGCCGCGGGTCTGGCACCGGCCGGGCCCGCAATGGCGCCGAGCGGCTCAGCCCGCATCCGGCGCGTCGCGGCCAATGCGGGCGCGGTAATGCGTGCGCTTCGCCTCATACATGCGCTCGTCGGCGCGATGCGCGATCGCTTCCATCCGGTCGCCCGGCCGTGCCACCGCCCAGCCGGCCGCCAGCGACAGCGCGACCCCCGGATAGAACTGGTTGTTGACCTCCACCAGCCGGTCGATCTGCTCCAGCATCTGCTCGGCGCCGCGCTCGTCGGTGCCCGGCATCAGCACGGCGAACTCGTCGCCGCCGGTGCGGGCGATGTGACAGCCAGGCGTCGCTGCCTTGCCCAGCACCTCACCCGCCCGCCGCAGCAGACCGTCGCCGGTGGCGTGGCCGAGCAGGTCGTTGACCTGCTTCAATCCGTTGAGGTCGACGATGATCACGGCGACGGGGAACGGGCCGCGCCGCTCCAGCCGGTTCAGCTCCTCATCGTAGAAGGCGCGGTTGCACAGCTTGGTCAGCGCGTCGTGCCGGCCGAGGAATTCCAGATACGCCTCCGCCTTCTTGCGCGCGGTGATGTCGGTCAATGCCACCTGCACCAGCGACCAGTCACGCTCGTAGCCCGGCAGGACGGAGAATTGCAGGTGCAGGTGCAGTTCCTCGCCGCCCAGCGCGTAGTTCACCACCTCGCGCTGCTGGAACAGCTTGCCGTGCCAGAGATCGATGAGCTGCTCCTTGAACGGGGCGCGCATCCGGTCGCGGAAGATGTCCGGCAGGCGCCGCAGCAGCGTCGCGCGGTCGGGCGCGCCGAACATCTCCAGCGTGTAGCGGTTGACGTCGATGACGCGGATCTCGCGCATGCAGCGGTGCACGAAGGCCTCGTGGACGTCGGTGAACACGCGGAAATCCTGGATGCCCTGCTCGCGCACGTCGTCGATCAGCCGCTTGATCGCGCTGAAATCCTCGACCCAGAGGGAGACCGGCGAGTGCTCGAAGATGCCGCGCGCATAAGCCTCGCTGACCGCCTGCGCGCGGCGCGCGCTCTCCCGCTCGGTCACGTCATCGGCGCAGAGCAGCACGCGCTCCCAGCCCGCCTCGTGCCCGGGCAGGATGGTGCCCCGGAGCGCCAGATCGAGCCGCTGCCCCTGCAGCGTGTAATTCACCGCCTGGCTCGTGAAACCTTGCTGGCCCTCCCAGAGCTGCACCAGCTCCTGGACGTGCGTCTGCAGCATCTCGTCGCGGAAAACCTGTTGCAGGTTGTCGACCAGATGCCCGAGGTCGCGCGCGCCGAACAGGGCAAGCGTGTGCGGGTTCACCGCCAGCACGCGAATCCGGCTGGCGCAGGCGCGCACCCGCTCCGGATCCTCGGCGAGCCAGCGGCCCAGATCCGTGACCCCCTCGGCCCGCCACCGCGTGAACAGCGCGCGCACGCCGCTGAAATCCTCGAGCCAGAGCGAGATCGGCGCAAGCTGAAACGTGGCGTCCCGGATCAGCGGGTCATGCCCTGCGGCGCCCGCCCCGGCGGCGGCGGACCGCGCCGGGTCCCGGGATACGAACGCAGTGGCCTCGAGAGTCGACGACATGGCGGTACCGGGCTTCCTCATGTTCGGCGCATTACAAGCGGGCGGCCAGCGGCCGATCGTGAACGCAGCGTCACAGCGACGAGGCAAGCTCTGGCGTGGCGCGGGCTTGCGCGGCGACGCGGTCGAGGCCAACCATCGCCGCCGCCGCGCCCACCGGAAGCGGCGCCGGCGGGCGGCAGGGAGGCAGTGAGCGATGGGCGTCCGTCTGGAACATGACAGCCTGGGCGAAGTGGCGGTGCCGGAGGCGGCCTATTACGGCGCCCAGACCGCCCGGGCGGTCGAGAATTTCCCGATCTCCGGCGTGCCGGTCTCGCACTATCCGAACCTGCTGCGGGCGCTGGCGCTGGTGAAGCAGGCGGCGGCGATGGCCAATGCCACGCTCGGCAAGCTGCCGCCGCAGAAAGCCTCGGCGATCGCGGCCGCGGCGCAGGAGGTGGTCGCCGGCCGGCTGCACGACCAGTTCCCGGTCGACGTGATCCAGGGCGGCGCCGGCACCTCGACCAACATGAACATCAACGAGGTGCTGGCCAATCGCGGGCTCGAACTGCTCGGCCACAAGCGCGGCGAGTACCGGCATCTGCATCCGAACGACGACGTCAATCTCGGCCAATCGACCAACGACACCTATCCGACCGCGGTGCGGCTGTCGGTGCTGCTGTCCTGCGGCGAGCTCGCCGCCGCGTTGGAGCGCCTGGCGGCCGCCTTCGACGTGCAGGCCGAGGCGACGCGGCAGGTGGTCAAGCTCGGCCGCACCCAGCTCCAGGACGCGGTGCCGATGACGCTCGGCCAGGAGCTCGGCGCCTATGCGGTGACCATCCGCGAGGACATCCAGCGCCTGGCCGAGGCCGAGGCGCTGCTGCACGAGGTCAATCTCGGCGGCACCGCGATCGGCACGCGAATCAACGCCGATCCGGAATACGGCGCGCGCGCGATCGCCGAGCTTGCCCGCCTGTCCGGTTTCCCGTTGGTGCAGTCCGCCAACCTGGTCGAGGCGAGCTGGGACATGGGCGGGTTCGTGATGTTCTCCGGCGTGCTGAAGCGCATCGCGACCAAGCTCTCCAAGATCGCGAGCGACCTGCGCCTGCTGTCATCGGGGCCGCGCGGCGGCATCGGCGAAATCAGGCTGCCGGCGATGCAGCCCGGCTCCTCGATCATGCCGGGCAAGGTCAATCCGGTGATCCCGGAGGTGCTGAACCAGGTCTGCTTTCAGGTGATCGGCCACGACCTGGCGATCACGCTGGCCGCCGAGGCCGGGCAGTTGCAGCTCAACGCCTTCGAGCCGTTGATCGCGCACAACATCCTGGGCTCGATGGCGCTGCTGACCAATGCGGTCCGCGTCTTCACCGAGCGCTGCGTCGCCGGCATCGAGGCGCGCGAGGCGGAGTGTGCGCGGCACGTCGAGGCGAGCGTCGGCGTCGCGACCGCGCTGGTGCCGCTGGTCGGCTATGAAATGGCGGCCGCGGTGGCGCGGGCGGCGCTGCAGAGCGACCGCACGGTGCGGGCGGTGGCGCGCGAAATGCTGACGCTCGACGAGGCGGAGCTGGATGAGGCGCTGAACCCGGCGCGGCTGGCACAGCGGTAGCGGATTGTAGACAAGGCCAGGGCGCGCTGCCCCCTGGACCCCCGGCAAAGGCTAGGAGCCTGTCCCGGTAACGGCAGGAATTAGCTCGACGCGGCGTGGCCTGGGATGATTCTGTGTCTGCATGAGGAAGGTATTTCGTCCCTGGAAGACCGATGAAATCTGGCTGCTGC
>DATJSJ010000304.1:0-7153 GCA_035504175.1 Acetobacteraceae bacterium
GAGCTGGACCCGGACTTCCGGCAGGGCTTCTACGACCGGCCGCCCGTCGCGGGCCTGCGCGCGTTCGCCACGATCTATGCGGGATGGGGCACGTCCGAGCCATTCTTCCGCCAGGCCGCATGGCAGGCGCTCGGCTCGCGATCCTGGGACGATCACGTCAGCGATTTCTGGGAGACCTTCTTCCTGCGATGCGATGCCAACGACCTGCTGTGCCAGCTCTGGACCTGGCGGGAGGCCGATATCAGCGCCAACGCCAAGCATGGCGGTGACTTCGACGCGGCACTGCGCAGCATCTCTGCCCGTACGATCGTCCTGCCGGTGGACAACGATCGGTATTTTCCGCCGCCGGACAGCGCGTACGAGGCGGAGCGAATCCCGAACGGTGTCTGTCGCGTCGTGCAATCGATCTGGGGCCACATGGCGCCGATGAATCCCGCCGACGTGCCGCAGGTCGACGCCGCGCTGAACGAATTGCTGTCCGCCTGAACCGGCGATCGGAGCCATCGCACATGAAGCTGCCGTTGGCAGAGTATGGCGAATGTGACGGCCTCGCGCTCGCCGCCCTGATCCGCAATGGAGACGTCGGGGTGTCCGACGTGCTGGAAGCCGCCATTGCCGCCATCGACCGGCTGAACCCGGAATTGAACGCGGTGACGCTGACAATGGCCGGGCAGGCGGAGGCCGCGGTTGCGGCCGGCCTGCCTGACGGGCCCTACACCGGCGTGCCGTTTCTGCTGAAGGATCTGTCTCCCACCGTCGCGGATGTTGCGACGAGCGCCGGCAGCCGGTTCTTCGGCGGCGCCACCAAACCGTATGACACGGAGCTGGTCCGACGGTGGAAGCGGGCCGGACTGGTCATGCTGGGCAAGACCAACACGCCGGAGTGTGGTTCGAGCGGTTCGACCGAGCCGGTGGCGACCGGACCGACCCACAATCCCTGGCGGCTCGGCCACACGCCCGGCGGATCGAGTGGAGGCTCCGCCGCTGCCGTCGCCGCAGGCATCGTGCCTGCCGCCCATGCAAGCGACGGCGGCGGCTCGATCCGCGGCCCTGCGTCGTGCTGCGGACTGGTCGGCCTGAAGCCGACGCGCGGGCGCAACACCCTGGCGCCCGACGCGGGCGAAGCGTGGCAGGGCTTCGTCGCGGAACACGTGGTCAGCCGCAGCGTGCGTGACAGCGCCGCGCTGCTGGACGCGACGGCGGGGTATTGTCCGGGCGATCCGCATATCGCCCCGCCGCCGTCGCGACCCTTTCTGGAAGAAGTGCGCACGCCGCCAGGGCGATTGCGCATCGGGGCGGCCCTGAGCGGCGTGGCCGGCAAGACGTTCCATCCGGACGCTGCCGCGGCGACCGCGCAAGCGGCACGTCTGCTGGCCGATCTCGGCCATGAGGTCGAGGAGGTCTCACCGGAGTACGATTGGCAGCTTCTGCTCGACGCCTTCATGATCTTCTTCGCCGCGGGTGTCGGCCGCGCCATCGAGGAGCATGCGCAGATCAGCGGCAAGGTGCCGGGGCCGGATCTCATCGAGCGCAACAATTTGTGGCTCTGGGAGCAGTCCAAGCGGATCGGCTGCACCGACTATCTGCGCGCCATCAGCCAGGTGAACACGATCAGCCGGCAGTTCGCCCGCTTCTTTGCCACGCATGATCTCTGGCTGACGCCGACGATGGCTGAGCCGCCCCCGGCGCACGGCTACCTCCATGCCGACGTGGACGACGTGCCGGAGTTCTTCCGGCGGCTGTGGCAGTTCAACCCGATCAACTGGGTCTACAACGCAAACGGGCATCCGGCGATCACGCTGCCGCTCCATTGCAACGCGGCGGGGCTGCCGATCGGCGTGATGCTCGGCGGCCGGTTCGGCGACGAAGCCGTGCTGTTCCGGGTGGCGGGCCAGCTCGAAGAGGCCCTGCCTTGGCGCAACCGGCATCCGCCGGTTTCGATCTTCGCGGATGGTTACTGAGGCATCCGTTGGAGTGCAGTCCCAGCGCAACCGCCAGGCCCCGACTGGAAAGCGGGCCCTCAACGGTCCGGCAACTCGAGCCGTTCGCGCAGGGCCAGGCGGTAGAACAGCTCGAGTGTGAAAATCGCACGGCCCTCGATGCGCGCATGCAGCGTCTGACGTGGGCGTGCCGGCGCGCCGGCCGGGATCGCGGCGAGCAGGAAGCGGGCCGCCGCGAGCGGCGCGGGCGCCATCGCCGCGCGATCGGCGCGACGCGCCAGGCCGGCGGCAACGGCGCGAAGCTTGCTCGCCGCGGGCACCGCGGCGCGGCCGCTGATCGAATCGAACGCGCGCCGCGCCAGTTCCGTGCCGATCGCCGCGTACAGCGCGCCGGCCGCGGCGATGCCCGGCCGGCACGGCGCGGGCAGTGCGGCGATACCCGCTCCGGCGTAGCGGTAGAATGCGTCCGCCTGTTCCAGAAGCCGCGCCACCACGGCGCCGATCGCGGGCGCGAACGCCGTCTGCGGCCCCCAGGCGGCGGGGTCGAGCCCGTGGTCGCGCAGCCAGGCGCAGGGCAGGTACAGCCGGCCGGCGCGCGCATCCTCGCCGACATCGCGCGCGATGTTGGTCAATTGCATCGCGACGCCGAGCGCGCAGGCGCGCGCCAGCGCATCCGGCGCGCGCACGCTCATCACCAGCGCCATCATGATGCCGACCGTACCGGCGACGCGCACCGCGTAGGCGGTCAGGTCGTCGATCGTCTCGTAGCGCCGGCCGGCGGCATCCCAGGCCAGGCCTTCCAGAAGCGCGGCGGGCAGTGCCGCCGGAATCGCAAAACGTGCCACCACGGAAGCGAGCGCCCGGTCGGCCGGACACGGAAACGGTCGCCCCGCATAGGCCCGTTCCAGCCGCGCGTGCAGCTGCGCCAGTGCCGCGGCGCCGTCGTCGCCGCAGTCGATCGCATCGTCGGCCAGGCGGCAAAAGGCATAGAGTCCTGCGGCGGGATCGCGAACCCGCCGCGGCAGCAGGAACGAGGCGAGATGGAAGCTGCGCGATCCGCCGCGCAGCAGGGCGCGGCAGGCCGCCAGGTCCGCCGGATCAATGACAGGCAACGCGCGCGTCATGCGGCACCAGCCGGTCGAGGATGCGGGCGGAGGACAGCACGCCGGGCAGGCCGGCGCCCGGATGCGTACCGGCACCGACCAGGAACAGGTTCTCGACATCCTCGCTGCGATTGTGCGGGCGGAACCAGGCGCTCTGCGTCAGCAGCGGCTGCATGCCGAAGCCGGCGCCGTGCAGCGACAGGAAATCGCGCGCGAAATCGTCCGGCGTGCTGATCCGCGACGTCACGATCCGGCCGCCCAGGCCGGGCAGGATCGTCTGCTCCAGCCGCTGCTGCACGGCGGCGCGGAAGCGCTCCGCCTCGGCGTTCCAATCGACCGTGCCGCCCAGGTTCGGCACCGGCACGAGCGCGTAGAAGGCATCGCACCCGGCCGGCGCCACGGACGGATCGGTCGCGGTCGGCCGGTGCAGATAGAGGCTGAAATCCGCGCCGAGATGCCGGCGGATGAAGATGTCGCGCAGCAGCGCGCGGTAGCGCTGGCCGAGCAGGATCGTATGGTGCGGCACGTCGTCGTAGCGGCCGCGCGTGCCGAAATACCAGACGAACAGGCCCATCGAGTAGCGCGCCCGGGCGATGCGCCGATCCGTCCAGCGCCGCCGTGCCTCCGGCTGCACCAGGTTCCGGTAGGTGAAGCCGGTGCAGCCGTTGGCGACCACGATTTCGGCCGGCACGATCTGTCCGGAGCGCAGTCGCACGCCGGTGGCGCGGCGGCCGGCGAGCTCGATCGCCGCGACCTCGGCACCCAGCGCGATGCGCCCGCCCTGGGCCTCGATCAGCCGGCACAGCCCGGTCACCAGCGTGCCGGTGCCGCCCATCGCGTACCAGACGCCCCAGTGCCGCTCCAGATGCGCGATCAGGCCGTAGATGCCGCTGGCGGTGAACGGATTGCCGCCGATCAGCAGCGGATGAAAACTGAGCGCCACGCGCAGGCGGGGATCGCGCACATGCCGCGCCGCAAGGCCGTGCACGCTGCGCCAGGCGCCGCGGCGCAGCAGCGCCGGCAACACGCGTAGCATGTCGGCGGCACTGGCGAACGGCACGTGGCCGAGCTGCTCGAAGCCGACGGCGCACAGATCGGCGCTCAGCCGCATGAACCGCGCGTAGCCGGCGGCATCGCCCGGCGCGAGTTGCGCCACCGCCGCCTGCATCGCCACCGCATCGCCCGAGACGTCGAGCGCGCTGCCGTCGTCGAAGCGGAGCCGATAGAACGGGGAGAGCGGGCGCAGCGCCACGTCGTCTTCCATCCGCCGCCCGGCCAGCCGCCACAGCTCGTCGAGCAGGAACGGCGCCGTGATGATGGTCGGGCCGGCATCGAAGGTGAAGCCGTCCTGGCGATGCACGCGCGCCCGTCCGCCCGGCTGTTCCAGCCGTTCCAGCACCGTGACGCGCCAGCCGCGGGCGCCGAGCCGCACGCCGGCGGCGAGACCGCCGAAGCCGCTGCCGATGATCACGGCATGGCGCGCGCTCATCGCCTCACCGCCGCGCCCGCTGCGCCAGATCGAGCCCGTGCGCGAGCCCGGCGCCGGCGAGGGCGAGCGCCATCCAGCCCCACCAGCCGCGGTCGAGTGCCACACGCAGCGCGAGCAGGAGCAGCAGCCCCGGCGCCAGCATCGCCGCACTCGCCGCCGGATCGAGGCCGCTTCCGGTGCAGCGCCAGTGCAGTCCGAGCCCGACCGCCTCGGCCAGCATCACCGCGACGACGATGTCGGCGATCGCACCGGAGGAGAACAGCGCGGCCATTCAGGTCACGTCCGCGATGCCGTGCGCGTCGGCGACTGCGGCGATGATGGCGGCGACCCGCTCGGGCTGCTCCTCATGCGCGAGATGGCCGAGCCCCGCCAGGCGGACGATCCGTGCAGCCGGGGCGAGCCGGCGGACACGCTCCGCCTCGCGCGGCGTGATGGCGCGGTCGTTCTCGCCGACCACCAGCACGAGCGGCGTCGCGAGATGCGGCAGCGCCCGCGCCAGCGGCACCAGATCCCAGTGCGCCATCATGCCGAGCGCGCCTTCGACATGGCCGGGACTGCGGAACAGCCGCGCATAGAGGTCGATTCCGGGCTTGCTCAGCACCGACCCGGTGCCGCGCAGCAGCCGCTCCACCGCGGCGCGGTCGGCGGCGCGCCAGGAGAACACCAGCGGCACCAGCGGCAGGGCGGAGAAGAACCGGGCGACCGGCGCGAAGACGAGGCTGGGCAGCCCGTCCATCGGCAGCAGCGCGCCGTTGAGCGAAACCAGCGCGGCGGGAGCGATGGCGCCGTCGAGGCACAGGCGGGCCAGGATCGCGGCACCGGCGGAATGGCCGACCACCAGGCGCGGCGCGCAGCCCATCGCCGCGAGCAGCGCGCCGACCAGGCGCGCCATGCCCGGCAGCGACAGCGCCGACCGCGGCGGCATGGCGGAGAAGGCATGGCCCGGCAGGTCGGGCGCGATCACGGTGAAACGGGGCGCCAGGAGCGGCGCGAGGTCGCGCCAGGAATGCGTCGAGGCACCCGTGCCGTGCAGCAGCAGCAGCGCCGGTCCGTCGCCCCAGACCTGCACGTGCCAGCGCAGGCCGCCGGCGTGGACGAAGCGGCTCCGTGCGCGATGCGGCCAGTCGCGTCCCTCGCGTTCCCAGACCGGGCGCAGGCCGGCCGGCATGGCGGCGAGGGCGGCGGCGGTCACGCGGCCGCCGCGGTGCGCGCGGCGCGCGACAGCAACACTGCATCGGCTTGCGGCAGGGCGAGCCAGCGCGCACCCGCCTCCGCCGCCAGCAGCCGCGCGTCCGCCGAGGGTCGCGGCGCGATGTCGATCAACAGCGCCGGGATGCCGGCGGCGCGGAGCGCCTTGGCGGCGGCGGCGGCATCCGCCTGGGCGCGCAGCCGGCCGGGCGTGCCGTCGCGCGCGACATTGGCCCGCGCGTCGGTCAGCAGCACGACGGATGCGGTCTCGCCGCGCCGCCGCAGCGTCGCGGCCATCGCGCATCCCGCCTCGATCCCGGCCGCGAGGGGCGTGCCGCCGCCCGCCGGCATCGCGGTGAGGCCGCGCCTGGCGCGCACCAGCGAGCCGGTGGGCGGCAGCAGCACCTCGGCGGCGCGGCCGCGGAAGGCGATCAGCGCCGCGCGATCGCGCCGCACGTAGGACTCGCCCAGCAGCAGCTCGACCGCGCCCTTCGCCTCGGCCAGCCGGTGCAGCGCGGCGGAGCCCGAGGCGTCGACGACGAAGATCGTGGTGCTGCGGATCGGCCGCTCGGTCCGGATGACGCGGAAATCACCCGATCGTACCGCGATCCGTCCCGGCGCCCGCGATCGCAGCCGCTGCCAGGGCGCGGCGGCGCGCAGCGTCGCGACGACGTCCAGGCGCGCGTTCGGCCGCGGCATGCCCGGCCGCAGGCCGGTCGGGCGGCCGCCGCCGGTCGCCGGCGCGCGCGTGCCGGATCGCCCCGGCGCCGCCGATGCCGATGCCGATGCCAGCGGCATTCCGTCCAGCAGATCGCGCGGCAGCGCCGCCCGCGCCGCGGCGAGGACGCGGTCGGCGAGGCGCTCGACCGGATCATCCATGGGGCGCTCGGCTCCGCCGCCCGGCGCATCTTCAGCGGGCGGCGGCGGGCCCGGATCCGAAGCGGCCTCGGTCGGTGCATCGCCGGTTTCCGGCACGATCGTGGCGCGCGGCGCCAGCACCAGCCGCGCCGCCGTGCCGGCGTCCTCGTCCGTAACGGCATCGCGCCCTTCGAGCGCCGCGATCGCCCGCGCCGCGTCGAGCGCGAACAGCACGGCGCGCGGCGAGGCGACCCCCAGCCGGGCGGCGGCGGCACACAACGCCGCCAGGATCGCATCGGTGACGGCGACGGGCCCGGGCGCCGCCGCGCGTGGGGCGGACGCCACGGCGTCACACCCGGCTTCGCGCGGCGTCACCGCATCGAGGTCGAGCCAGAAGGCGGCGCGATCGCGCAACGCCGCCGGCGCCGCCTCCTCTGCGCCGATGCCCTCGTCGAGGGCGATGATCGCGAAGCGGGCGGCGCACCAGTCCTGCAGCCCGTCGCGTTCGACCGCGATGCCGCCCGCATCCATGATTTGGGCGATGCGGGCCGCCGTCGCCGCGCCGAGGCGTTCGG
>DATJSJ010000305.1:0-13103 GCA_035504175.1 Acetobacteraceae bacterium
GGTCTGGGGCCTCAGGCCCCAGCGGGTCCAGGGCGGAGCCCTGGCCTTCCTTCGGGCCGGGGCGTGAAGGCAGCCACACTCGCCGGCTGCGGCGCGATCGTGCTGTGGTCATTCCTGGCGCTGCTGTCACGTGCCGCCGCCGCGATTCCACCGCTGCAGCTCACTGCCATGAGCTTCACGGTTGCCGGCGTGCTCGGGCTCGGGCTGCTGGCGCTGCGCGGGCGGCTTGCGGACCTGCGGCAGAAGCCGGTCGCCTGGCTGCACGGGGTGGGCGGGCTGTTCGGCTTTCATGCGCTCTACTTCGCCGCCCTTGCTTTGGCGCCGCCGGCCGAGGCCAACCTGATCAACTACACTTGGCCGCTGCTGATCGTGCTGCTCTCGGCGGCGCTGCTCGGGCTGCGGCTGCGCCCGGCGCATCTGCTCGGCACGGCACTCGGTGCGGCGGGATGCGTGCTGCTGCTCGGCGGCCACGCGGCGTTCCGCGGCACGGCCGTCGCCGGCTACGCGCTGGCGATGGCGAGTGCCGTCACCTGGGCGTTCTATTCGGTGCTGGCGCGCCGTCTGCGGGCGGTGCCGACAGGGGCGGTGGCCGGGTTCTGCGCCGTGACCGCGCTGCTGGCCCTGGTCGTGCACGAGGCGATCGAACAGACTGTCGTTCCTGACCAGGCCGCCTGCCTGGCCGCACTCGCGCTCGGCGTGGGGCCGGTCGGTGCGGCTTTCTTCCTGTGGGATATCGGCATGAAGCGCGGCGACCCGCGGCTGCTCGGCACCCTGGCCTATGCGACGCCGGTCGCCTCGACGCTGGTGCTGTGCGCCGGCGGCTTCGCGCGGTTCAGCCCGACGCTGGTGCTGGCGGCCCTGCTGGTCGGCGCCGGCGGCCTGCTCGCCGCCCGCGCCTGACCGCACGCACGGCGCCGCCGCGATGATGACAGCGTCGCACCACCTGATTCTCGGCGGCGGCTTGCTGCTGCTCGCCAGCATCCTGGTCGGCGCGCTGTCGCGGCGGATCAATGCGCCGCTGCTGCTCGTCTTCCTCGTGCTCGGGATGCTGGTCGGCGAGGACGGGCCGGGCGGCGTGCCGTTCGACGATTTCCGCGCCGCCTATCTGATCGGCAGTGTCGCCCTTGCGGTGATCCTGTTCGAGGGCGGGCTCAATACCTCGCTCGCGACGCTGCGCTCGGTGTTCTGGCCGGCGCTGGCGCTGGCAACGGTCGGGGTGGTGGTGACCGCGTTGCTGGTGGCCGCCGCGGTGACGGTGATCGGCCATGTCGGCCTCGTGCCGGCGATGCTGGTCGGCGCGGTGGTGGCACCGACCGATGCCGCCGCGGTCGCGGCCCTGCTGCGCCGGTCGCGACTCGCCGTTCCGGAACGGGTGAACGCGGTGCTCGAGGTCGAGTCGGGGCTCAACGACCCGATGTCGGTGTTCCTGACCATCCTGCTCATCCGCATGATCGTGACCCCGGGCGGCGTCGGCATCGGCGAGGCCGCCTGGATGTTCGTCGTCCAGATGCTGGGCGGCACCGTGCTGGGGATTGTCGGCGGCGCGGCCCTCGTGTTCCTGCTCCGGCGGTTGCGCCTGGAGGTGGCCTTGGCGGCGGTGCTGGCGCTGGCCGGCACGCTGACGGTGTTCGGGCTCGGCGAGACGCTGCAGACCAGCGGCTTCATGGCAACCTACATTGCCGGGATCATGGCGGGCGCCGCGGACTATCGCGGCCGCGAGGCGGTCGGGCACTTCTTCGACGGGCTGGGCTGGCTGGCGCAGATCGTGCTGTTCGTCATGCTCGGCCTGCTGGTGACGCCGCACAACCTGGTGCCGCTGATCCTGCCGGCGCTGGCCGGGACGGCGGTGCTGCTGTTCATCGCCCGGCCGGTCGCAACCGCGCTCTGCCTGGCGCCGTTCGGCTTCGGCCGGCGGGAGATCGCCTTCGCTTCCTGGGTCGGGTTGCGTGGGGCGGTGCCGATCTATCTCAGCATCGTGCCGGTGATCGGCGATGCGGCCCGCGGATCGCATCTGTTCAGTGCCGCGTTCGTCGTGGTGATCGCGTCGCTGGTGGCGCAGGGTTGGACCATCGCCCCGTTTGCGCGGCGGCTCGGCTTCGGCGCGGCCGTTGTCGGCCCCGCGGCAACGCGCGAGCTTGCCGGGGAATAGATCATGATCGCCGGAGGCGACGTCGCCGGAAGAGGGAACACCGGCTCCTAGGGCAAGCGACGAACCTGGGTTCGCTCCGACAGGACGGAGAGCGGTCCCGGTCCGGGCGCCGCTCAGCGGGGCCGGTCGGGTGGCAGCTTTCGCGGACGCCCGCCCGCCTCCCAGCCCGCAAGCCCGGCTGCGCGATCGGCCTCGGTCACCGGCGTGATCACGACGCAGAACCGGCCATCCGCGGTGCGCTCGACCCGAAGACGCCGGCGCGCGTTCGGCCACTGCTCCTCGAGATCGGCCGCCAGCTCCAGCTCGTCGAGCCCATAGGCGCCGGCCCGACGAACATAGGCTTCCATCTCGTCCATCGCCTTCTGCGACGGCGCAATCGATCGCCGGCCGACCAGATCAAAGACCATGATATGCACGTGATCCGACACCAGCGGGCTCCTCGCCGTCGCGCTTCCGTCGCATTTACGCACGGGAGACGCGGGAGACCGTCGCGATAGCGCTAATTCTGCGTCAAGCGGGGCGGCACCGCACAATTTTCTCAAGGCCCTGCACGCGGTGGGCTGCAAACGTTCCCTGGCAAGGCGTCCCCAGTGCCGTTCGGGTTCCGCGGCGACATGCAGCGGGGCTCTGGCGCGGGCAGCGCGACCGTGGTATCCATACGCGGCGATGTAGAGGGTGGTTGCGCAACCGCCCAGATTGCGTCGCATGGCTGTGCCGGGGCGGATGCGGGCCGTGCGGCGCACAAGTCGCTTCCATTTCCTGGCAAGCGGTCCCATCTTCCCGCCCTCATGCAGGTTCACGCAAGCTGCGCCGCCCGAGACGGGTGGGGCGTGTTGCTGCTGGGGCCGCCAGGATCCGGGAAATCCGACCTGGCGCTGCGCCTGTTGGACCGAGGATTCTCCCTGGTGGCTGACGATCGGGTCGAGATCGAGGACGGGGTGGCAAGCCCGCCGCCGGCGCTGGCCGGGCTGCTGGAGGTGCGCGGCCTCGGAATCGTCCGCCTTGCCCATCTGACCTCGGCGCGGCTGGCGCTGGCGGTCGAGCTGGCGGGCCAGGCGGAACGCCTGCCGCAGCCACTGCGCCATCCCGTGTTCGACCTGCCGGTGATCACGGTCGATCCGCATGCGGCCTCCGCCGCTCGCCGGGTGGCGCTGGCGCTTGATTGCGCGCTCGGCCGGGTCGCCCAGCAGGCGGGAGCGTTTGCATGAGCGGGCCGCGGCACCGGGTGGTGCTGGTCACCGGCCTCTCCGGTGCCGGCAAGGCCTCCGTGCTGCGGGCGCTGGAGGATCTAGGGTACGAGGCGGTCGACAACCCGCCCCTTGGCATGCTGGAGGCGCTGGTCGGCCAGCGTTGCGGTGCCGGCGGCGCCAGGCTGGCGATCGGGGTCGATGCCCGCACCAGCGGCTTCGACGCCGAGGAGGTGCTGGCGACGCGCCAGCGGCTGATCGCCAACCCGGCGCTGCTGCCGGAGCTGATCTACGCCACGGCCGACGAGGCGGTTCTGCTGCGCCGCTACACCGAGACGCGCCGGCGCCACCCGCTCGCCGTCACCGGCCGGGTCAGCGACGGCGTCGCGGCCGAGACGGCCCTCACCGCCCCGCTGCTCGCCTCCGCCGACCTGGTGATCGACACGTCCGACCTGCCGCTGCCGGCGCTGCGGCGGCTGATCGAGCAGCATTTCGCCGACGCCCGGTCGGGCGCACCCGCGCCCACCGACCTGACCGTCTCGCTGCTCTCCTTTGCCTATCCGGGTGGCCTGCCGCGCGAGGCGGACCTGGTGTTCGACTGCCGCTTCCTGCGCAACCCGCATTACGACCCGGTGCTGCGGCCGCAGACCGGCCGCGACCCCGCGGTCGTCGCCCATATCCAGGCCGATCCCGACTACGCCGCCTTCACCGAGCGTCTGATCGCTCTTCTTGCCCTGGTTTTGCCGCGATTCGTGCAAGAGGGGAAGAAATATGCAACTATCGCGTTCGGATGCACCGGCGGCCGACATCGCTCCGTCCACCTGGCGGAGACCATCGCCACCCATCTCGCCAGCCCCGCAGGCGGCGGCTGGCGCGTGACGCTCACGCATCGCGAACTGGTTCGCGGCGCTGCGCGGCAGGAGACCACCGACCGCGCCACGGCGCGCGCCGATGGCGTCGTTGCGTTGCCGCCGGAGAGCGGGCCAGGACGGCCCGCCCCACCCGTTCAGGCACAGGAGGCCTGACACACCATCATGATCGGTCTTGTTCTGGTGACGCATGGGCGTCTCGCCGACGAAATGCGCTCCGCCATGGAGCACGTGGTCGGGCCCCAGCGGAACGTGGCGACCGTCTGTATCGGCGCGGATGACGACATGGAGGCGCGGCGGGGTGATATCCGCCGTTGCATCGATTGCGTCGATACCGGCGACGGCGTGGTCCTGGTCACCGACATGTTCGGCGGCACCCCCAGCAATCTCGCGATCTCGATGATGAAGCGGCCGGGGGTCGAGGTGATCGCCGGGATGAACCTGCCGATGCTGGTCAAGCTCGCCAAGGTCCGCTCCTCCCAGACGCTCGGCGAATGCGTCGACTGCGCCCAGGCGGCCGGGCGGAAATATATCGCCGCCGCCTCTCACGTCATGCCCGGCTGTGGTGCGGCGCCACCACCACCGACCCGCACCGGCACGGATGGATAGAACCGTCCGGCGCGGCGCGCCGGCGCTGCGGCAGGACGGGACTCGCGAGCGCGGCACCGCAGCCGGGGCCGCCGATGAGGCGGGGCGGCGATGAGTGACGATCAGGTGGTGTCCCGTACCGTCACGATCGTCAATCAGCGTGGCCTGCACGCCCGCGCGGCGGCCCGCTTCGTGGCTCTCGCCGAGCGCTTCGGTGCCGCGGTCGAAGTGCTGCGCGACGGTCAGGCGCCGGTTTCCGCCCGTTCGATCATGGGACTGATGATGCTCGTCGCCGGACCGGGCGAGTCGCTGGAGCTCAGGGCGCAGGGCTGGGACGCGAAGGAGGCGGTCGACGCGCTGGCGGCGCTGGTCGAGTCCGGCTTCAATGAACAGGAATGAGCCGACGCCGCCGACGGACGGGATGCCTCGGCCCGTGCGGCCGGAGCGGCGCCTGCTCGGCATCCCGGTCTGCGGCGGCGTCGCCATCGGCCCCGCCATCCCGGCAACCGAAGCGCCCGCCGAGGTGGTGCGCCACAAGATCCACGCCAGCGACATCGAGGCCGAGACGGCGCGGCTGGAGGCGGCGATCCTGCAGTCGCGCAAGCAGCTCGCCAAGCTTCGCAGCCGCATCGCGGCGCTGCCGGAGGACGCGCATTCCGAGATCGCGCCGATGCTGGACGCCTACGCCCAGATGCTCTCCGCCTCCCGCCTGGTGCGCAACGCCCGCAGCCGCATCGCCGAGCGGCTGGTCTCCGCCGAGACCGCGGTGGTCGAGGAATGCGAGGCGATTGCCCGCGCCCTGCTCGCCCTGCCAAGCGACGACGAGGCCGGCCAGGGGCGCCGCGCCGACGAGGTGCGCGAAATCGGCCGCCGGCTGGTCCGCAACCTCACCCAGACGCCGTTCCGCAGCTTCGCCGACCTGCCTGCGGGCGCGATCCTGATCGCCGAGGCGCTGCGCCCGGCCGATGCGGCGCTGCTCGATCCGGCGCGCCTTGCCGGGGTCGCGACCGAGGAGGGCGGCGCCGACGGTCACACCGCTATCATGCTGCGCGCGCTCGGCCTGCCCGCGGTGCTCGGCATCCCGGGCCTCACCGCCGCAGTCGAGCAGGGCGAGCCGGCCGTGCTCGACGGCGCCGCCGGGACGCTGGTGGTCGATCCGACACCCGCGACGCTTGCCCAGGCGCGCCGCGCCGTTGTCACCTTCACCCGCGAACGTCAGCGCCTCGCCCGGCTGCGCCGCCTCCCCGCCGTCACCAGCGACGGCGAGCCGGTCGAGCTGCAGGCCAATCTGGAACTGCCCGCCGAGCTGCCGCTGATCGCCAGCGCCGGCGCGCATGGCATCGGCCTGCTGCGCAGCGAGTTCCTGTTCATGAACCGCGAGACGCTGCCGGACGAGGACGCCCAGGCCGAGGTGTATCGCGGCGTCGTCGACGCCATGGCCGGCGATCCCGTGACCATCCGCGTGCTCGACTGGGGCGGCGAGAAGGAGATCGAGGCGCTGGAGGGGACTGGGATCCTGCCCGACTCGGTCGGCGCCAATCCGGCCCTGACCTTGCGCGGCATCCGGCTGCTGCTGCGCTGTCCGGAGCTGCTGGAGACCCAGCTCGCCGCCATCCTGCGTGCAGCCGCCGCCGGGCCGGTGCGCATCCTGCTGCCGATGGTGACCACGGTCGGCGAGGTACGCGCGGCGCGGCAGATCTACGACCGGGTGCTGCAGGATCTGCTCCGGCGGGGCGACCGGGTGCCGGAGCAGCCGCCGCCGCTCGGCGTGATGATCGAGACGCCCGGTGCGGCACTCGGCGCCGATGCGCTGGCGCTCGAGGTCGATTTCTTCGCCCTCGGCACCAACGACCTGGCGATGTACGCGCTCGCCGTCGATCGCGGCGACAGCGACGTCGCGCATCTCTACGACCCGCTGCATCCCGCGGTGCTGCGCCTGGTGCAGTTCGCGACCGAGGCGGCGCGGCGGGTGCAGATTCCGATCTCGGTTTGCGGCGAGATGGCGAGCAACCCGCGGCTCATTCCGCTGCTGCTCGGGCTCGGGCTGCGCAGCTTCAGCATGAACGCCTCCGCCATCCCGCGGGTGAAGCAGGCGGTGCGGCGCGTCGCGGTCGCCGACTGCGTCCGGTTCGCCGCGCGCGTCATGACCCAGGCGGACCCGGCAGTCATCCAGGAGATGGTGCTCGGGTTCGACGCCAAGGCCGCTTCGGGCTGAGCGCACCCGCCTGAGCCCGAGCTCGCGGCGCGCTCGACCGCGCGCAATCCGACAGAACTGCGCGCAACCGGCATTCCGACGCGAGCAGGAAGCCGGCGGCGCCGGTAATGCGCAGGTTTGGGCGCGCGTTTATCTGCTTTCATGCTTGACCATGCAGGAAGCTGCGTCATAGTGCCGGCTTGGCACGCTGGCATATGACCGGCGAAACAGGGAGGACGAGCATGGCGTGGAAAGCGGCCCGGCTCATGCTGGGAGCGGCGCTGGTTGTCGCGGGCGGCCTGTCGCAAGGCGCGGGCGCCGCGGAACCGATCCGGATCGCCGCGGTGATCAAGGGGCTCGACAACCCATTCTTCCAGTACATGAAGCAGGGCATCGATGCCGCCGCGAAGCAGCTCGGCGTCGAGGTCACCATCCAGGCGGCGGCCGGCATGGGAGATGCGACCGGGCAGGCGGACCGGCTCTCCGCGCTCGCGTTGCAGAACTACGCCTGCTACCTGGTCAACCCGATCAGCGTCAGCAATCTGGTGCAGGCGCTGGTGCCGGTCGCGCGCAAGCACAAGCCGATCGTCAACATCGACAGCGTGGTGGATCCGGCGCAGGCCAAGGCCGCCGGGTTCGACATCGATACGTATATCGGCACCGACAACGTGGCCGCCGGCCGCATGGCCGGGGACGAGATGCTCAAGCTGCTGCCGAACGGCGGCAAGGTAGCACTCGTCGCCGGCGTGGTCGGCGATATCGGCAGCAATGCCCGCATCAAGGGATTCCGCGAGGCGACCCAGGGCAAGCTGACGATCGTCACCGAAGTCGCCGCAGACTGGGACCGCGAGAAGGCGTTCACCAAGGCGGGCGACATCATCCGCGCCAATCCCGACATCGCCGGGTTCTTCGCCGCCAATGACGTCATGGCGCTCGGCATCGAGCGTGCGGTGCTGGCCGCCGGCAAGGACAAGCAGATCAAGGTGATCGGGCTCGACGGCATCGTCGATGCGCTGAAATCGGTGCAGGCCGGGCAGCTCACCGCCACCGTTTCGCAATATCCGTTCGTGGTCGGCGAGATGGGGCTCGAGGCCTGCGTCGCAGCGACCAAGGGCCATAAGCTGCCGCCCAATGTCGGGGCGCCGGTTCAGCTCATCACCGAGGCGAATGCGGCGACCGCGCTGAAGAACTTCCCGCAGCCGGCCGGCGCCTACCCCGATCCGTTCCGCGACATGCTCGCCGCCCAGTGAGCGTCACGACGGTATCGCAGCGCCGCCCGTGGGCGGCGCTGCTCGATATCTCGTTCTGGGCGGACTGGGCCTCGGTCGTCGGACTCGCCGGCCTCCTCATCCTGTTCGGCCTGGCGACGCCGGTGTTTCTCAGCGGGGCCAACATCCAGGCGCTGCTGGTCGCGGCGGCGATCCTGGTGGTGGTCTCGGTCGGCCAGACCTTCGTCATCGCCACCTCCGGCATCGACCTGACGCTCGCCGCGACGATCACGCTCGGCGCGGTCTGCCTGGGCGCCGCGACCGCGCACGGGTTCGGAACCCTCGCCGCCTGCGCGCTCGCCGTCGTGGTCGCGACCGCCATCGGCTTCATCAACGGTGTGCTGATCACCGCCGGGCGAATTCCGGATTTCGTCGTGACGCTCGGCACGCTCTCCGCGGTCACCGGCATCGGGTTGATCCTCTCGAGCGGCGAGCCGGTGATGGTGTCGAGCGTGTTCCTGCTGCGCCTCGCCTCCGGCACGATCGGCATCCTTGGCTATCCGGTGCTGGTCGCGGCCGTCGTCGTCGCCGTCGCGCATGTCACGCTGTATCATACGCGGTTCGGCGTGCATCTGCTCGCGACCGGCGGCCAGGCCGAAAGTGCGCGGTCGATGGGCATCCGCACGGCGCGGATCAAGGTTGCGGCCTACACGATCTCCGGCCTGTGCGCCGGGATCGCCTCGATCCTGCTGGTGGCGCGGATCGGCTCGGCGGACCCGACGATCAACACGACCCTGCTGCTGAATTCCGTCGCCGCCGTGGTGCTGGGCGGCGTCAGCCTGTTCGGCGGCCGCGGCAGCATCCTCGGACCCGTGTTCGGCGCGCTGATGCTGACGGCGCTGGTCAACGGCCTGACCCTGCTCGGCGTCTCCGCCTTCTACCAGCCGCTCGCGGTCGGCATCATCGTCGTGCTCGCCGCCCTCGTCATGCGATACCAGCAATGAACCCGGCACCCGCGGACGCGATCCTCACCTGCGAGCACGTCAACAAGCATTTCGGCGGCGTGCATGCGCTCCGCGATGTCAGTCTCTGGGCGCGTCGCGGCGAGATCACCGCGATCATCGGCGACAACGGCGCCGGCAAGAGCACGCTGATCCGCTGCCTGGTCGGCGTCGTGATCCCCGAGACCGGCACGGCGACGTTCGACGGGCGGCCGGTGCGCTTCGCCAATCCCGATGATGCGCGGCGCGCCGGCATCGAAACCGTGCACCAGAATCTCGCTTTGGTCGACGAGCTCACCGTGGCGCAGAACCTGTTCCTCAACCGCGAGATGGTGCGGCACATCGGACCGCTGACGCTGCTGAACCGCCGTGGCATGTATCACGAGGCGCGGCACCTGCTGTCGCGGCTGTCGATCAATGTTCCTTCCGTGCACCAGCGCGTCCGGCGCCTGTCCGGCGGACAGCGCCAGGCGATCGCGATCTGCCGCGCGGTCGGCGTCGGCGCCCGGCTGGTCGTTATGGACGAGCCGACGGCGGCACTCGGCCTGCAGGAGACGGCCAATGTCGAAGCCCTGATCCGGCGCCTGCGGGACGAGGGTGTGAGCGTGGTCCTGATCAGCCACAATTTCGACCAGGTGCTGCGGCTGTCCGACCAGGTCTGGGCGATGCGCGCCGGCCGCGTGGTCGGCACCGTGCGCGCCGCCGAGACGACCGGGAACGAGCTCGTGGCATTGATCACCGGGGCCGGACTGACGCGGAAGGAGAGTGTCGCGTGAGCGTTGTGCGCGTGGGCCTGCTCGGGCTCGGCGAGGTTGCCCAATCGATCCATCTGCCGGCGCTCGCCGATCTGCACGGCCAGTTTCGCGTCGCCGGCCTCTACGATGTCTCGCCCGGCCTGCTCGCGCATTGCGCCGCGCGCTACCCGACCGCCCGCACCTACCCTTCCGCCGAGGCGCTGATCGCCGCGCCCGAGATCGATGCGGTGTTCGTGCTCTCGCCCGACGAGACGCACAGCACCTACGTCGCGGCGGCGATGGACGCGGACAAGCACATCCTGCTGGAGAAGCCGCCCTGCCTGACGCTGCGCGAGATCGACGCGCTGCTGGCGCGCGCGGAGACGTACCGCAAGGTGCTGTTCGTCGCCTATATGCGCCGCTACGCGCCCGCCTTCCTGGCCGCCAAGGCGGAATTGCCGCCGCATGCGGAGATCACCCATGTCCGCGTCTACGACCTGATCTCCGAGGGCCCGCATTTCCTGCGCCCGAGCCAGCATGTCTACTATCCGACCGACATCGACCCGGAGCTGCTGGCCCGCGGCCGCGCGGCACGCGAGGCATTGCTGCGCGAAGTCACGGGCGCGGATGCGCCGCCCGACCTGGTGCGCGCCTATCGCGGGCTGGCGGCGCTCAGCTCGCACAATCTCTCGGCGATGCGCGAGCTGATCGGCGAGCCGGTCCGCGTCGTCGGTGCGCACCGCAACAATCGCGGCGCCAACACCAGCGTGATCTTCGATTACGGCCATTTCACCGCGACCTATGACGCGGTGGTCGACGATCTCGGGCTGTTCGACGCGATGATCGAGGTGCGGTCGAACCGCAAGCGCGTGCGGATCATCTACGACACGCCCTATATCCGCAGCCTGCCAACCCATCTCGACGTCACCGAAAATCGGGACGGCGAGGTGCACACGCGTCACCTCGGCCCACTCTACGCGGACGCTTTCCCGAATGAGCTGCGCGCGTTCCACCGGCACATCCTCGATGGCACGACGCCCAAGACGAACCTCGCCGACGCTCGCCGCGACCTCGCCCTCTGGGCGGAGATCATCGACAGGATGAAGCGGGCGTGACACACGGGTGGCGGACGACGGTGCGGACGATCGTCCCGGACGGGACGTTTGCGAAGTAGGGCTGCCGGAGCCAACGCGATGCCGGATTTCGATGCAGCTTCCGCCGCGCCGCCGGACAAGGACTCTGGCGCCAGCGCGCTGCCGGCCTTGCGGCAGACTCGGATCGGCGAACTTCTGCACGACCGCGGCCAGGTGACGGTCAGCGAACTCATCGCCATCTTCGAGGTCTCGCGGGACACCATCCGCCGCGACCTCGACATGATGGAGCAGCACGGCCTGCTCGTCCGGACGCATGGCGGCGCCGTCCGCAAGGATCAGATGGTCCGCGTCGATACGACGCTGAACCTGCGCATGAATGCTCACGCGGAGGCCAAGCGACGCATCGGGGCCGTCGCCGCGGGTCTCGTCCGCAATGGCGAGACGTTGCTGCTCAACGGCGGCTCCTCGACCTGCGCCTTCGCCGCCGCCCTCGGCAAGCACCGGGACCTCACCATCGTCACGAACAACCTGCGGGTGGCGCCGGTAACTCCGGCGGCGGCGGTGCGTGCAATCTACGTCCTGGGCGGCGCCTATTGGCCGGCGCAGCAGGTGACGATCGGCCCGATCGGTCTGCCGGGTGTCACCGGGTTTGGAGTCGATACGGCGGTCGTCGGCGTCACCGCCCTGTCCGTCACCGGCATCACGATGGGACGGCTGGACGAGGCGACGGAAACCGCGAGCATGATAGGGCTCGCCCGACGCACGATCGTCCTGGCGGATCAGAGCAAGTTCAACTCGTCGGCTTTCGCCCTCGTCGCATCGCTCGACCGGATCCAGCATCTCGTCGCCGACGCGCACCCGCCCCCCGACATCGCCGATGCCCTGGAGCGGTCGGGTGTGCAGTTGATCGTCGCGGAGTGACGCGATCCGCGCCGCGCGGCACTCGCCCGCCCGGGCCTATTCCAGCACTTCCACCGCCACCGACTTGAACAGCGCCAGCACCGCCCCACCCGGTGCCAATCCCAGCCGCGCCACCGCGTCCGGCGTCACCCGCGCCAGCAGCCGCCCGGATCCGGCGGCCAACTCCACCAGCGCCGCGTTCCGCGCCGTATCGTGCGCGATCGCGCGCACCTGCGCCTCCACCATGTTGTGCACGCTGATCGCAGCCGGCACCGCCCGGGCCAGGATCACCTCCCGCGCCGGTACCCGCACCCGCAGTGCCGCCCCCGGCGGCGCCGCAAGCAACGGCACCCAGATCACGACACCGCCCGCCTCGAGCCGCGTCAGCCGCGCCGCCGCGTCATGCGCTGCGACCCGCACCGCGAGCACGCCACCCGCATCGTCGCGCAGCGCCAGCGGCAAATCCGCCCGCGCCGCCACCTCCCCGAGCGGCCCCGCCGCCTGCACCCGCCCGCCCTCGATCAGCACCAGCGCGTCCGCGAGCCGTGCCACCTCCTCCAGCGCATGCGTCACGTACAGGATCGGCAGGTTGAGCGCCGCCTTCAGCCGCGCCAGATAGGGCAGGATCTCGGCCTTGCGCGCCGCATCCAGGCTGGCCAGCGGCTCGTCCATCAGCAGCAGCCGGGGCTGCGCCAGCAGCGCCCGCCCGATCGCCACACGCTGCCGCTCGCCGCCCGACAGCGTCGCCGGCCGGCGGCCCAGCAGCCGCCCAATCCCGAGCAGCTCGACCACCTCACCCATCGCCACCGCCCGCGCCACCCCGCGCGGCACGCGGCGCAGCCCATAGCGCAGGTTCGACTCCACCGAGAGATGCGGAAACAAACGGGAGTCCTGAAACACCAGGCCAATCCGACGCCGTTCCGCCGGCACCCAGATGCGACGCTCCGAATCCGCCAGCACGACATCGCCGACCGCGATCACCGCGAAGTCGGGACGCAGCAGACCGGCAACCGCCGAAATCACCGTCGATTTTCCGGAGCCGGACGGACCAAACAACGCCGTTACCCCGGGCGCCGGCGCCTCGAAGGTCGCATCCAGCGCGAACGCGCCGAAGCGGTGCCGCAGGCGGACCTGGAGGCTCATGGGGGGGTGGGAAGGAAGATGGGGGGGGGGGGGGGG
>DATJSJ010000306.1:0-2038 GCA_035504175.1 Acetobacteraceae bacterium
GACGCGATCATGGTGCTGTTCGGCACGCTGACCGCGGCGCACAGCGCGCTGCAGGATCTGGAGCGGTCGAAGATCCCGTTCTTCAGCCTCGATTCCGGCTGGCAGGCGCCGGCGATCGCCGACATCACCAGCAACAACTACGTGATGGGCGGGCAGTACGGCCAGTACATGGTCGACAAGCTGCTGAGCCAGGGCAAGACCAAGGCGAACATCTGCGCCGTCATCGCCAACTTCCATCACGGCACGCGCAAGCGCGGCAAGGTGCTGCGCGCGATCCTGAGCGAGAACGAGTGGATCTCGCTGAAGGCCGATCGGGTGATCCAATACGCCGGCTTCTTCGAGACGACGCAGAACGCCGTCAATGACTGGGTGACCCGCTTCGGTGACCAGCTCGACGCCATCTGGTGCCCCTGGGACGAGCCGGCGATGGCGGCCGCCGAAGTCATCATGGCGCACAAGCTGCAGGACAAGATCTTCGTCGTGAGCTGCGACGGGCATCCGACGGCGCTCGAGCGCATGCGCAATCCGAGCTATCCGCTGGACGCCACCTGCGCCCAGGCCTTCGAGCTGTGGGGCGCCTACGGCGGCTGGATGGTCAACGAGATCGTCGGCAAGGGCCGGCCGGTGAAGGAGGTGGCGCCGATTCCGACGGTCGAGTTCCCGGCGCCGCTGCTGGTCAAGGGCGTGAACCTGCCGCCGCCCAATGAGCCGACCTACAACGCGACCGATCTCTACTACGTCTACCGCGAGCGGGCGATCGCGGGCATGAAGGGCTGAGACGGCGCGTGGCCACGGCATTCTCTGACCCGGGCGGGCCGGAGCCGGCCGTGGCCGCCACGCGTCCCGGCGCGGGCGGGGCGGCGCGCCTCGCCGCGCGCGGCATCGCCAAGAGTTTCGGCGCCACGCGCGCCGTGGACGCGGTCGATCTCGATCTCTGCGCCGGCGAGATCCTCGGCCTGGTCGGCGCCAACGGCGCCGGCAAGTCGACGCTGGTCAAGATCGTCTGCGGCGCGGTGATGCCGGATGCCGGCCAGCTCGCCGTGGACGGGCGCGAGATCGTGCTGCACGACGTCGCCGACGCCCAGGCGGCGGGGATCGCCGTCGCGCACCAGCAGGTGGCGATCATTCCCTGCCTGACCGGGGCGGAGAACATCATGCTCGGCCGCGAGCCGCGGCGCGGCGGGCTGATCGACGCGCCGGCGCTGCGCCGCGCGGCGCAGGCGCTGGCGACGCGGTTCGGCGTCGCGATCGATCTCGCCCGCGAATGCAGCGAGCTCACGCTCGGCGAGCGCAAGATCCTCGACATCCTGAAGGCGATCGCGCACGACCCGGCGGTGCTGATCCTCGACGAGCCGACCGCTTCGCTGTCGCTCGCCGAGACGCGGCTGCTGTTCGCCTTCCTCGATGATCTCAAGCAACGTGGCCTCGCCATCCTGTTCATCACGCATCACCTCAACGAGGTGTTCGCACATTGCGACCGCGTCGCGGTGATGAAGGACGGCGGCAAGGTGTTCGACGGCGCGGTCGGCGCGGCGACGCCGGCCGAGATCGTGCGCCTGATGGTCGGGCGCGCGATCGACGACGTCGACTGGGTGAGCCATGCCCGCCCGGGCGAGATCGCGCTTGCGCTGCACGATGCCGAGATCGCGCGGCTGCGCGTGCCGGCGCTGGAAGTCCGGCGCGGCGAGGTCGTCGGCCTCGCCGGCGTGCTCGGCGCCGGGCAGACGGAACTGTTGGAGCGCCTGGCCGGGTTCCGCCATGCGGCGCGCGCGGGGCGCGTGCAGCTGCCCGGCCTCGACCGCCTGCCGGCGGACGTGGCCGAGGCGATCGGCGCCGGCATCTACCTCGTCGCCGATGACCGGGTGCGCAAGGCGCTGTTCCCCGGCCTCGATGTCGAGGAGAACTTGACCAGCGGCGCGCTGGCACAGATCAGCCGCGGCCCGTTCGTGCGGTCACGACTGGCCGTGGCGGAGGCCCGGCGGGTGATCGAGCGGCTGCGCGTCCGCTGCAGCGGTCCGCGGCAGGAGGTGATGCATCT
>DATJSJ010000307.1:0-31720 GCA_035504175.1 Acetobacteraceae bacterium
AGGAATGGAACACGATCGTCACGGCGCACGGCCTGATCATGATCTTTTTCACGGTCATGCCGGCGATGATCGGCGGCTTCGGCAACTGGTTCATCCCGATCATGATCGTCGCCCCGGACATGGCGTTCCCGCGGCTGAACAACATCAGCTTCTGGCTGCTGGTGCCGGCCTTCTGCCTGGTGATGACCGGGCTGTTCCTGGGTGAATCGGGCACCGGCTGGACGCTGTATCCGCCGCTCTCCAACTCGACTTACGAGACCGGGATCGGAATGGACTGCACGCTGTTCGCGCTGCACCTGGCCGGCATCAGCTCGCTGCTCGCCTCGATCAACTTCATCACCACGATCTTCAACATGCGCGCGCCGGGCATGACGCTGCACAAGATGCCGCTGTTCGTCTGGTCGCAGCTCGTCACCGCCTTCCTGCTGCTGCTGTCGATCCCGGTGCTGGCCGGCGCCATCACCATGCTGATCACCGACCGCAATTTCGGCACCGCGTTCTTCGACCCGGCCGGCGGCGGCGACCCGGTGCTGTTCGAGCACCTGTTCTGGTTCTTCGGCCACCCCGAGGTCTACATCATGATCCTGCCGGGCTTCGGGATCATCAGCCACGTCATCTCGACCTTCAGCCGCAAGCCGATCTTCGGCTATCTCGGCATGGCCTACGCGATGGTGGCGATCGGGGTGGTGGGCTTCGTGGTCTGGGCGCACCACATGTTCGTCTCCGGCATCAGCGTCGACACCCGGGCCTACTTCATGGCCGCGACGATGATCATCGCCGTGCCGACCGGCATCAAGGTGTTCTCCTGGATCGCCACGATGTGGGGCGGCTCGATCGACCTGAAGACGCCGATGCTCTGGGCGATCGGCTTCATCTTCCTGTTCACCGTCGGCGGCGTCACCGGCGTGGTGCTGTCCAATGCCGGCATCGACCAGATCCTGCACAACACCTACTACGTGGTGGCGCACTTCCACTACGTGCTGTCGCTCGGCGCGGTGTTCTCGATCTTCGCCGGGTTCTACTACTGGATCGGCAAGATGTCCGGGCACCAGTATCCCGAGTTCTGGGGCAAGGTGCATTTCTGGATGACCTTCATCGGGGTCAACCTGACCTTCTTCCCGATGCACTTCCTGGGTGCTGCCGGCATGCCGCGGCGCTACCCGGACTATCCGGAGGCGTTCCACGGCTGGAACTTCGTCGCCTCGATCGGCGCCTACATTGCCGGGCTTTCGACCCTGGTGTTCCTGTACGTGCTCTATCGCACCTTCACCTCGCACGAGCATGTGCCCGCCAATTACTGGGGTGAGGGGGCGACGACGCTGGAATGGACGGTGAGCTCCCCACCGCCGTTCCACACCTTCGAGGAGCTGCCGCGGATCCGCTGATGCCGGACGCGCGCGGGGTGGAGGCCGCCGCCCTCGGCGTCGCCGGGGCGGAGATCCGCGACTGGATCGTCCTGCTCAAGCCCCGGGTGGTGGCGCTCGTGGTGTTCACCGGCCTCGTCGGCCTGCTGGTGGCCCCCGGGCATCTCAACCCGGTGCTGGCGGTGACCGCGATCCTGTGCATTGCCGTCGCCGCCGGGGCCGCGGGTGCGATCAACATGTGGTACGAGCGTGACATCGACGCGCTGATGCGTCGCACCGCGCGCCGGCCGATTCCCGCCGGCCGGATCGAGCCCGGCGAGGCGCTCGCCTACGGCGTGACGCTCGCGGCGGGCTCGGTGATCGTCATGTTCCTGGCGACCAACGTCGTCGCGGCGGGGCTGCTGGCGCTTTCGATCGTCTTCTACGTCTTCGTCTACACGATCTGGCTGAAGCGGCGGACGCCGCAGAACATCGTCATCGGCGGCGCCGCCGGCGCCTTCCCGCCGCTGATCGGCTGGGCGGCGGTGACCGGCTCGGTCGGATGGATGCCGCTGCTGCTGTTCGCGATCATTTTCTGCTGGACGCCGCCGCA
Source organism: Acetobacteraceae bacterium (assembly GCA_035504175.1). Taxonomy (GTDB): domain Bacteria; phylum Pseudomonadota; class Alphaproteobacteria; order Acetobacterales; family Acetobacteraceae; genus DATJSJ01. The sequence goes on from DATJSJ010000307.1 coordinate 1,957, forward strand.
TTTCTGGTCGCTGTCGCTGTTCGCGCATGCCGACTACCAGCGCGCCGGGGTGCCGATGCTGCCCGTCGTCGCCGGGGCGCGGGAGACGCGGCGGCAGGTGATGGCCTACACGCTGGTGCTGGTGCCGCTGTCGCTGCTGCCCTGGATGCTCGGTGAGACCGGCCCCGTCTACGGCTTCGCCGCGGCCGCGCTCGGCCTCGGTTTCCTGGTCTGCGCCTGGCGGGTGCTGCGCGACCGGCAGGACGCGGCCGGGGTCAGCCTGACCCGCGATGCGCCGGCCAAGGCCGCGTTCCGCTACTCGCTGCTCTATCTCGCGGTGCTGTTCCTGGCGCTGGCGGTCGACCGGTTCGTGCGTTGAACGCGATGTCGGACTTTCCGCCGCGGCCGACGCCGGAGCAGGCGGCGGAGATGCGGCGCCGCCGGCGGGGGCGTAACGTCGCCATGCTGGTGGTGCTGCTCGCGCTCGCCGCGCTGTTCTATGCCATCGCCATGGTCAGGCTGGCGGGGCATTGAGCGCGGGCGGCATGCGCCGGACCTTGAACGGCAAGGGGATTTGCGGGAGATGATACGTCACGGTTTCGCGGGTGGCTGGGCATGAGCAGCGACGTGCATGGGGCGACGGCCGATCATCTGGCGAGCGACGTCACGCCGGCGCCGCTATCGTCCGGACTGAAGCAGCCGTATCACCTGGTCGATCCCAGCCCGTGGCCGATCATCGGCGCGCTCGGCGGCGGGCTCACCGTGCTCGGCATCATCTGGGTTGCGCATTTCGGCTCCTACTGGCTGCTGGCACTCGGCATCCTGATCGTGCTGTCGGTGATGGTCCTGTGGTGGCGCGACGTGCTGCGGGAGAGCCGCGCCGCCGGGGTGCACACGCCGGTCGTCCGGCTCGGGCTGCGCTACGGCATGGCCCTGTTCATCTCCAGCGAGGTGATGTTCTTCGTCGCCTTCTTCTGGGCGTTCTTCAATTTCGCGCTGTTCCCCGACCACGTCTCCGGCGCCAAGGTGCCGATGTGGCCGCCGCTCGGCGTGCACACCTTCGATCCGTTCAGCCTGCCCTTCCTCAATACGATGATCCTGCTGCTCTCCGGCTGCACGATCACCTGGGCGCATCACAGCCTGATCGAGAATGACCGCCGGCACCTGATCATCGGCCTCGGCCTGACCATCCTGCTGGGTCTGTCGTTCACCAGCCTGCAGGCCTGGGAATACTCGATGGCGCCGTGGCCGTTCTCGGGCGGCATCTATCCGTCGGTGTTCTTCCTTGCGACCGGCTTCCATGGCTTTCACGTCATGGTCGGCACCACCTTCCTGATCGTCTGCTGGTTCCGTGCCCGGCGCGGCGACTTCTCGCCGCAGCGGCATTTCGGCTTCGAGGCCGCGGCCTGGTACTGGCACTTCGTCGACGTGGTGTGGCTGTTCCTGTTCGTCTGCATTTACTGGTGGGGCGCCGGCCCGCCGGCGCTCGAGTAGGCCGGGCGGGGCCGGTGTCGGGCTCGGCCACCGGGCCCTCCATCGCGCAGGTGGCGCTGACCGGCCGCTGCCCGCGTTGCGGCCGCGGGCCGCTGTTCGCCGGGCTGCTGACGGTGCGGCAATCCTGTCCGGTCTGCGGCCTCGATCTCAGCCAGGTCGATACCGGCGATGGCGGCGCCTTCGCCGGGATCATGGTGGTCAGCGTGGTGATCGTGGCGCTCGCCTTCTGGGTGGAGTTCCGCTTCGCGCCGCCGCTGTGGGTGCATATCGTGCTCTGGCCGGTGCTGACCGTGCCGCTCAGCATCGCGGTGATGCGCGTGGCCAAGGCCGGGCTGGTTGCGGCACAGTACCACTACCGCAAGCGTGAGATGGGGCTTTGAGTGTGCTTGCCATGCCGGCGCTGCGGGCGCCGCTGCGGCGCCTGCTCGGTCCATTGCTGCTGACGCTCGGGATGCTGGCAATCCTGGTTGGGCTCGGCGTCTGGCAACTGCATCGCCTGACCTGGAAGGAGGGCCTGCTGACGGAGATCGCGCGCGCCGAGGCGGCGCCGCCGGTGCCGCTGCCGGCACATCCGCGTCCCTTCACCAAGGTCAGCGTGCACGGTCGGCTGCAGAGCGAGGTGACGGCCTGGTACGGTGTCAGCGTGCGCAACACGCCGCAGGGGCGGGCCATGGGCGCCGACCTGATCGAGCCGCTCGATCGCGCCGGGGCGCCGCCGGTGCTGGTCGATCGTGGCTGGGTACCGGACCAGCCGGCGGCGCCGATCGCCGAGCCGCCGGGCGAGGTCACCGTGAACGGCTTCATCCGCCACACGGAGCGGCCTGGCTGGCTGAGCGCCCCTGACGATCCGGAGGCGCGGCGCTTCTTTTCCCCGGACGTGCCGGTGATGGCGGCGGCGCTCGGGCTCAAGCAGGTGGCGCCGTTCCTGCTCATCGCCATGGGTCCATCCGAGCCCGGGCAATATCCGGCCCCGGCGCAGCACTTGCCGCGGCCGCTCAACAACCATCTCAACTACGCGCTGACGTGGTTCGGGCTGGCCGGGGCGCTGCTGGTCATTTTCGTCCTCTGGGCCCGCAAGGCGGTTCGCGCATGAATGCACCCCTGGCGCCGTCTCAGGCGGCCTATGCGCGCGCGGCGGCGCGCTTCGCCCGTATCGCCACGATCGGCGAGGCGTCATCGATGCTGTCCTGGGACGCGGCGGCGGTGATGCCGCCGGGTGGTGCGGCGGCGCGCGGCGACCAGCTCGCCGTGCTGGCCGGGCTGGCGCACGGGCTGCTGACCGCGCCGGAGCTCGCCGACGATCTCGACGCGGCCGAGGCAGGCGCGCCCGATCCCGATCCGGATTCTGGCCCTTGGCAGGCGGCCAATCTGCGGCTGATGCGCCACGCGCAGATCCGCGCCACGGCGCTGCCGCACGATCTCGTCGAAGCACAGGCGCGCGCCAATTCGGCCTGCGAGACGGTCTGGCGCGAGGCACGGCGCACCGCCGACTTTCCCCTGGTCGAGGAGCCGCTGGCGGAGGTGGTGCGGCTGATCCGCGAGGCCGCCGCCGCGCTCGCGCCGGCGTTGGGTCTCTCGCCGTACGACGCGCTGATGGACGGGTTCCAGCGCGGCATCGGTGTTGCCGATGTGGCACCAGTGTTCGACCGGTATCGTGACTTTCTCGCCGAGGCCCTGCCGCGCGCCGAGCAACGCCAGGCGCGGGAAGCATCGCCGCTGCGGCCGCAGGGCCCGTTTCCGGCCGCGGTGCAGGAGGCGCTCTGCCACGCATTGTCGGAGCGCGCCGGACTCGATTACCGGCACGCGCGGCTCGACCGCTCGACGCATCCGTTCTGCGGCGGCACGCCCACGGATGTGCGCATCACCACCCGTTACGACGAGGCGGATTTCGCCCAGGCGCTGATGGGGGTGATGCACGAGACCGGCCACGCGCTGTATGAGCGCGGCCTGCCGGCCGCGCATGCGCGCCAGCCGGTCGGCGAGGCGGCCGGGATGGCGGCGCATGAGAGCCAGTCGCTGCTGATCGAGATGCAGGCCTGCCGCTCCGATGCCTATCTCGCCTGGCTCGGGCCGCTGCTGCACCAGCGTTTCGGCGGCGATGCCGCGCCATACGAGGCGGGGAATCTGGCGCGACTCTGGCGGCACGTCGCGCGCGGCTTCATCCGCGTCGAGGCGGATGAGATGACCTATCCCGCGCATGTCATCCTGCGCTTCAACCTCGAGCAGGCACTGGTCGCCGGCACGCTGGCGGTGCGCGACCTGCCCGGCGCCTGGAATGACGGCATGCACGCGCTGCTCGGCATCACCCCGCCGGATGACGCGCAGGGCTGCCTGCAGGACATCCATTGGTACGATGGCGGGTTCGGGTATTTCCCGAGCTACACGCTCGGCGCCATGGCGGCGGCGCAGCTGATGGCGGCGGCGCGCCGGGCGGTGCCGGGGCTCGAGGCAGCGCTGCTGCAGGGAGATCTCGCGCCGCTGCTGGCGTGGCTGCGCGAGCACGTCCACGCCCGTGGCAGCCTGCTCGGCTTCAACGACCTGCTGCGCGAGGCGACCGGCAAGCCGCTCGATCCCGCGGATTTCGTCGCGCATCTGACGGCGCGCTACCTCGGCTGAGCGGGCCGTGCCGCGCATGTAACATGCGGTGGTAGGTAATCTATGCGGTCATATGGGCCACCCGTCGGGTAACTTTACCAGTTGCAACCGGCCGGGCCTGCGCTCAAGCCGGTCCGTCGTGATAAGATCCTGATCTCCCAAGCTATTTCTACAATGGCACGATTATCGCATTGACGGGCGGTGCGTCGCCGTTCGTCAAAAAGGAAGTTTTTCGAAGATGTCGCGTCACGTTCTTCAGGCTGTTCTTATCGCCGGTTCCACGCTTGCGATGCTCGGGGTGGCGCACGCCACGCCGTCGCCGACAACGACGGTTGCCGGCAGCGCCAGTTTTTCAGATCTCACCAACAACAATCACCTGATCGTCCATGATGCCTTCAACGGCACCGGGTACAACGGCGGCAATTTCTCCGTCGACGTCCAGGCCGGCGGCTCCGCGGTGACGATGTCGGACTTCCTTGACCTCTGCACCTACATCACGGCCAGCGGCAACCAGACGCAGACCGACGACATTTCGGTCACGTTCAACATCACCCAGCCCGGCACGGGCAGCGGCTCGCTCGGCGGGTCGACGACCGAGACCCAGACCGTGCACGGGGTCTGGATCTTCCAGACATACGACTACAGCGGCACGATCACCTGGGACGACCCGCTCAGCATTGCGCTCGACAACGGCCAGGCGCTGACCATCAACCTGTCGGACACGACGCTCACCGCCGGCAACAACTGTTACGGCTATGACGCGTGCGGCAAGGTCGATGCCAGCTTCCAGCTCAGCGATCCGGCGCCGACGCCGGCCCCTGAACCAGCGAGCATTGCCCTGCTGGGCTCCGGTCTGTTCGGCCTCGGCTTCCTCACCCGCCGCAAGCGGCGCTGATCCGTCGTTCGCGCGGGACCGGGAGTCCGGCCCCGCGCGTCTTCGCCTCACCTGGTGAAGGGGTCCAGGGGCAAGGCCCCTGGCGGGTGCGGGCGGAGCCCGCTCTTCTCTTCATCCCTGCCGCAGTCCCCAGGACCGAGCGATCCACTGCGTCGCCCCGATCCCCGCTTCGACCACGAACGGTCCCGGTGTGCCGCCTTCCCGTGCATCGATCGGAAACCCGTGTCCGATCCCGCCGATGGTCCAGAGCTCCACCGCTGCCGCACCGGGATTGCCCCAGACCTGGTGCCGGGCCTCGGGGGGCACTCGCGCGTCGATCACCGGCGGTCCGGCCAATCCGTGCACCGCCGTCCACTGCGCGGCCATGATCTCGGCATGGCGCGGATCGACGACGCGGTCCTCGGAGCCGTGCCAGATGGAGAGCCGCGGCCAGTTGCGGCTGAAGCGGGGCGGCGCCGCGCGACGCAGCCGCGCCTCCCATTCCGCGGCGGGCACGGTGACATCGGCGTGGTGCATCCGCAGCACCGCCTCGGAGATGGAGGACGCGGTGCCGACCGGCAATCCGGCCACTACGGCGCCGGCGGCGAAGGCCTCGGGGTAGGCGGCGAGTAGCGAGGCGGCCATGGCGCCGCCCGCCGAGAGCCCGACCACGTAGCTGCGGGCGGGGTCGCTGCCGAAGCGGCGCTTGGCTTCCGCCAGCATCTGGCGCAGCGACAGCAGCTCGCCGCGGCCGCGCCGCGTGTCGCCCGGGCGGAACCAGTTGAAGCAGCGGTGCCGGTTGTTCCCGGCGGTCTGTTCCGGCAGTAGCAATGGCAACCGGTTCTGCTCGGCGACGGCCATCCAGCCGGATTGCGCGGCGAAGGCGGCGGCATCCTGGCCGCAGCCGTGCAGCAGCATGACGACCGGCGCGCCGGGGCGTGGTGGTTCCGGCGGGACGTAGACGAGCATGCGCAGCTGGCCCGGATTGGAGCCGAAGGCGTCGATTTCGATCACGCCCTGGGCGCGTGCGGCGAAGCTTGCGAAGGGTGTCGGCGCCCAGGGAGCGCCGAGCAGCTCCGATGCGGCGCGCAGCGCGCGGCGCAGGCCGCGGCGGTTCAGGCGGATCGGCGGCGGCAAGCGCATCAGTCGGAGGTCTGCGCCGGCAGGGCCAGGGTCAGATCGACGACGCCGGGATCGTCCGGGTCGTGCCGGAGGGTAAAGCCGAGATGTTCGGCGAGGCCGAGCATCGGCCGGTTTTCCGCCAGCACCTGCCCGGTGATCTCGGAGAGGCCCTGCCGGTGCGCCCAGTCGATCAGGCGGTGCATGAGGAGTGTCGCGAGCCCGGTTCCTTTCATGTCGCGACGGACCAGGACGGCGAATTCGCCGCCGCTCTCGCCCGGTTCGCAGACCAGGCGCGCGCCGCCCAGCGCCTCGCCGCTCGCGTCGCGCACGGCGACGAAGGCCATCTCGCGGTCGTAGTCGATCTGCGTCATGCGGGCGATCTGCTCCGGCGGCACTTCGCGGAGGGAGACGAAGAAGCGCAGGCGCAGATCCTCGGGCGGGACGTGGCGGAACAGCTCGGCATAGGCCTCGGCATCCTCGGGCCGGATCGGCCGGATGGTGAGCGGATCGCCGGCGATCGTGGCGGTGGTGACGAGTTCGCCCGGGTATGGGGCGATGGCGAGGCGGCCGAGCTCGCCGGGCGGCCGCAGCCGCATCCAGGCGTCGCCGGCGAGCACGCCGCCCGCGTCGGCGAAGAGCGGGTTGATCTCCAGCGCGGCGATTTCCGGCACGTCGACGAGGAGCTGGCTGACCCGCACCAGCGTCTCCGCGACGGCTTCGGCATCGGCGGCCGGCCGGTCGCGGAGGGCGCCGAGCGTGGCGCCGACACGGGTGGAGGCGATCAGCGCCCGGGCGAGCGGCAGGTTGAGCGGCGGCAGGTCGAAGGCGATGTCATCGAGCAGCGGCGCGGCGGTGCCGCCCTGGCCGAAGCCGATCGTGAGGCCGACCATGGGATCGTCCTCGACCTGGATCCGCAATTCGCGCGACCGCGCGACCTGCGCCTGGACCAGCAGGCCGGGACCGTCCTGGTCCGGCACGTCGATGCTTTGCAGCATGGTTGCTGCCACGTGCTGCACCGAGGCGGCGTCGGCGAGGTCGAAGGCGAGCCCGCTGGCGGCCGCCGGATCCGGCGGACCGAGGCGCCGCAGCTTGAGCACGACGGGGAAGCCGAGCTGCGCCGCGGCGGTGGCGGCGGCGGCCGGGGTCGCGGCGAGGCGGGTCGGCACCAGCGGCACGCCATAGGCGGCGAGCACCGCCAGCGCCTCGTCCTGGGTGAGCCAGAGGCGGCGCTCGGCGCGCAGCGCCTGCAGCCGGAGCGACACCGCGGCCCGGTCCGGGGCGATCGGCAGCACCGCACTCGGCGGCAGCTCGTGCGCCGCGGCGGCGGCGCGGAGCTGGTGCAGAAGATGGCCGAAGCCGCGCACCGCCTGCTCCGGCGCGGCGAAGACCGGGATGCCGACGGCGGCGAGCTCGCGGCGATGCCGGGCGCCGGTCGTCTCGCCCATCGCCGCGACCAGCACCGGCACGCGCAGCGACCGGGCTCCGGCGGCGAGGGCTGCCGTCATGGTCGCGTCGCCCGGCCCGTCCGGCGCGTGCACCAGGACGATGCCGCCCACTTCCGGCGCCCCGGCGATCATCGCAGCGGCCTCCGCGAGCCGCAGCGGCGGGTCAGGCGGGACATGGACCAGCGCGCGGCCGTCGGCGGGCAGCAGGTCCCGCCCCGCGTCCGGCCCGCCGAGGAGCAGCCGCAGCGCGAGTTGCGTCGGTGGCGACAGTCGGGCCAGCGGGATCTCCGCCGCGAGCGCCGCATCGGCGGCGAGCTGGCTGGCGCCGACGGTGTTGCCGACGATCGCCAGCGCCTCGCCGCGGGCCGGGCGGCCGCGATGCAGCGTCTCGATGGCGGCGAGCAGGTCATCCAGCCGCCGCACCGAGACCACGCCGGCGCGCCGCAGCGCGGCGTGGAAGGCGGCGCCGCTGCCGGACGGGTCGGCGAGCCGCGCGCCGGTGCGGATCGCGACCACCGGCCGCAGCCGGGCGCAGGCGCGGGCGGCCGAGAGGAAGGCGCGGGCGTCAATGATGCGGCGGACGTCGAGCACGACGAGGCCGGTCTTGCCGTCGCGGGCGAGCCAGTCGAGCACCGCGGCGAAGCCGAGATCGACGCGCTCGCCCATGCCGACGATGGCGGAGAAGCCGATGCCGTTCGGCCCGGCCCAGTCGAGCAGGGTGCGGCACAGTGCCGCCGACTGCGCGACCAGCGCCACCCGCCCGGCGGGCGGCGGCAGATGCCCCGTCGTTGCGTTGAGGCCGGATCCCGGCAGCGCAACGCCGAACGAGCCCGGTCCCACCAGCCGCAGCCCCGCCGCCCGGGCGGCGGGCGGCGCCTCGTCGGCGGTTCCGGTCACCACGGCGAGGCCGGCCCCGACCCGGCCCAGCGCTGCCAGTGCCGCGGCCGCGGCCGGGCCGGCGGCGGCGACGATTGCGAGGTCGGGCGGGACGGGCAGGGCGGCGGCATCCGCGACCGGCTCGACCCCGGTGGGCAGCCCCTCGGCGGGCCAACCGACCGCCATCAGCCGCCCGTGGAAGCGTTCGGCGGCGAGATTGTGCAGGACGCGGTCCGCCGCCGCGGAGCCGTCGCCGATCAGCGCGACCGAGCGGGGTCGGAACAGGGCTTCCGGGCGGAAGCGTGGCGGACGCGCGGGTTCTGCGAGGGGCATGGTGCGGTGCAGCATAAAGGGCCTGCGGCCGGCGCTGGCAAGCCCGGCCGGGCAACCTCAGGATACCTGGCCCAGGATACTCCCGGGCGGTGGGCGCGGGCGGGAGATTTCGCATCCGGGGAGCGACGGTCCGGCCGGCCGCCGGCGGCAGGCGCCGGAGGTGACGATCGTCTGCGCCGAACGTCGGACCAGGGCGCGGTAACGGGGGCGGGCGGCGGCTGACCCGCGAAATGCGACGATGTGTCGGATTTGGCTGCCGTCGGGCATTGTGCGGAGCAGAGGGGGTGTCAAACCCACATCACTCCGCCTATACCGGCGCGCGTGGACGGATGGATTCGGCCGCCCCGGCGCCGGCGTGCCCCTTTGCTCACGGGGTGGTGAACGCAGCGCGGCCCAAACCGCCGGCCGGCGACTCGGCTTGTACGTGGAACGACGCGCCGGGTGGCGCGGGCGCGGCGCGGAGCGGATCAGGGACGGACGAGGCGTGGCAGGTCAGCATTCCACCAGGGCGGGCAGCCTGCCGCGCCGCCGGCGGCCGCCCTCGCCGCAGCGGAGCGGGTGAGCGCGTCGATGTTCGACATCTCGGTCGCCGAGCTGCTGCATGTCGCGGGCAGGCATCCGGCGGTGCAGGCCGGGGCGATCATCGCCGGCACCTTCATCCTGGAAGACGCGGCGACGGTGCTCGCCGCCATGCAGGTCGAGAGCGACACGATCAGCCTGGGGCTGGCGATCACGTCGCTCTATGTCGGGATCGTGCTGGGTGACATCGGGCTGTACGGGCTCGGGCAGCTCGCTGCGATGTTTCCCTGGGCGCATCGCTGGATCCCGCCGCAGCGGGCGCGCACCGGCCGGGACTGGCTGAACGCGCGGCTGTTCAAAGTCGTGATCATCAGCCGGTTCATGCCCGGCGCGCGGCTGCCGACCTACACCGCCTGCGGCTTCGTCGGGGCGAATTTCACCCGCTTCGCCCTGGCGGCGATCGTCGCCACGCTGATCTGGACGTCGCTGCTGTTCGGGGTGTCGCTGCATGTCGGCCACGTGCTGATGGAACATTTCGGCGCCTGGCGCTGGGCGGGTGCGCTGGGCTTCGCCGCGGTGGTGGTGATTGCCGGCCGGGTGGTCGCGCGCATGCAGGCGGACGTGCAGCGATGAGCGGCACGACGCTGCGCCAAGTTCTCGCGGCCCGGCGCGGGGTGCGGGTCGGCCACATCACATCCAGCTTCGAGTTCGCGCCGGGCTGGCTGTTCTACCTGCCGGTGGCGCTGCAATGGTTCGTCCTCGGGCTGCGCTACGGCAGCTTCAGCCTGCCGACCGCCGCCAATCCGGCGATCGTCACGGGCGGTCTGTGCGGCGAGAGCAAGAGCGCCATCCTGGAGCTGGCGGGGGCGGCGGCGCGGCCCTGGATCGCGCCCTACGTCACGCTGGCCGCCGGCGCGCGCGAGCCCGCCGCGGCCCTGCGGGCGATCGAGGCGGCGGGGATCGCCTGGCCGGTCGTCGTCAAGCCGGATCTGGGCTGCAACGGCACCGGCGTGCGGCTGGCGGCGGATGCGGCGGCGCTGGCCGCGATGCTGCCGCTCTACCCGGCCGAGGCGGCGCTCGTGGTGCAGGAACTGGTGCCCGATGAGGGCGAGGCCGGCGTGTTCTACATGCGCCGGCCCGGCGAGGCGCGCGGGCGCATCACCTCGATCACGCTGAAACTCGCGCCGCATGTGACCGGCGACGGACGCTCGACGCTGCGCGAGCTGGTCCTGGCCGATGAGCGCGCCGGCCGGGTGCCGCATCTCTACCTGCCGCGCCTGGCGGCCCGATTGGGCGAGGTGCCGCCGGCCGGGGCACGGGTGCGGCTGGTGTTCAGCGGCAACCACTGCAAGGGCTCGATCTTCCGCAACGGCACGGCCGAGGTGACGCCGGCCATGACGGCCCGGTTCGACGCGATCGCCCGTGATATCCGGCAGTTCCATTTCGGCCGGTTCGACGTGCGCTTCGCCAGCCTGGCCGAGCTGCGCCGGGGCGAGGGTTTCCGCATCATCGAGGTGAACGGGGTGGGCTCCGAGGCGACCCATATCTGGGATCCGGACACCACGCTGCGCGAGGCCTACGCGGCGCAGTTCTTCCATTACGGCGCCGCCTTCCGGATCGGCAGCGACATGCGCCGGCTCGGGCACCGACCCAGCTCGCTCGTCGAGATGCGGCGGCTGTGGCGGCAACAGAAGCGGCTGATGGCGGCCTATCCGATGAACGATTGACCGGCGGGCCGGTCGCGGCACGGCCGCGCCGGCCCGCCCTGCCGCGTCAAGGCATGGCGCGCTCCAGCGGCTCGAAGTCCGGGCCGGACGCCGTCTCCAGCAATCGCCGCATCGTCTCCTCGATGGAATGGCGATGGCGCGGATCGGTGTGCGGGGTCCGCCGCACGGCGAGGAGCAGATTGCGGGCGCTGCGATCGGTCCAGCCGATCTCGCGCAGCGCCGCATAGGCCGAGTCCTCGAAAGAATGCGTGCGCATGTTTGCCTGGATCTGCCGGCTGAGCGCCATCTCCCGCCGCGGCGGTAACGGCGCGAGGAAGGTCAGCAGTGCGGCAATCCGGCGCAGTTCCGGCCTGATGTGCCGCGCGGGCCGCGGCCCATTCCAGTCCGGTGGTTTCGCCAGTCGCGTCATGAACATTCTTCGGGGCCCCCCAAGTGCCTCCACGATCCCGGTCGCTGCCGGGTTGAATCCGACCCGGATCGACCGCGTCTTCGGCGCGTATCGATGGTTCCGAGCCTCCAGGCGAGCCAGCCACTCCCGTTATACAACCGGCCTGGCACGCCAGAGCATTCGGCCTACCGATGGTTGCATACATGAGAATCAATCGCACTACCATACCGGCGATATGTCGTGCGCGCGATATCGCGGTTGGTGTGGCGCGTCCCCGGCGCTGGTCGGGGGAAGTGGTCGGGCCAGCGCGAAACCCCGGTGGCCGGACCGGGCGATCAGGCTGTGGTTTCTCGCGTTCAAACCACTACCTTCGCCGACGCTGAGGTCACGTCCGGGGGGCTTGATCTCCGCGCCCGGCCGGCGGCGAGGGAATCGAACGGAGCTTACGCCCGGCGCGCCGATCGCCGGCGCGATCTGCCGCGCGGTCGTCGATGGCATCGCGGCCGGCGATCCGCCTGCTCAGCCGACCGGCCGTTCCGACCCACGAATCTGCAAGTTCGGCGCGGAGCTGCCGAGCCTGCGCCCGGCGCGTCAGCCGGCGCCGCCGAGCCGCGGGACGACGGCTCGCGTGCGCAGGACCAACAGCACCAGCCAGCGGCGCCAGAGGTCCTTGCGACGCTCGGTGATGGAGGCCGCAAACACGAACGCGAGCGTGCCGAGAACGGTTACCGCCCGGCTCGGCCAGGATCCGACGGGCCATGCGACGATCGCCACCAGAAACGCCGAGACGGGAACATGAAAGAGATACAGGGTGAACGTTGCGCCGGCGAGCCAACGGATCCGCGGGGCGATGCGGCGAAGCATAGGACCTGACCAGGCGCCGAGAGCGGCGACGCCGATCAGGTGCACGGCAAAGGCAATGCCCACCAGATAGTCCTGAACGAGAAACGGCCGCGCCAGCAATCGGGTGACGCGTCCATCCACGATCATCAGCGGCATGCCCAGGCGATAGTAGCAGGCCAGTGCCAGGACCGGCGCCACGGCGAGCGCCAGGGCGGGGCCCGGCCGTAGTCGGGCACGCGCACAGACCCGGTGGCTGGCGACGCCGGCGAGCCAGAGTGGGAAGAGCACGTCGATCCGGGGGCCCGCGACTGCCAGCGCCAAGCCTGCCAGCGCCCAGCGCCTTTTCGGCGAGCCGAAGATGAACAATCCGAAAATGATGTAGTACCAGACCTCGAAGGCGACGGACCAGTACGCGACGTTCGATCCCGGCGTCAGCTTCGCGAACCACAGCCGACCGACAAACAGAAGCGCGCTCGCATACTGCCAGAGCGGTTCCTCCCGCGTGATGCCAAGCCGGGCGTAGAAATGCGGCCGGACGCATCGACCGATATCGTCGAGCAAAAACGTCGCGACGAGCGCCGGAATGACGACCGAGTACATGCGAGCCGTCCGGTTCAGCGCGTATTCCGCGGCAGTTCCCTCGCGCCGCTGCGTCGCGTGCGCGATGACAAATCCCGAGAGCACGAAGAAGACGTCGACGGCCGGCTGACCAAATGCCCAGAACGGAACCTGCCAGAACAGGCCGCCGGTGAATCGCCGGCCGCAGATATGGGAGAAGAAGACGACGAAAGCTGCGAGGAAGCGGATCAGGTCGAGGTAGATCGAGAGTTCCTCGGTCATACCGCGGAGCTAGACGCGGAGAGGAACCGGGCCAGCTGCCGACCGGGCAATCCACGATCCCGCGTGCCGTCGCTTGTGGCGCGCGGAGAGTGCGTGAGTGGCGGCCGCGACGGAGCTGCACGGCATCGACCATGGCCTCGGCAGGATGGCCATGAAAGTGTACGTCAAATGCGCGGCGCCCGCCATGAAATTAGTGTCGGCGATCAACAAACATGCAGTTATATTCAGGAGAAGCGGCAGATCTCGTCGCGCAATGTCGTGCTCGGGCCTGCGCTCATCGGATATGGCGGCGCCGCTGTTCGGTGCCGCCGGTGAAGTCGGCTATCGGGACTGGCGGAAGCGCTCGACGGCGGCGACCAGGGCACGACGGATGCCGGGCTCGAGCGCCGAATGCCCGGCATCCGGGATCAGCGTCAGCCGTGCCGCGGGCCAGGCGGTGGCGAGATCGAAGGCCGTCCGCGCCGGACAGATCATGTCGTAGCGGCCCTGCACGATCTCGCCCGGGATCATGCCGATGCGATCCATGCGCGCCAGCAGCCCGCCGGGCGGCAGGAACAGAGCATTGGCGAAGTAGTACGCCTCGATGCGGGCGAGGCCGAGGGCGGTGCGGTCCTGCGCGAAGGAGGCGACGGTGTCGGGGCTCGGCAAAAGCGTGCTGCAGGATCCCTCGTACACCGACCAGGCGCGGGCGGCGGGCATGTGGATCCCGGGATCGGGATCGGTGAGCCGGCGCAGGTAGTGGTGCAGTACGTCGCCGCGCTCCGCATCCGGCAGGAAGTTCACGAAGGTCGCGTGCGCGTCGGGGAAGATCGTGCCCAAGCCGTCGAGAAACCAGCGCACTTCCAGCGGCCGGCCGAGGAACACGCCGCGCAATACCAGCCCGACCACCCGTTCGGGATAGGCCTGCGCATAGGCGAGGGCGAGCGTGGAGCCCCAGGAGCCGCCGAACAGCAACCAGCGGTCCAGCCCCAGATGCCGACGCAGCGCCTCGATATCGGAGACCAGATCGGCGGTGGTGTTGTTGGCCAGGCTGCCCAGCGGGCGGGAGCGGCCGGCGCCGCGCTGGTCGAAGATGACGATGCGCCAGAAGCCCGGGTCGAAGAAGCGGCGGTGCACCGCTCCGGCTCCGGCCCCGGGGCCACCGTGCAGGAACAGCACCGGCTGCCCACGCGGGTTGCCAGCCTGCTCCCAATACATGACGTGACCCCCAGTCAGGGGCAGGTAGCCGGTCTCGAACGGCCCGATCTCTGGAAACAGGTCACCGCGCGGCATGCTGCCCTTATCTATACGGGGCGACTCGGCGGCGGAACATAGCCGTCGCGCGATGAGTTGCCCGTCGCCGGCCGGGCCGGCGCCTGCACGGAGGGGCGGATGCAGCGGCTCTGGATCGGTCTTGGCGCGCTGGCCGGGCTGTTGGCCGTGGCGATGGCCGCGGTTGCGGCGCACGCCCTGCCCGATCTCGGCGCGGCGCACCGGGCGGTGGTCGACAGCGCCCTCCGCATGCAGGGCTGGCATGCCCTGGCCTTGCTGGCCTGTGGTTTGTGGCGCGAGCGCGGCGGGGTGCTGGTCGATGCGGCCGGCGCCACGTTCACCGCCGGGATTCTGCTGTTCTGTGGCGCCGTCTATGGCCTCGCCCTCGGCGGGGCCGCTACCGGGCCGGTGGCGCCGGCCGGCGGCATGCTGCTGATGGCGGGCTGGGTCTTGCTCGGTCTGTCGGCGCTGCGGCGCTGAGCCGCCGGATCAGCGGCCCTCGGGCTTGGCGCCCTGGGGTGCTTCCGGGTTGGCACCCCGATCCGGCCGCTTGCCGGTGGCGCCGTTGAATTCCGGCCTGCCCAGCAGCGACTCGGTCGAGTGCCGCTCGGCGTCCGGGGTGCCGGCGGGATCGTGCTCGGTGGCGCCGCGCGGCACGCCACGCGCCTGTTCGTGGTCCTGGCGTCTGCTCGCATGCACGCTGGGATCGTGCTTTTCGTCGATCGGCTGACGGTCGGCGGGTGGTGTCGACTGGGCCATGACGGGTGTGCCTCCTTGGCAGCGTGGCGCCTGACCCGGCGTGGATGCCGTCTCGTCGCCGCCGGCCTTCCGAGCCCGCTCCAGAGGCCTCAAACGGCGCAAGGGCCGGGGCGGTTGCCCGTCCGCCTTCCGCCGCTGGCCCGGCCGTGCCGCAACGATCCCGTCCGCTCCGAAATCCGGCGACGTGTTTCTCTGTTCGGCTGGAAGGGCCGTTTCTCCGCCCCGGCCTGTCCTCGCATGCTGCGACGCGCGGAGCGGCGGTCAAGGATGGCCGCAGGCCACCGCCGCAGGCGGCGCGAAGCGTCCTTGACCGTCGCGAGCACGGCGCAATGCTCGACCAGGTCGGGGTCGCTTCCCTGCTGCGTCGTCGTCTCCGCCGCGTCCGGGGCCCACCTTGACCTGGCGCGAGTGGCGCCCCGCAGGCGGACTACCCAACCGCTGCGGCGAGTGTGTCCGCGACCCAGGTAGCGTCGGCTGCCGTGAGGTCCGGATGGATCGGCAGCGCGAGGATGCGTTCGCAGATCGCCTCCGCGAAGGGGAGCGGCGTGCCGTCATGCGTTGCCCGATAGGCCGGCTGCCGGTGCAGCGGCTTCGGGTAGTAGATGGCGCTCGGCACGCCGGCGGCGGCGAGTTCGGCCTGGGCGCGGTCGCGGGTCGCGCGATCGGGCAGCAGCACGGCGTAGATCGCCCAGGCGCTGGTGCTGTCCGGCACCCGCGCAGGCACTTGCAGGACGGCGCCGAGCCGCTCGTCGTACACCCGGGCGACGGCCTCGCGCGCTGCGAGCTCCGCCGCGAACACGTCGAGCTTGGCCAGCAGCACGGCCGCCTGCAGGGTATCGAGCCGCCCGTTCATGCCGGTGCGCAGGACCTCGTAACGGGTGGCGCCCTCGCCATGGGTGCGCAGGCTGCGATACAGCGCCGCGCGTTCGGGGTTGTCGGTCAACAGCGCCCCGCCATCGCCATAGGCGCCGAGCGGTTTGGACGGGAAGAAGCTGATCGCCGTCGCGTCGGCGGCGCGGCCGAGTCGCTGGCCGCGCAGGCTGGCGCCGAAGCTCTGGGCGCAGTCGTCGAGCGCGAACAGGCCTTCGCGGGTGGCGATTGCCGACAGCGCGGGCCAATCGGCGGGCTGGCCGAACAGGTCGACCCCGATCATCGCCCGCGGCCGCAGCCGCCCGGCGCGACGAACGCCCTCGATCCGCGCCGCGAGGCCGGCCGGGTCGAGCTGGAAGGTGTGCGGATCGACGTCGCAGAACACCGGCGTCGCCCCGAGCAGCAGCGGCACCTCGGCGGTCGCCGTGTAGGTGAAGGCGGGCAGGAACACGGCGTCGCCTGGTCCGATTGCCTCGGCCATCAGCGCGATCTGCAGCGCGTCGGTGCCGGAGCTGATGCCGACGCAATGCGCCGCGCCGCAGAACGCGGCGAGTCGCTCCTCCAGCTCCGCGACCTCCGGGCCGAGGATGAACTGGCAATGTGCCAGCACCGCCTCCAGGCGCGGCCGCAGCCGCGCGGCGATGCGGGCCTGCTGTGCCTTGAGGTCGATGAAGCCGATGCGCCGGCCCTGCTCGGCGGAGGCGGCGCTCACGCCCTGGCGTCCCGCGCCAACGCCGGATCGCCGCTGGCGTTGTGCGCCAATTCCGGCACCAGCCGGCCGAGCTGCGCCAGCGCCAGGCGTGCCTGGCCGCCGCGGCAGGCGGCCGCAATCTCCTCGATCGCATGGCCGACGATGGCCGGATCGGCGGTGCGCGGGGCGGCGATCAGCAGGCCGGGATGGCCGGTCGGTACCGGCGGCTCGCTGCCGTGGAACAGCTCCTCGAACAGTTTTTCGCCGGGACGCAGGCCGGTGAAGCGGATCTCGATGTCACGGTCGGGGCGCAGCCCGGCCAGTCGGATCATCTGCCGCGCCAGGTCGACGATCTTCACCGGCTTGCCCATGTCGAGCACGAAGATGCCGCCATCCGCCGCGAGCGGCGCCGCCTGCAGCCCGACCACGCTCGCCTGCAGCACCAGCCCCACCGCCTCGCGCACCGTCATGAAGTAGCGCTGCATGTCGGGATGCGTGACGGTGAGCGGGCCGCCGCGCTCGAGCTGGCGGCGGAACAGCGGCACCACCGAGCCGGTGCTGCCGAGCACGTTGCCGAACCGGACGGTGACGCAGCGCATGCCGCCGGCGCGGCGGGCGGCGATGTCGAGCCCCTGGCAATACATCTCCGCCAGGCGCTTGGAGGCGCCCATCAGGCTGGACGGGTTCACCGCCTTGTCGGTCGAGATCAGCACCATGGCCGCGGCGCCCGCTGCCCGGGCCGCATCGGCGACGTGGCGCGTGCCGGCGGCGTTGGTCAGCAGCCCTTCCAGCGGGTTCGCCTCCACCATCGGCACGTGCTTCAGCGCCGCGGCATGGAAGACGAGCTCGGGCTGGTGCGACTCGAACACGTCGCGGATCCGGGCCGGATCGCGCACGTCGGCGATGACCGCGCGGCGCGCCACCTGCGGGTGGCTCTCGGCCAGTTCGAGGTCGATCTGCCACAGCGCGTATTCGCCGTTGTCGAGCAGCACCAGCACCTCGGGCCCGAGGGCGGCGACCTGCCGCGCCAGCTCCGAGCCGATCGTGCCGCCGGCGCCGGTCACCAGCACGCGCCGCCCCTGCACCAGCCGGGCCATGCCCTCGCGGTCGAGCGGCACCTGCGGCCGGTTGAGCAGATCCTCGATCGCGACCGGCTTCAATTCGAGCGGGCCGGCCGCATCCGGCGCGGCGGGATCGAGCGCGGTCGGCCGCGGCGCGCGGCGCACCGGGATGCCGCGCGCGTCCGCCTCCTCGAGCAGCCCGGCCAGGGCCTCGCCGCCCAGATCGGGGTCGGTGACCACGAGCAGCGACGGCGCGCGGCCCTCGGCCCGCAGCCGGTCGAGCACCAGCCCGGCATCGGCGATGGAGCCCATGATCGCCTGGCCATGGATTCGGCGGCCGGTCTGGCGCGAGCCGAGCGCCAGGAGGCCGACGACGCGGAACCCGGAATCGCGGCGCAGCGCGCGCAGGAACAGGTCCGAGCCCTCGCCGGCGCCGACCAGCAGCACCGGCGAGGGCTTGGCCGCCGCCTCGCCGCCGAGCTGCCAGCGGGCGCGGGACAGCCGGTAGAGCACGCGCGGCGTCGCGAGCACCACGAACAGCGTCATCGCCTGGATCACGGGGAAGGTCGGCGGCACCAGTGCCAGGCCGCGCGCCGTCGAAAGCAGGGCGAACAGCACCGCCCCGGCGACCGAGGCGGCACCGACGGCCAGCAGGTCGCGCAGCCCGGCGAAGCGCCAGTACTGCAGCGGCAGGCGGAAGGGCAGGCCGGCGATCAGCAGGCTTGCCGCGCCGTCGCCGAGCAATCCCACGGGCCGCCAGGGATCGAGGCCGGGGGCGGCGATCCAGCGCGCCAGCGGCACCGCGGCGGCGGCGAGCAGCCCGTCGAGCAGGACGTTGAGCAGGATGCGGTTGACGGAGCGGTTCGCGGGCATCGGCTCCCTATAGCGCCGCTGCCCCGCGCCGGTCACGGCCGGGCCCCGCCGACGTTGCCGCCTGGGGGCGGTGCGTGCTTTCTCCGCCGCGGCATTCGCGGACCCGGGCCGATTCGTGACGCTTGCAGCGTTTCTCCGTCATCTCGCCTTCTGCGCCGTGCTCGCGGGGCTGTCCGCGAGCACGGTGCAGATGATGATCGGGCTGGCGATCATGGACCGGCCGGATCCGCGCAAAGCGCATGCCCGGCCGATCCCGAAGGCGGGCGGGGTCGGCATCGTCGTCGCCTTCCTGGCGGGAATCTTCGTCCTGTATCACTTCGCCGCCTTCGCGCGGCTCGCGGATCCCTATTTCCGCGGCGTGATCCTGGCCTCGATCGCGATCGCGGTGGTGGCCTTCCTCGACGATCTGCGGGACTGGCCGTTCACCGTGAAGCTGGCCGCGCAGTTCGCGGCCGGGCTGCTCGCGGTCGGCAGCGGGCTCTACGTGCACATCTTCCGCCTGCCCTATATCGGGCCGGCCGATCTCGGCCTGATCGGCGCGGCGGCGACGATGGCCTGGATCCTGTTCGCCACCAACGCGATGAATTTCATCGACGGGCTCAACGGGCTCGCCGCCGGGGTGTGCCTGATCGCCTGCCTGTTCCTGGCCGGGATCGCGGCGAGCGTCGGCGGCTGGTTCGTCTATTTCGCCTCGCTTCTGCTGGCCGCGGGGCTGATCGGCTTCCTGCCGTTCAACTACCCGAAGGCGCGCATCTTCATGGGCGACGTGGGCAGCCAGTTCTGCGGCTTCGTGCTGGCGATGCTGGGGGTCGCGGCGAGCCGGTTCGAGCGGGTGGAGCTGTCGGCGCTGCTCGTGCCGCTGCTGCTCTCCGGCGTGCTGTATGACGTGGCGTTCACCCTGGCGCGGCGCGCGCTGGCCGGCGAACGGGTGACCAAGCCGCATCGCGGCCATCTGTATCAGGTCGCAACCCGCGCCGGCGTCCCGGCCGCCGCGGTCGCCGCCATTCACTGGGGGTTCGCCGTCCTGGGGGGTGCGACCTGCCTCGCCTTCATGGCCGCGCCGTCACCGATCAAGCCGCTGATCGTGCTGGCGCCCTTGCCGGTGCAGATCGGCTGGACGGTCGTGGTCGGGAGGCTGGCCCGGCGCGCCGCGATCGGGCGCTGGTAGCGCCCGCGCGGGACGGGCCGGCCGCTCCTAGCGCCCGGCAGGCTCAGGCGTTGGCTGCCTTGCGCTGCGCCTCGGCGGCGACGCCGCCGGCCTTCCGGGGCGACGAGGCCTCGGTCATGATCGCACGCAGGTCACGCAGGAACGCGGCGCCCTTCAGCGTCCGCTGCACCAGCACGCTGCGCCGGTCCATCGGGTCGATCTTCCGCCGGGCCAGGTCGAGCTCGCCCAGCCGGTCGAGCGCGCGCGTGATCGCCGGCTTCGACACGTTCAGGTCGGCGGCGAGGCCGCGGACGGTGTGCGCGCCCTCCTGCAGGTAGCAGGTGAGGAACACGCCGAGCTGGCGCGCCGAGAGATCGGGTCCGTCGCGACGGACCAGCGCCACAACGGTATCGCGGAGGATTCCTACGAGTTGGTCTGCGGATTGTGTCGTTGGCATAGCCAATCCTTTCTTCATGAGGGCGGCCGGAATCGGTCGGCACCGTACCCCGGACGGGTCAGCCCCGAGCCCCGTCTACGTGGTCATTATCCAATCGATTGCATGGCCAGGTTGGTTGCAAATTCGACATCTCTATCCCGATTACGTGACCAGCATGTTCCGCTACGGTTTCAACGCGCCGTACAAGGAAGCAAGCGCGGCGAACAGGCCGCGCATCGCTTGTGCCTCACCGCCTTCGGGGCGGCCCGGCCGGGTCTGATCGTTCCAGGCATAGACGTCGAGATGCGCCCAGCGCGTGCCAGGCGCCACGAATCGTTCCAGGAACAGAGCCGCAACGATTGCCCCCGCAAAGGGCTTGCTTGAAACGTTGTTCAGATCGGCAATCGGGCTGTCCAGCCACGAAGTGTAACTATCCCACAAGGGCAGCCGCCACATCGGGTCGACGGCGGCCCGTCCGGCGGCGAGCAGCGACTCGGCGAGCGCGTCGTCGCGGGTGAACAGCGCCGGCAGATCGGGACCGAGCGCCACCCGCGCCGCGCCGGTCAGGGTGGCGAAATCGAGCAGCAGATCCGGCTGCTCGTCGGAGGCCTCGGCGAGCAGGTCGCACAGCACCAGCCGGCCCTCGGCGTCGGTGTTGCCGACCTCGACCGTGAGACCGCGCCGCGTGCGCAGCACGTCGAGCGGCCGCATGGCGCTGCCGGAGACGCTGTTCTCGACACAGCCGATGCGCACCGCCAGCCGCACCGGCAGGTCGGCCTGCATGATGAGCCGCGCCAGGCCGAGCGCGATCGCCGCACCCCCCATGTCCTTCTTCATCCGCAGCATCCCGGAGGAGGGTTTGAGGTCGTAGCCGCCGGTGTCGAAGCAGACCCCCTTGCCGCAGAGCGAAACGAGCGGCGCCGATTCGTGCGCGCGGCTGCCGCGCCAGTGGAAGGCGACGACGGCGGGCGGCCGGGCGGAACCGGCCCCGACCGCGGCGATCGCGGGATAGGCCTCGCGCAACGCGTCACCCTCAACCCGCCGCAGGGTGGCACCGAAGCGGGTGGCCAGCCCGGCGGCGGCATCGGCGAGCTCGGCGGGGCCGAGACGGTTGGCCGGCGCGTTGATCAGATCGCGGACCATCCACACCGCTGCGGCCTGCTCCCGTGCCGCCTCCGTGCCCTCGGGCGGCACCAGGCGCGGCAGCTCGCGGTCGGTGCCGGCGCGCAGCACGTCATAGCGATAGGCGCCGAGGCAGTAGCCGAGCAGCGCCGCATCGGGCGCATGGTCACCCAACGCCAGCCGCCAGGTCGTGCCGGCAGGCAGCGCGGCCGGCAGGGCGCCGAACGGGTATGGCCCGGTCTCCATCCCGAGTCCCAGCACCGCGCCCGCCAGCCCGTCCGCGTCGGCGAGCAGCGCGACGCTGCCCGATCCGGCGGCGAACCCGGTCTGGCGCAGAAATGCGGCCTGCGCCGGCGGCAGGGAAGCGAGCAGCGCGTCGAGCCCTTCCGGCCGGACGGCGTGCAGCTTCAGGGCGGGGTCGCCGGGGTCGGCGAGGCAGGTCATGGGGCGATCGTGCATCGCCGGCATCGGAGTCTCCGTTCAGGCGGCCGGCGCGTGGAATCGGCCGCAGCGGCACCCCGGGTCAAGTGATGCCGCCGTCGCCGCACCCGCTTTTCCACCATCAGGCCCCGCTTGCATAAGCGCGGGGGCGCCATAAAGATCATAAGCATGTCGGGCTTTCCTCCCCGCGTCCGGGCCGTTCTCGGCCCGACGAACACGGGCAAGACGCATCTGGCGATCGAGCGGATGCTGTCCCACGACTCCGGCATCATCGGCTTCCCGCTGCGCCTGCTCGCCCGCGAGAACTACGACCGGATGGTGGCCCGCAAGGGGGCGGCCCGGGTGGCGCTGATCACCGGCGAGGAGAAGATCGTGCCGCCGGGGGCGCGCTGGTTCTCCTGCACCGTGGAGGCGATGCCGCTCGACCGCGAGACCGGTGCCTCCCCGGCGCCGGGCGTGCACGGCGCGCATTCGTCCAGCTTTCACGAAATGCGCGGCGCGCATTCGTCCAGTTTTCACGAAATGCGCGGTGCGCATTCGTCCAGTTTTCACGAAATGCGCGGTGCACATTCGTCCAGTTTTCACGAAATGCGCGGTGCGCATTTCGTGGCCGTCGACGAGATCCAGCTCTGCGCCGACCCGGACCGCGGGCACGTCTTCACCGACCGGCTGCTGCACGCGCGCGGCCTGGCCGAGACCATGTTCCTCGGCGCCGAGACGATCCGCCCGCTGCTGCGCCGCCTGGTGCCGCAGGCGGAAGTGGAGACCCGGCCGCGCCTGTCGCAGCTCAGCCATGCCGGGCCGGCCAAGCTGACCCGCCTGCCACCGCGCAGCGCCGTCGTCGCCTTCAGCGCCGGCGAGGTCTACGCCATCGCCGAGATGATCCGCCGCCGCCGCGGCGGCTGCGCCGTGGTGATGGGCCGGCTGTCGCCGCGCACCCGCAACGCCCAGGTCGCGCTGTACCAGGAGAAGGAGGTCGATTTCCTGGTCGCGACCGACGCGATCGGCATGGGGCTGAACATGGACGTGGACCATGTCGCCTTCGCCGGGCTGGCCAAGTTCGACGGCCACCGGCCGCGCCGCCTGACGGCGCCGGAACTGGCGCAGATCGCCGGCCGCGCCGGGCGCGGCATGCGCGACGGCACGTTCGGTACCACCGGCCCGTGCCCGCCGCTCGCCGAGGATCTGGTCGAGGCGGTCGAGACGCACGAGTTCGAGGCACTGGAGCAGCTGTTCTGGCGCAACTCGGCGCTGGACGATGCCTCGGTGGAGGCGCTGCTCGCCTCGCTGACCGCGCCGCCGCCGCGCGCCGGCCTGGTGCGCGGCAATGATGCCTCCGATCTGGAGACGCTGACGGCGCTCGCCCAGGACCCGGAGATCCGCGACATGGCGCGCGGCCGGCGCATGGTGCGCACCCTCTGGGAGGCTTGCCAGATCCCGGATTTCCGCAAGCTCGCCGACGACACGCACCTGCAGCTCTGCGCCCGGGTATTCCGCCACCTGGCGCGCGAGGGGCGGCTGCCCACCGACTGGCTGGCCGGCCAGATCGGCGCGGTCGCCCGCGCCGATGGCGATATCGACACGCTGATGCAGCGCCTCGCGGGGGTGCGGATCTGGAGCTATATCGCCGCCCGCTCGGACTGGGTGCGCGATGCGGCGCACTGGCAGGCGCGGGCGCGGGAGGCGGAGGACCTGCTCTCCGACGCGCTGCATGAGCGGCTGACCGCCCGCTTCGTCGACCGCCGCGCGGCGCACCTGATCCGCAGGCTGGATGCGGCGGAGGGCGAGACGCTGCTCTCCGCCGTCACCGCCCGCGGCGAGGTGGTGGTCGAGGGCCATGCCGTCGGCCACGTCGCCGCCTTCGGCTTCCACCCCGACCCGCTGGCCGAGGGCGAGGAGCGCCGCCTGGTGCTGCGCGCCGCCCGCCGGGCGCTGCGCCAGGAGATGCCGCGGCGGGTCGAGCGGCTGGAGCAGGCCGCCGATGACGCCTTCCGCTGCGACGAGCAGCACCGCGTGTTCTGGGACGGTGCCCCGGTCGCCCGGCTGCGCCCCGGCCCGTCGCTGCGCGCGCCGCGCATCGCCGTGCTGGACAGCGAGTTCCTCGACGGGCCGCAGCGCGAGCGGGTTCGGGTGCGGCTGCAGCGCTGGCTGAACGAGATGGTCGCCCAGGGCCTGGCGCCGCTGCTCGCGGCCGAGGCGCGGGCGGCGTCCGACCCGGTGCTGCGCGGCTTGGTGCACCGGCTGGCGGAAGCGGGCGGGGTCGTGCCGGGCGCGACCGAGGCAGAAATTTCGCCTGCCATGCGCGGCCGCCTGAAGCCGGTCGGGGCCCGGGCCGGCCGCTTCGCCCTCTACGTGCCGGCGCTGCTGAAGCCGGCGGCGATGGCGCTCCGGGCGCGGCTCTGGGCGCTGCGGCACGGCGCGGCGCTGCCGGGGCTGCCGCCGCCGAGTGCCATCGCCCTGCCGCTGGCGCGTGACTGGCCGGATGGCTTCGCCGCCGCCCTCGGCTGGGTGGAGGCCGGGCCGGTGCTGCTGCGCCTCGACATCGCCGAGCGGATCGCCGGCATCCTGGCGCACGCGACGCGGCGCGGTGCGGCGCCGCTGCCGCCGGGCCTGGCGACCCGGCTCGGGGTCGCGCCGGCAGTGCTGCCGGCGGTGCTGCGCGGGCTCGGCTGGCGCACCCTGCCGGCGCCGGGCCTGGCGCCCGGCGCGTTCGGGCCGCCGGCGCCGCCGATGCTGGCGCCGCTGCGGCGTCGCGGCGATCGGGGCCGGCCCGACGGACCGGGCGCCGCCGCTGCGGATGGGCCGTTCGCGGCGCTGGCGGCGCTGCGGCGCTGATGCCGTCAGGCGCAGCGGCGGCGGGGGCGGAACGCGACTGGCAGCGCCTCGACAAGTGGTTGTGGTGCGCGCGCCTGCTGCACGCGCGCGGCGATTTCGCGCGGCTGGTGGCGATCGGTTCGGTGCGGCTGAACCGCCAGCCGACCGACAAGCCGCACGCGCGGTTGCGGCCGGGCGACGTGCTCACCCTGCCGCTGCCGCGCGGCGTCCGGGTGGTGCGCGTGCTCGCGCTGGCGACACGGCGCGGCCCGGCCACCGAGGCCCGCAGCCTCTACGAGGAGCTGGCCGAGCCCGGGTGAGCCGGCCCCGGACGCCGCCCGCGCCTCCCTTGCGCGCCCCGGCAATCCCCGTCATATCCGCGCCGTCGCACGCAACGCTTCGCCGGACGGGAGACTGCGATGACCTACGTGGTCACCGAAAGCTGCATCCGCTGCAAATACATGGACTGCGTCGAGGTCTGTCCCGTCGATTGCTTCTATGTCGGCGAGAACATGCTGGTGATTCATCCGGACGAATGCATCGATTGCGGCGTCTGCGAGCCGGAATGCCCGGTCGAGGCGATCGTCCCCGACAGCGACGACCGCGCCACCGCCTGGGTGGAGCTGAACCGCACCTATGCCGCGCAATGGCCGAACATCACGCGCAAGGGCGAGCCGCCGGCCGATGCGGATGAGTGGAAGGACAAGCCCGACAAGGCGAAGCTGTTCTCGGCGGATCCGGGCGCGCCCTGACCGGCGCGTTGCGTTGTCCGGCCGATTGTCATGCGCGACCGACCCGGGCGGGCGATGTGTCAGCGTCCTGCATACCGGGTGGAGACATGACTTTGGCGGGCGTTTGTGCTATGCACATCAGGCGTGCGCGGCCGGATGCTGCGGCCTGCTTGTCAAATCCCGCCGCCGCCGCAATCTGACTGCAACAGAGGGGTATTGGGCAGCGTGCGGCGTGGGGCCGCGCGGCCGGGATGGCGATATGGCGGGCGAGGAGGCCAGGAGCGCATGACGGGCAAAACGGCTCGGGGCGCGGCACCGGCATCGCGGTCCGCAAGGCCGACCAAGCCGACGCCGCGGCGCAGCAGCAAGCAGCGAGCGAAGCCGGCGCGGCCAGTGGCAAAACCCAAGGCGGGCAAGGGCGCGAAGGAGACCAAACCGGCCGTCAGGTCGGGCCGGCAAACCCCGCCGGTGGCCCGGGCTTCCGTCAAGAACACGAAGAATGAGCAGCGAGTGACCACGAAGACGATCGAGCCGAAGCCCGCGCCGACCAGCCGACCGCACGCGCCGAAACCCGCCGGCGGAAACGGTGAGAAACCCTTGCGCAGCAGCCCGCCGCCGCGTCCCGAGGAACCATCGGTGACGACGGTGGAGCGCCCGCCGGTGGCGGCCGTGCCCGAACCCATCCCACCGCCCGTCGAGGCGGCGCCTGCCGCCGCCGCCACCGTCACGGCGGAGCATTCGGAAAGGGTGGCGCTGCCGCTTCGCCCCGTGCCGCGTCCCGCCGGCCGCGAGGAGGTGTTCGCCGAGGGCGACCACGTGGTCTATCCGACGCATGGCGTCGGCAAGGTGGAGCGCATCGCGATCGAGGAGATCGCCGGTCATCGCCTCGAGCTGATTCACATCACCTTCGAGGAGAACCGGATGACGCTGCGCGTGCCGGTCGCCAAGGCGCGCAGCGCCGGGCTGCGCAAGCTGGCGACGCGCAAGATGTTCGATGAGGCGCTGTCCGTGCTGCGCGGCCGCGCCCGCATCAAGCGTACCATGTGGTCGCGCCGGGCGCAGGAATACGAGGCAAAGATCAATTCCGGCGACCCGCTGGCGATTGCCGAGGTGGTGCGCGACCTGCACCGCAATGCCGGCCAGCCGGATCAGAGCTTCAGCGAGCGGCAGATCTACGAGGCGGCGATGGACCGTCTCTCGGCGGAGCTCGCAGCGCTCGAGAAGATCGACAAGGTGGCCGCCGCCGCCAAGCTGACGGATTTCCTCAAGACGGTCTGACCGGAAGGGCGCCGCGCCCTGTCACGCAAAAAGGGCTCCCGCCAGGCGGCGGGAGCCCTTTTGTCGTCGAAGGTGGTCGCCGGCGTGCCGGCGGCGGCGTTACCCGTTGTTGCGGCTGCCGGTGAACTGCAGCAGCAGCATGAACAGGTTGATGAAGTTCAGATAGAGGCTCAGCGCATCGTAGACGCTGCGCTTGGCCGCGAGATCGCTGCCCTCGGCATAGGCGAACTGGACGTAATCCGCCTTGATCCGCTGCGTGTCATAGGCGGTGAGCCCGGTGAAGACCAGCACGCCGATCACGCTGACCGCGAACTGCAGCGCGCTCGAGTGGACGAAGATGTTCACCACGCTCGCGATGATGATGCCGATCAGGCCCATGAACAGGAAGCTGCCGAAGCGGCTCAGATCCGTGTTCGTGGTGTAGCCCCAGGCGCTCATCGCCGCGAAGGTCGCCGCCGTGATGAAGAAGGTCGTGGCGATGCTCTGGCTGGTGTAGACGACGAAGATGCTGGTGATGCTGGCACCCATCGCGGCGCAGAACAGCCAGAAGATGCCCTGCACGGTGCTGCGGCTCATGCGGTTGACGCCGAACTGCAACGCCAGAATGAAGGCGAGCGGCGCGAAGATCGAGATCATCGCGAGTGCGCTCGGGTGGCGCGCCACGCCGGCCGGGGTCTGGACCACCGGGTAGAACGCGTCCAGCAAGGCCGGCACGTGCGAGATGCCGAAGGCGACGATGCCGGTCAGCAGCAGCCCCGAGGCCATCCAGTTGAAGACCCGGAGCATGTAGGCGCGCAGCCCCTGGTCCAGTACCGCGGCAGCGGCGGCGCTGGGCGCGCGCGTTGTCGAGCGGAAGTCCGGACTGAAAGCCATGTGTCGGTTCCCCTGGGGGGCCATATGCCCCTCTCGTGGCGGTATCTTGGATAAGGCGGCGCGGCGTTCAAGCGAATTCGAGCGTTCCTGTCGCGTTCTTCACCTGACGGCGGATGAATACCATACCCGATTATGGCGGTCAGCCGGGCCGGCCCGGATGGCGGACCGAACCGGCGTCGCGCGAGCCGGAAGGCGCCGTCAGCCCTCCTGTCGCAGCGTCGCCGCGGCAGGCGCGCGCAATGCGGCGGCGGTGCCGATCCAGCCGAGCAGCAATACGAGTACCATGCTTCCAAGCACGCTCGCGGCGAGCGGCCCGGGCAGGAACGCCCAGTCGGCGTGCAGCACGAAGCGCATCACGCCCCAGCTCGCGGCGGTGCCGACGGCCGCCGCGATCAGCCCGGCGGCGGCGCCGATGATGCCGAACTCCGCCATCCAGGCGGCGCGGATCTGCGCCCTGGTCGCGCCGACGCTCCTGAGAATCACCGCCTCGCGGATGCGCCGTCGCTGCCCCGCCGCGACCGCGCCGGCCAGCACCAGCGCGCCGGCGGCGAGCGTCACCGCGCCGGTCGCGGCCAGCGCCGTGCCGATCTGGCCGAGCACGGTCGCGATCGCCGCCAGCACGTCGGCAACCGCGATTCCGGTGACGCCGGGCAGCGCATCGGTCACCCGGCGCAGCAGCGCACCCTGCGCCGCCGCCGGGACCCTGACGGTCGCGATCTCCATGTGCGGCGCCTGCGCCAGCAGCCCGGGCGAGGCGACCAGGGTGAAGTTGAGGCCGAAGCTGCGCCAGTCGATGTCGCGCAGCGAGGCGACTCGCAGATCGATGTCGCGGCCGAGCACGTTGACCCGGATGGTATCGCCGACCCGCACACCCCAGCCGCGCGCCAGCCCGGCATCGAAGGAGACGAGCGGTGGTCCGGCATAGTCCGCCCGCCACCAGTGCCCGGCGGCGAGATGCGTCCCGGCGGGCAGCGTCGCCGCGTACGTCAGGCCGCGATCGCCGCGCAACGCCCAGCGCGTCCCGGGCGTCGCCTGGACCTGCTCGGCCGGCACGCCGTTCACCGCGACGATGCGGGCGCGCAGGCTGGGTGCGGACTCGACCGCGCCGGCGCCCGGGGTGGCGTGCACCAGCGACAGGAAACGCGGGAAATCCGCCGGCTGGATGTCGATGAAGAAAAAGCTGGGCGCGTCATGCGGGATCTGGGCGCTGATCTGTCGCCGCATGTTGCCCTCGATCAGCGCCACCGCAGCGAGTGTCGACAGGCCGAGGCCGAGTGCCGCGAGCGTCAGCCGCGCGGCCGAGCCCGGGCGGTGCAGATTGGCGACGCCGAGCCGCGTCGCCGGCCCGAGCCGCAGCCGGCGCGGCGCCAATGCCGCCGCCCGCATCAGCGCCGCACCCCCGAGCCGGAACAGCAGCAGCGTCGCGGCTGCGACGGCGCAGAACCAGAGGGCGAAGCCGCGATCGGCGGCGGCGCCTACGGTCAGCGCCACCAGCGCTGCCGCGAGCCCGGTATTGGCGGCGAGCAGCCGCGCCGGCGCGACGACGCGCTGCGGCAGTTCCGGGTCGCGGAACAGCGCGGCACCGGGAATGCGCGCCGCCCGGCCGAGCGGCCAGAGCGCGAAGCAGGCGGCCGTGAGGAACCCGTAGGCGGCGGCGAGCAGCAGCGGGTCGGGGTAGAGGCCGGCGCGCGGCGGCACCGGCAAAGCCCCGGCCAGGGCCCAGCCGGCCGCCGCCGGCACCAGCGCCGCGAGCACGAGACCGATCGCGACGCCGACGGCGGCGAGGGCCATCGTCTGAATGAGATAGACCGCCAGGATCAGCCGCCCGGAGGCGCCAAGGCAGCGCAGCGTGGCGATGCTGCGCGCCCGCGCCTCCATCCAGCCGCGCACGCCCGTCGCGACGCCGATGCCGCCGACCAGCAAGGTCGCGAGCCCCACCAGCGTCATGAACAGCCCGGCCTGGTCGATGAAGCGCTGGATCCCCGGCGCCGCCTGCGCCGCGTCGCGGATCCGCCAGCCGGTGTCGGGG
Source organism: Acetobacteraceae bacterium (assembly GCA_035504175.1). Classification (GTDB taxonomy): domain Bacteria; phylum Pseudomonadota; class Alphaproteobacteria; order Acetobacterales; family Acetobacteraceae; genus DATJSJ01. The sequence continues at coordinate 31,368 of DATJSJ010000307.1, forward strand.
AAGGCCGCGCGCAAGGCGCGGATCGTGGCGCCGATATCGGTGCCCGGCGGCAGCGTCGCCCGCAGCGCGTGCGACAGGAGCGAGCCCGGCTGCACCAGGCCGGTTGCCGGCAGGCTGGCGGTCGCGATCAGCACGGTCGGGCCGAGCAGTTCGGCGCTCGCAGCGCGATCCGGCTCGTCGGTGAGGATGGCGGCGAAGCGCACCGTCGCATCGCCGAGCCGCAGCGTCGCCCCGGGACGGATGCCGAGCCGGTCGGCGACCAATTGCTCCGCGACGATGCCCTGGCGCGCCAGCGCCGCGTCGAGGCCGCCCGGCGGGTGCAGCCCGGCCGTGCCGACCAGCGGATAGGCCGG
>DATJSJ010000308.1:0-61151 GCA_035504175.1 Acetobacteraceae bacterium
GGCGGCGCCGCGCCGCCGCGGCAGACCCGGCGGCAATTCCCGATCCCCGGCCCGTGGCGCGACCGGGCCGGCCGCTTCTCGGCCCTGAAGGCCGCGGTGTTCCTCGCCGTGCTGATGCCCGGCGCGGTCGAGATCGCCTGGTGGATCGGCGGCGATCTCGGCGCACGACCGCTGAAGGCGGTGCTGCTGGCCGCGGGCCTGTGGACCGTGCGCCTGCTGCTCATCACGCTGGCGATCACCCCGCTCCGCTTCCTCGGCCAATGGTCGCGCGTGATGCAGCTGCGCCGCATGCTCGGCGTCGCCACCATGGCCTACGCGCTGGCGCACTTCAGTCTCTATATCGCGGACGAGAACTTTCGCCTCGTTACGGTGGCGCTGGAGATCGTCCGGCACATCTACCTCACGATCGGCTTCGTCGCACTGCTCGGGCTGGTCACGCTGGGCGTGACCTCGACCGACGGCTGGGTGCGGCGGCTCGGCCGGCGATGGAAGACGCTGCACCGGCTGGTCTACGGCATCGCGGTGCTCGGATTGCTGCATTTCTTCATGCAGGCGAAGCTCAACGTCTCGCCGGCGGTGCTGATGGCCGGGTGCTTCGTCTGGCTGATGCTGTGGCGGGTGCTGCCGGATCGCATCCGGGTGCGCGGCTGGGCGGTGCTGGCACTGGCCCCGGTCGCGGCGGCGATCACGGCCGGCCTGGAATATGCCTGGTACGGCATCGCCACGCGCATCGACCCGATGCGCGTGCTCGACGCCAATTTCAGCCTGGCGCACGGCCCGCGCCCGGCGGTGTGGATCGGCATCGCCGGCCTGGCCATCGCCGTCGCGGTGCTGCTTCGCCGGCTCGAGGTGATGCTGCAGGATCGCCGCCGCGCGGCCTGATGACGCGGCTTGGCGGGGATCGTTCCGGCCCGCCTGGAATCCGGTCCGGCCGCCGCCTTTCGCCGTAACGCATCCGGCGATCCCGACGCAGGCGATCGTGATCCCGGCTGCCGCGTCAGGCGGCGTCGCGCCCGGTCGCCGGTGGCAGGACGCCGCCGGCGCGCACCAGGGCAAGGAAATCCGTCTCCTCCAGCGGATGGCTGAGCAGGAAGCCCTGGCCGATCTGGCAGCCCAGCGCCAGCAGCATGTCACGCTCGGCGACGCTTTCGATCCCTTCCGCGGTCACCGTGACGTCGAGTGCCGCGCCGACCTTCAGGATCGCCTCCATGATAGCCTGGTTGTAGGCGTTGAGCTCGATGTTCTGCACGAAGCCGCGGTCGACCTTGATCTCGGTCATCGGGAAGCTGCGCAAATAGCGCAGCGAGGAATAGCCGGTGCCGAAATCGTCGATCGAGATGCCGAAGCCCATGTTGCGCAGGCGTCGCAGGCCGGCGGCGAACTCGCCGGAGGGAGCGGCGAACACCGTCTCGGTCAGCTCCAGCGTCAGCCATGACGGGTCGGCGCCGGATTCCAGCACCAGGCGCTGCAGCACCTGGCTGAAGCCGCGGCCGCGGAACTGCACCTGCGAGACATTGATCGAGATTTCCAGCGGCACTTCGCGATCCCGGTTCACCGCGACCGCGAAGCGCGCCGCCTTCTTCAGCGCGATCTCGCCGAGGTCGCGGATCAGACTCGACTGCTCGGCGGCGGCGATGAATCGCGCCGGCGGTTGCATGCCGAACAGCGGATGGCGCCAGCGCAGCAGCGCCTCGGCGCCGACGACGCGGCCGGTCGGCAGATGCACCTTGGGCTGGTAGTGCAGCAGGAAATCGCCATTGGCGACTGCCTGGTGCATCTCGCCGGTCAGCCGCATGCGGCCGCGGATCATCGCCTCGATCGAGGGCTCGAAGCGCCGCGCCTCCTCGGGCCCGGCCTCGCGCGCTTCATGCAGCGCCACCATGGCCTGGCGGACCAGCACGCCGGCATCGCCGGCATGCTCGGCGACGACGTAGCCGGCGGCGAAGCGGGCATCGAAGGTGAACCCGGGCAGCACGAAGCGCTCCGCCAGTGCCGCGCGCACCGGACCCAGCACCTGATCGGCGGCGTATTCGTCGGCGATCGCGACCGCCAGGGCGAATTCGTCGCCGCCGATGCGGCCGATCAGCGCTTCGGGCGCCATCCGCGTCAGCCGCCGCGCCACGAGCTCGAGCAGCGCATCGGCCATCTCGAACCCGCCGGTCGCGGTGATGTCGTTGAAGTTCTGCATGTCGACGATTGCGACCAGCACGAACTCGGTATCCGGCGCTTCGAGGATCTCGCCGAGGCGCTCGATGAACCGTGTCCGGTTGTCGAGCCCGGTCAGCGCATCGGTGCCGGTCTGGCGTTCGAGTGCCACGGCCAGCTGCGTGTGCTCGGTGACGTCGCGCATGATGCCGACGTAATGCGTCAGCGCGCCGGCCGCGTCGCGCACCGGCGCGAGCGTCAGCTGGTTCCAGAACATGGCGCCGCTTTTGCGGTAGTTGCGCAGCGTGACGCTGACCGGCTCACCCTTGGCGACCGCGTCGCGAACCGCCGCAAGTTCCGGCTGGTTGCGGTCATTGGCCTGCAGATAGCGGCAGTTGCGGCCGAGTGCTTCGGCGGCGCTGTAGCCGGTGATCTCCTCGAAGGCCGGATTGACCGCGACCGCCGGCTCGCCCGGGCGCCGCATGTCGCTGATCACGATGCCATCGGCGGCAATTGCGAAGATCCGCTCATGGATCCGCACGGTCTCGCGCGACTCTTCGGCCGCGGTGGCGTCCGCGGCACCGAGCGCCCAGCCCGCCGCCGGCGCGGCCAGTCGCACCGATCGCAGCGCGATCCGGCGGGATTGAGGCAGGTGCAGCACAAGTTCGACCGCGCCGGTCTCCGGCCGCAGCGCATTGCCCTCCGGCAGCGCCGCTGCGGCCACGGCGTCGATCGTCAGCGGCTGCCCCTCCGGCACGACCGCCGCCAGCAGGGTGTGGAACGCCTGGTTGGCGTCGCGCACCAGACCATCCGCATCGGTCAGGGCGAGGCCGCCCGGCGCCGCCTCCTCGAGACCCGCCCGCTCCGCGGCGGCGAGGGCGCGCTCGTGCGCCGGACGGCGCAGCAGCACCACCAGCGCCGCCGCGCCGACCAGCAGGAAGGAGAGGATGGCAAGCAGCCCGACTGCCGTGAACCGGCCGTGCCACAGGCCGCCAGCACTCAGCCACACCAATCCGATCAGCACATAGGCCGCCGCCGCGGCAAGCCCACGCCGCCCAGCCCGGCCCGTCGGCCAGTTCATGGTCGACGCCGGTGAGGAGGTCCCGGCTCCCAAGGTGCCGGCATGCCCCGCCGTCGCGCAGGGCTGGCCACGGTTCCGCGGCTGCTCAACCGGCTCATCCTGACTAGGTGCCTGCAGCTTGAGGGACGATTCGCCGGGCGACGTTATCGCGGCGTTATGGCTGCGGCAATCCAGCGGCGCCATGCCATTGCAATCGCGGCGCTAGCGGGACCGAGGCGGGAACCGGCGGTTGTACGCCGCGTCGGGACGTCATGCGTGATCGCCTCGCCTCACTCTGGCCCGCCCGAGCGGCATGCCTTCCCCAAGCTTGAACGTCCGGCTCCTGGTCGCCGTCATCGCCGTCGGCCTGGCACTGTGGCTGCTGTCGGACGTCGTGCTGCTGATCTTCCTCGCGGTCCTGATCGCCATCATGCTGCGCGGCCTGTCCGACGCACTGACCCGGCACAGCGGGCTGCCGACCGGCTGGTCGCTGGCATTGGTGTCGCTGCTGGTGCTCGCCGCCGGGCTGGGCCTCGCCTGGTGGGTGGGTCCGCGCTTTGCGCAGCAGGGAGTGCAGCTCTGGTCCGAACTTGACGGCCGCCTCTCGGCCCTGCGCCAGCGCTACGGCGACACGCCGTTCGGCCACCTGATCTTCCACCAGTTGCAGTCGCTGCAGCACGGCGATGTCGCGCTGATCGGCTCGGTGCGCAGCGTCGTGACGTCGACGATCGGGCTGCTCGGCACCGGGCTGATCGTGCTGGTCACCGCGCTCTATCTCGCCATCGACCCGCGCCTGTACATGAACGGCGCGATCGCGCTGCTGCCGCTGCATTATCGGGGCCGGGCGCGCGAGATCATGCTCGAGATCGGCCACGCGCTGCGCTGGTGGCTGCTCGGCCAGGCGATCGACATGGTGGTGGTGGGCGTGCTGGCCGGAATCGGGCTCGAGCTGCTCGGCATCCCGCTTGCGCTCGCGCTCGCCGTCGTCGCTGGGGTGCTGACCTTCGTGCCGTATTTCGGCGCCATCGCGGCCAGCATTCCCGGCGTGATCGTGGCGCTGAGCGTGAGCTGGTCGGCGGCTCTCTGGGTCATCGGCATCTTCCTGATCTGCCATGGCGTCGAGGGCTATCTGGTGGCGCCGCTGGTGCAGCGGCGCACCGTGCATTTGCCGCCGGCACTGACCATCCTGTCGATGACGGTCCTCGGCGCGATCTACGGTGTGTTCGGCGTGGTGCTGGCGACGCCGCTGGTGGCGGCGGCGCTCGTCCTGACGCGCGAGGCCTATGTGCGCGACATGCTCGGCGACACGACGATCCGCCGCTTCGTCGGACTGAACGAGGCGTCGCTGCCGCACGCGCGAAGCCCCGGTGTGATCCGGCTCATAGGGCGGAAAATGGTTACCCGGCAGTAACGGTGCGCGCGCCGGCGCTTCCGGTATCCGACTCCGTTCGGGGAGCAACAAAAATGTTGGAACGCAAGACGCTGACCGGTCTGGCGATCGCCGCCGCGCTGACCTGCGCCGCCGGCGTCGCCGGTGCCGAGCAACTGTCGCCGATGGCCGGCCGCACGGTGGCGCTGGCCGAGGCCCGCGGCGTCGTCTTCTACACCGCGGAGAAGGACGGATATCGCCTCGTCGCCACCTTCGTTGCGGCACCCGGGGCGCGGCCGATCCGCTTCGTCACCACGCTGGCGCCGGAGCAACGCACGACGATCTCCGTGCCGCAGGGCGTGGGCGAGCCGGCGATCGAGGTGACGTTTGCGCGTCAGGGTGACCGCATGGTGGTGAACGATTCGCGCAATACGCCGGCAGTCGTGGCCGACCGGCGCTCTGCCGGGGAGTGACCCGCCACCCGACCGTCGTGATCGCGCCTTAGCCTATCGCGGCTATCGGGCGCGTCGGCGCGGCGCGACGCGACCGGGCCGCCGCCGGCACGGCGCTTGCGTGGGCTTGCCATGCGCGCGGCCGGAATGCCGGGGCGCGCATGGAGGCCGAACCGGATGACCCGCGCAGTTCCATCGAGCGCACTCGCCGCCAACCTCGCCGCCGCCACCTCTGCCGCCAATTCCGCCGCCGCGAGCCCGACCTCGCCGCAGGCCGCGGCCGGGGGCGCGGCGAAGCCGACGCATCATGGCATCAGGTTCGGCGACGTCCTGTCGGCGCTCAACCCGCTGCAATATCTGCCGGTGGTGGGCATGATCTACCGGGCGGTCACGGGTGACACGATTCCCGAGTCACTGCGCACGTTCGGCAGCCTGGTGGTCAGCGGGCTGATGGGCGGGCCGGTTGGCATCGTCACCAGCATCGCGACCACGATCGCGGAGAAGGCGACCGGCATCGACCCGGAGCGGATCGGCCACGCCGTTCTCGCTGATCTCGGGCTGGCCGCGCCGTTGGGAAAGGCCGTCGCCAGCGCCCGCGAAGCGGCGCGCCCGGTCGCGGCCGCAACGCCATCCGCTGGTCCGACGAAGGCGCCGGCAGTCAAATCCGCGTCCGCGCCCGCGGCGGGGCCGGGAAACGCAGCGGATCTGGGCTGGAGCACCAAGGCCCTGACGACGGCCGGGGTCACCATGGCCGGGGGTGGCATACCGCTTCTGGGCGCGCTGCGCGGGGCCGACGCGCTGAATGCGCTGGAGCTGAGCCGGGTGCGGACGGCGATGGCCGCCTACGGGCGCGTTGGGGTCGCCTGAGAACGGCACCGGCAGATCAGCGCGGGCGGGTGATGCCCGCCGACGGCCCCGGACTCAAGCGCACCAGGCTTTCGCGGAGCACGACGAAGCCCCTGCCGCAATGCTGCGTTGCGGGCCATATCTGACGCATGCTCAAGGACCGCTCCGCGCTCGGCCGGACCACGCCGATCCTGCTCGCCGCCGGCCTGCTGGGGCTGCTGGCGATTGCCGCGGCGTCGCTATGGATGGCCGAGCGTGACGCGGCGCTGAGCGCGCGCGTCGCCGAGGCGCAGGCGCTGCGGGTTGCGGCGCTCGACGTGCGCAATCAGCTCCAGGACGCCGAGACCGGCCAGCGCGGGTATCTCCTGACCGGCGATCCCGCCTATCGGGCGCCCTATGACGCGGCACACCGACATCTGCCGCAAGCGCTGACGACACTGCTCGCCGCCAGCACGCCCGACCCCGTCTTGCACCGGCTGAGCGAAGGGATTGCCGCGGTGGCGCGGGCCAAGATGGCCGAGCTCACCCGCACCGTCACCTTGGCCGAAGCGGGGAACCTTCATGCAGCGCTGGACGTGCTGCGCCAGGGCAGCGGCAAGGCGCTGATGGACCAGGCGCGCGACCTGCTCGATCAGGCACTCACACGGATCGATGCGCGGGTGCAGGGATCGAGCCGCTTGCTGTCCGGCAGCCGCGCCCTGCTGCTCGGACTGACCGCGTTCGGCGTGCTGCTGATCGTGGCCGTCGCGGTGATCGCCATCCTGGTGGTCGGGCGCAGCACGCGCGCGCTGAACCGGGCCCACGACCTGCTGGCGACCGCCAATCTCGGACTGGAGGCACGGGTGCGCGAGCGCACGGCTGCCCTCGAGCAGGCCAACGAGGAGGTGCAGCGCTTCGCCTACATCGTCTCGCATGATCTGCGAGCGCCGCTGGTCAACGTCATGGGCTTCACGGCGGAGCTGGAAATCGGGCTCGCCAGCGTCCAGGCGCTGGTGGAAACGGTGGAGGTCGAGGCGCCCGAGCTGGTCTCGCGGGAGGCCCGCGATGCGGTGCGCGAGGACGTGCCTGAGGCGATCGGCTTCATCCGCTCCTCGACCGACCGGATGGACCGGTTGATCAATGCGATCCTGCGCATCTCGCGCGAGGGACGGCGGATGCTGGCGCCGGAACGGGTCGCGATGGGCGAGCTGTTCGCGCAGCTGGCGCCGACCGTGCGGCATCAGCTCGAGTTCGCCAATGGCGAGCTGGTGATCGAGCAGCCGCTGCCGGACCTGGTCGCCGATCGGCTCGCGCTCGAACAAATCTTCGGCAACCTGATCGACAACGCCGTCAAGTATCTCGATCCGGCGCGGCCGGGCCGGATCGTGATCCGCGGCCGCCGCGCCGGCGACGCCGCGATTTTCGAGGTCGAAGACAACGGGCGCGGCATTCCGCAGGAGGATTATGAGCGGATTTTCGAGCTGTTCCGCCGCTCGGGCGCGCAGGACCGACCCGGTGAGGGGATCGGCCTGGCCCATGTCCGGGCGGTGCTGCGGCGGATCAATGGCTCGATTTCCTGCGAGTCCCGCGTCGGAGTAGGGTCGCTGTTCCGCATCACCCTGCCGCTTGCCCCGGTCCGAGCTGCCAAGGAGGCCACCGCGTGAACGCTGCCGCCCGCGCCGTGACCATCGTCATGGTAGAGGATGACGAAGGCCATGCCCGCCTGATCGAGAAGAACCTGGCGCGTGCCGGCGTCTCCAACGACGTCACGCATTTCACCAGCGGCACCGCGGCGCTCGAGTTCCTGTTCGGGCCGGAGCGCCGGACCGGCGAGCCGCTGCTGGTGCTGCTCGATCTCAACCTGCCGGATGTGAGCGGCATTACAATCCTGGAGCGGCTGAAGGCGAGCCGGGAATTGCAGCGCGCGCCGGTCATCGTGCTGACCACCACGGACGACCAGCGCGAGATCCAGCGCTGCTACGATCTCGGCTGCAACGTCTATATCACCAAGCCGGTGAATTACGAGGCATTCGCCCAGGCGATCCGCCAGCTCGGCCTGTTCCTCGCGGTCATGCAGGTGCCCGAAAATTCGTGAGCGGAAACGCGTGACCGAACATCCTTGAACCGGTCCTCACAGGTGTGACCTCATGAGCGGGGCCGCATGAGCGAGACTCGGACTCGCATCCTCTACATCGACGACGATCAGGCGCTCGGCCGGCTGGTGCAGCGTGATCTTCGGCGGCACGGCTACGAGGTCGTGCTCGCCGCCAGCGGGCCGGAGGGCGAGGTCCTGGCCGGGCCCGGTTTCGCCGTGATCTGCGTCGATCACTACATGCCCGGAATGGACGGCATGCAGACGCTGGCGCGCCTGCGTGGCAAGCCCGACATGCCGCCGATCGTCTACGTGACCGGCTCCGAGGAAGGACGCCTCGCCGTCGCGGCGCTGCGCGCCGGGGCGGCCGACTACGTGATCAAGGAGACCGGCAACGAATTCCTGCACCTGCTGCGCGCAGCGCTGGAAAGCGCGATCGGGCGCGAGGCGCTGCGACGGGAGAAGGAGCGCGCAGACGCGGCGATGCGCGCGGCGCTGGCGCGGGCGGAGGAACTGGCCTCGCAACGCCAGGCGCTGCTGCAGGAGGTCAACCACCGTGTCGCCAACAGCCTGCAGCTCATCGCCGCGCTGACCCAGTTGCAGGAGGCGAGCGTGACGGACGCCGCCGCGCGCAGCGCCTTGGCCGAAGTGCGCAATCGCGTGCATGCCGTGGCGCAGGTGCATCGCCGGCTCTACACGTCTGATGATGTCCGTATCGTTGCGCTCGACGATTATCTGCGCGGGCTGGTCGAGGAGATCCGCCGCTCGCTGGAGCGCGGCCATCGCTTCGTCTTCGCGCTGTCGCTGCAACCGATGACGGTGGCGACCGACACCGCGGTGTCGGTCGGCGTGGTCCTGGCCGAACTCGTCACCAACGCGGTGAAATATGCTTATCCCGAAGAGGAGGGAGGTCCGATCCGGGTGATGCTGACCCGTGAGGACGCCTCAGGGGTCCTGGCGGTCGAAGATGACGGCCGCGGCGCGCAGCTCGGCCCTGAGGCCGGCGCGGTCGGCAGCGGTGTCGGGCAGAAGATCATCCAGGCGATCGCCAGCGGCATTCGCGGGCGCATCGATCGCGACGTGCGCGCTTTCGGCACCAGCGTGCGGTTCAGCTTCCCGCTCGGCCTCTGAACCCGCAAACGGGCGGATCGTGCAGAGCGATCACGGTCCGACCCCGGAACGGGCCGGGGCGCGGCGAAGCGCACACAGATCCCGCGCGATGACGATCGGTGTCGGGTTTCTGTCATCCTTTGGAGTGCGAGGGTCGCGGGATTGCCCGCCGCCATTGCCGTAGCGGCCCGTACGGCGCACCTCCAATCGGCAAGGCGGCGCGGGCCGCCGCTTCGCGACTACTCCGGCAGACCGGCCCGGCGCAGGCCCTCGGCATAGAGCGCCCGATCCGCCTGCCGCTGCAGCGGCACCCGCGCCAGCGCCTGGCGCACCGTGAAGCCGGGCTCCAGTTGCAGAAGCTGCTCGCGCGCCGGGCCGATATCCTCCGTGCGGCCGAGCAGGCCGAGCGCGGCAAGATAGCCTTTGTAGGTCGAGGAGAGCTGCGGATTGAGCGCCGTGGCCCGTCGGCCGAACTCGATTGCCGTCTCCAGATTCCCGAGCAGCAGATGCGGGATCATCAGCACCATGTCGAAGAAGGAGGCGTGCGGGTCGAAGGGCGACAGCCTGCGGGCCTGTGCGCCGCGTCGGATCGCCTCGTCATGTCGGCCGGCATAGGTATGGGCGAGCGCGGAGAATGCCCAGGCCAGGGGCAGATTCGGGTTGAGCTGCAGCGCCTGTTCGTGCAGCCCGATCGCCTCCTCGGTGCGGCGATGCAGGAAGGCGCGGACATGGCCGGCGATGGTCAGCGCCCTCGCGTCGAACGGATCGAGCGCGATCGCCCGTTCCGCCAGGCCGCCGGCGCGCGCCATGTCGATATCGGGCTCGTCCGTCCAGCCCTGCCCGACCAGGAACACATACCAATAGGCGAGCCAGGCGTGCGGCGCGGCATAGTCCGGGTCCCGGTCCACCGCGGCGGTGAGCAAGGTCCCGGCTTCCCGATATCCCGTCTCCTCGAGTCGGTAGAGTGCCGGAATGGCGCGCAGCATGAGCTGGTAGGCGGTGGGGTTGGTGGCGCTGCCCAGATTGGCGCGGCGGCCCTCGCGCAGCATCAGCTCCGGGTCGACCTGCGCCACCGTCTCCGCGGCGATCTCGTCCTGCAGGCTCAATATGTCGGCCGTGGCACGGTCGAAGCGATGCGCCCAGACCACGTCGCCGCCGGCGCGCATGTCGCGCAGCCGCACCATCACGCGGACCTTGCCGGCGCCACGCTGCACCGTGCCGTCGAGCAGAAAGTCGAGATCGAGGCCGTGCAGCCGCTCCGTCTGCTCCGGCGACTCGCCGGCGAGTGCCGCGAGCGAGGGGCTGGAGACCAGGGAGATCCAGCGGAAGCGGGCGAGGGCGGTGGTGATCTCTTCGGCGAGGCCGAGGGAAAGCTGCTCGTCCAGGCGCCCGTCCAGGGAGCGGAACGGCATCACGCCGAGTCGCACGCCGGGCGCGCGGTCGATCGGAGTCGAGTGTGTGGCGGGGGCGGTGATGGTCGCGGATGATGCCGGGGCAGGGCGCGCGGCGCCGCGGATGCTGTCCGCCAGCGCGCGCGTCTCGGCCGAGGGGCCGACCGCCGCGGCCTCCGCGAGGGCGCCGCAGCAGCGCTCATAGGCGGTCAGCGCCCCGGCGACATCGCCGCGTTTCGCATGGGCCTGCATCAGGGCACGCCAGGCGGCTTCGTGCGGGCGCTCGATCGTGAGCAGGCGCTGCGCCGCGGCGATCACCTCGGACGCGTCCGTCGCCTCGGCCAGAAGGTCTTCGGCGACGTCGGTGGCGCTCTTGATCAGCCGATGGCGCCAGCCCTCGAGCCACCGGTCGAAGGCCGGGTCGACGCCGAACAGATCCTCGAGCAACGGGCCACGCTGCAAACGGTCGAGCGCCTCCGGCTGCACCGTCGTCGCGCGCATCATCTCCTGCACGTCGGTCCAGACCGTGCCTGGGGCGAGCGCGACATAGCCGCGGCCGGATTGCACCACCCCGGGACCGATCGCCTCGAGGCAGAGGCTGAGATCATGCAGTGCCTGCCGCAGCGATGCCTTGGCCTGGTCGCGGCCCCTCGTGCTCCACAGCAGGCCAGTGAGCTGATCGCGCAGCACCGGACGCGGTGCCGAGAGCGCCAGGATGGCCAGCACCGCGCGCGTCTTGCGTACGCGCGGCAATACGTCCTCACCCGATGCCGTTAGCACGGCCATGCGGCCAAACAGATGAAGCCGCAGCTTCGGCGCGACGACAGGACCCCCGCCTGCGACGTTGTCGTCGGCGGTTACGGCGCCGAGCATGTCGGCGGGCGCGCGGGCGCTCCCACTGCCATCGGGTGGTGTCATCACATTTAAGTTACCTGTGCATTCGCTTGCACGCAAGCGACCGCGGCAATCTCGCTCGCCCGCGCGCAAAACCGGCTGCGGAATTTCAAGGCAAAAATTCCTCGACAGATAGGAAAATCATCTTGACCGACCCTCACGGGACCGTTACTACGAGCGGGCCAACGGGACCGGTGCGTCCGGTTGGCACCCTCCTCTCCGGCTTGCGCTGTTCGGCCCGGTCCTTCCCAGGACCGGGCCTTTTTGCGTGTGCCGAGGGAGTTATAGCGCAACGCAGAGACAAGGGATTGAAAGCAATGGAGTCCACCGCGAACCTGTCCGTCGTCGCCGTTCTTCCCGCCGAGGTGAAGGATTTCGGTCGTATCCGCACCGGCGCCGGCCTGCGGATCCTGCCGACGGCGCCGGCCGAAGTGGCGGATGCCGGTCGCGTTCGTAGCGGTGCCGGCCTGCGCATCCTGCCGACGGCGCCGGCCGAGGTGGCGGACGCCGGCCGCGTTCGTAGCGGTGCGGGCCTGCGCATTCTGCCGACGGCGCCGGCCGAAGTGGCGGATGCCGGTCGCGTTCGGAGCGGCGCCGGCCTGCGGATCCTGCCGACGGCGCCGGCCGAAGTGGCGGACGCAGGTCGTGTCCGGACCGGCGCCGGGCTGCGCATCCTGGCCGATCGTCGGGCGGCCTGATCGGTCAAACGCCCCGCCGACCCTGCCTGCCGGACGCACCAGCGTCCGGCAGTTCGCCCGCCCCCAACGAGGATCAGAGACAATGACGACGGAAGCCCGCGCCGATGCGCCGCTCGTACGCTTCTACCGGATCATCGAACAGACCCGGCTGCCGCAACGCGCCGACCGCTCCGCCGCCGGCACGCTGCCGATGCGGGCGGCCCGCTACTGCGACGCCGTCACCACCGCGAGCGGGCTCGGCTGGTACGTGTTCGCGCCGATGGATCTGAGCCTGCTCTGGGATGGCACCGACATTTACTGGACCTACGCCGGCCAGTCGGACTGGCTGCCGCTCGAGGCGGCACAATTTCCACACCTGCGCCAGCATTTCGATGCGGTGGCGCCCGAGGCGGTACGCGGTGCTTCGCCGCCCTTCCTGACCGCGCTGCCGGAACCGGGCGCGGTGCAGATCTGGAGCGGGCTGATCGCCCGCACCGCGCCGGACTGGAGCCTGCTGATCCGCCCGGTCGCCAACCTGCCGCTGCCCGGCGGCTTTGTGCCGTATGAGGGGCTGGTGGAGACCGATCGCTGGTTCGGCCCGCTGTTCACCAATATCCGGCTCACCCGCACCCACGCGCCGGTACGGCTGCGCGCCGACCTGCCGCTCGTTCAGGCGCAACCGGTGCCGCGGATTGCCTATGCCGACGAGACGCTGAATTCGATGGCAGTCGTTGCCCGGCCCGAGGATATGCAGGAGGCCGACTGGAACGACTACTTCGAGACGGTGGTGAAGCCGAACGACGACCCGGCGCGGCCGGTCGGAAGTTACGCCATCGCCGCACGGCGCCGGCGCAAGAGCGGCTGTCCCTACGCCGCGGCGCGCGGCTGAGCCGCCGGGGCAGGGCGGCCGGCGAGAGGTCAGACCGGCATCAGCCGGCCGTGGCCGTTGCGCATACCCGCCCTGAAGAGGAACTCGAGGAAGTCGCCCATCCCGGGCTGCCAGGCGAAGCGGTGCAGCTGGGACAATCCCAACCGGCGCTCGGTGTCGGCGATGGTGGCCTGGATGTCGGGGTCGCGTCCGGCAACCAGCAGCACCGGCAAGGACGGGTCATGTGCGGCGACGGTCGCCATCACGCCGCGTCCATCCTCCGCCTGATCGTCGACGCGCGAGAGCACGGCCATCGGCCGGACCTCGCGCAGCGCATCGCGCAGCGGCTCGCCCGGGCAGACGCTGCGCAGCTCGATGCCGAGGCTGCCGAGCAATGGCGCCACGCTCCGGGAAAGCCGTCGGGTCCGCTCCGCCACGATCACGGTGAACTCCGGTGTCGGCATGGCCATGCTGCCATCCATGATGGCCGGCCCGCCGCACTCGCTTCCTGCCGCCTGCTCGCTCATCCTGCGCTCCCGCAAGCCATCTCCGGCCCGCCGATCCCTGCCGTGCCGGCGCGATCGCGCCTGCCGACACGGTCACAGTGCCACGGTTGCGCGGAAGGGGCGCGAGAGAAGCCTGTCAAACTGCGTTAATTCACCATCACCCCGGGCGCGCCCGCCGGGGCCGGCAACGGACGTTTGCTCCCGCGCGAGCTCCGCGTTAAAATCAGACAAATTCGCGGGCGCTGATTGGCCCGGGCGCGGGGGCGCCGGAGAGGGGGAAATGTCTGCCATCATGTGGCACCAGGCGACCGGATCCCGGGCCTGTCCGGTTCGCGTCGCCGCCGGGCAGGGGTAGGCGGGATGGCCGACTCCCTCTCGCGCGAGACGGGTGCACCTGATGCCGCGGTCGCGGCTTTCGAGCATGTCGTGCGCCTGCAGGACGTGCAGAAATTCTTCGGCGCGGTGCAGAGCCTGCGCGACATCAATCTGGCGATCGGCCGCAACGAGATCGTCGGCCTGATCGGCGACAACGGCGCCGGCAAGTCGACGCTGATCAAGGTGATGACCGGCGTGCTGTCACCGTCGGCCGGGCGGATCTTCGTGCGCGGCCAGGAGCTCGATCTGCGCGACTACTCCGTCCGCATGGCGCATGCGCTCTCGATCGAGACCGTCTACCAGGACAGGTCGCTCGCCGAGAAGCAGCCGCTTTGGCGCAACTTCTTCGTCGGCCGGCAGATCACCAACCGCTTCGGCTTCATCGACATCCGCCGTCAGCGCGCGATCGCCGAGCAGATGCTGCTGAGCTCGATCGGCTTCCGCGGCGTCGGCATCTCGGTCGATTCCACCGTCTCTCAACTCTCCGGCGGCGAGCGTCAGGGCATCGCGATCGGCCGGGCGATGCACTTCAACGCCGACCTGATCGTGCTCGACGAGCCGACCGTCGCACTCGCCGTCTCCGAAGTGCGCAAAGTCCTCGACTTCGTGCGCATGATCAAGCAGTCCGGCCGGGCCTGCGTCTATATCGAGCACAACCTCGCGCATGTGCATGCAGTCGCCGACCGGCTGGTGGTGATGGATCGCGGTGCCATCGTCGCCGAGATCGAGCCCCGCACGATGTCGGTCGCCGAGCTCACCGAATACCTGATCGCCCTGCAGGACCGGTGATGGCGCGCCCCGCGATCCAGAGCGCCGCCCGACGCCCTTCGCCACTGCAGCGCGTCGAGGGCCTGCCGATCATCGTCGTGTTCGCGGTGCTGCTTGGCCTGTTCATGTACACGGCGCCGGAGGTTTTCCTGGCGCCGTTCATCTACACGACCTTCCTCTCGACGCTGCCGCCGCTGGTGCTGCTCGCGGTCGGGATCACCTTCGTGATCGGCGCCGGCGAGATCGATCTCTGCTTCCCGGCGATCATCGCCTTCTCCGGATTCACCTTCGCGATCCTGTTCAAGGATTATCACTGGGGCTGGGGCGCGGTCGCGGCCTCGCTCGGCGCCGGCATGCTGATCGGTTTCATCAACGGCGTGCTGATCGCGCGCGTCGGCATCCCGTCCTTCATCGCCACACTGGCGACGCAATTCTTCTGGTCGGGCATGGCGACGGTGCTGTCCGGCGGCAAGTCCTACGCGCTGCGCGGGGTGGAGACGAGCTGGGTCTGGCGGGTGCTGGACGGGCGGCTCGGCGTCACCACGGCGACCAGCTCCTGGGTGGCGCAGGTCTCGGTGCAGGCGTTCTGGACCGCGGCGATCGTCATCTTCCTGTGGTTCATCCTCAATCGCCACCGCTTCGGCGAACACGTGCTGTTCATCGGCGATTCCAACGAGGTCTCGCGCGTCGTCGGCATCGACGTGGCGCGCGAGAAGATCCGAATCTTCACGCTGATGGGTCTGCTCGCGGCGATCGCGGCGCTGCTGCTGACGCTCGAGAACAAGAACTATTTCGGCAACCAAGGCGAGGGCTATCTGCTGACCGCGATCGCCTCGGTGCTGATCGGCGGCACCTCGATCTTCGGCGGCCGGGCGACGATCGTCGGCACCGTGTTCGGCTGCTTCATCATCGGCATGATCGAGGCCGGGTTGGTCGCGACCGGGCTGACCGGCGCCTGGGTGCGCACCATCCAGGGCCTCGTCTTCCTGGTCTCGATCATCTTCTATCTCTGGATCGAGGAACCGAACCGCCGCCGCGCCTTCTTCGCGCGCATGCGCATCGCGCGTGGCGCGCGCGAGATCGGCCGGGCGCGTCCGGCTGGATGAAATGGTGCGGCGGAATGCACCGCCGCCGGATGGGGAGGGAGCCTGCATGCGTATCACGAGACTGCTGATGGCCGGCGTCGCCGGGGCGGCGTTGCTCGCCGGGGGCGCCGCGCGCGCCGCCGACGCGCCGCCGGGCAAGGGGGTCACCATCTACATGCAGATGGGCGGCAATCCGGGTGATGGTGCGACGCTCGCGCGGCAGAACGGCGCCGCGGCGGCGGCCAAGGCGCTGGGCGTCGATAAGCTCGCGGCGCAATTCTCCGCCTGGGCGCCGGAGACGATGATCCAGCAGTTCAAGGAGGCGCTGGCGGCGCGCCCGTCCTGCATCGTCATCATGGGCCATCCGGGCAACGACGCGTTCCATGACCTGGTCAAGCAGGCGGTCGCCGCGGGCATCGTGGTGACCGACGGCAACTCGCCGCTGACCGAGCTGCAGAAGGAGTTCGGGCCGAAGGGCTTCGGCTATGCCGGCGTCGACCTCTACGCCGGCGGCGCGCTGACGGCGCAGAACATGATCCGCGTCGGCCATCTCAAGGCCGGGGACGAGGCCATGGTCTACGGCGTGTTCAGCCAGGCCGAGCGCGGCCTGTCCGAGAAGGGGCTCGCGGATACGCTGGAGAAGGCGGGGTTGAAGGTCGACCGGCTGGAGATTACGCAGGAGGCCAATTCCGATCCGTCGCTCGCCGTGCCGGTGCTCGCCTCGTACGTGCAGAGCCATCCGCACCTGAAGGCGATCGGCACCCAGCATGGCGGCGTCACCGCGGTGCTGCAGCAGGTGCTGCAGAAGGCGGGCAAGAAGCCGGGCGAAATCACCGTCGGCGGCATCGACCTCGCACCGGCGACGATCGACGGGCTGAAATCCGGCTACGTGTCGGTGACGCTCGACCAGTTGCTGTACCTGCAGGGCTTCATGCCGGTGCTGCAATGCGTGATGAGCGCCAAGTACAAGATGCCGGGTCTGAGTCTGAACACCGGCGCCGGCGTGGTGACGCCGCAGACGATCGGCCCGCTCGTCCCGCTGATCGACGCAGGGATCCGGTAGGCCACCTTTCGCCGCGGGCGCACGGCGCGGTCCGCGCCGGGGACGATGGCGCATCGGCCGGGGCAACGCTGGCCCCGGTCGATGCGCCGCGCTTGGGGCCGCCGCACAGAGGACGCCGTCCGCGCGGCCGCTCCCCGGGGTGGGCAGCGGCGGTTCGGTCACGGCGTGCGGTTTTTTTGCGCCGCGGGACCAGTCCCTTTGTCGCGCTCCTCGATCGGGCGGGCGAGAGCCGCGCTGTTCAGATACCGCCTGACACGCTTCAGCGTCTCTTGATCTGCCGCGATGCAAGGGCGGCCGGCCCCGGCGCATGACGGCACGTCCAAGCGGGGAGCTTTTTTGCCGCGGGCGCGGCGACCGCGGCCGGGCGGATCGCCCGCACGATTCTGCAGCGCGAGGGCCGTCCGCGTCGGCCGCCGCCATCGCGCCCGGTTACGCCTCGTCAACCTGATGGCGTGAGTATGTCCGGGATGCAGCGATTGGCGGCGGGGTGTGGCATGGACCGGAACGTGATTCGCGAGGTCGAAAAGCGGCCCGTTCCCGGGACGCGGCGATGAGCCTGTTCACCCTGCTCGGCGCGGATGGGCTGCTCGGTCGGACGCTCGCGACGCGGCTCTGCCAGCGCGGCCATGGCGTGACCGTGGTGCCGCGGGACGATCTGCCGCGCCTGCTGGCGGCGCGGCATTCCGCCGGCCACGTCATCCACTGCCTGGCGCCGGATGGCGATTTCCGCGCTGGGGCATCCGACACGGCGGAGGCGCATGTCGGCGTCACCGCGCGCTGCCTGCGGGACCTCGCCTTCGATTCCTTTCTCTTCATCTCCTCGACGCGCGTCTATGCCCACGCGGTGAGTGCCGGGGAGGAAGACGCTCTCCTCGCCCTGCCGGGCGATCCGGCGGATCTCGGCACGATCACCCGGCTCGCCGCGGAAGCGCTCTGCCTTTGCGATGCGCGTCCGGCGGTGCGCGTCGCGCGCGTTGCCGACACCTACGGACCCGGCATGGGCGCGGAGGGTTTTCTTGGGCAATTGATCGCGGAGGCCTGGGCTACCGGTACCCTGCGGCTGCGCCAGGGTCCGCTTTCCTGCCGCGACTATATCGCGGTCGAGGACGCGGCCGATGCGCTGGCGGCGATCGCGATGCGTGGCCAGCACCGGCTCTACAACGTTGCGACCGGCGTCAACATCAGCCATGGCGCGCTCGTCGATTGTCTGGCCGATGCCTTCGGGTGGCAGGTCGCGCGGGATCTCGGCGCGCCGGCGATACGCTCGCCGCGCATCCGCATCGTGCGCCTGGCGGAGGAATTCGGGGCGCCGGCCAGCACGCTGCTCACGGAACTGGCGCAACTTCCCTTCGCGCTGCGTCCTCAGCCTGACCGGGCGGTGATCGCGTGAGCACGGCAGCGATACTCCGGCGCGAATCGCACGGCGCCGTGTCTTCGCCACGTGACGCCGACGGGAACGCAGCGGCATGACGATCGGCCTCGCCATCCCAGGCGCCTGGTGTTGCCGCATGCCACATCGTTGCCATGTCGCTCTGTCAGGAGGCATTACATCGGCATCGTTTGGAACCGCGTTTTCTGCCATGCCTGAAGGCGATCTGTTGGCCCCGCCCATCTGCCGGCTCTGCGGCACAAGGCTCAAGCACAGCTTCCTCGATCTGGGGCTGACGCCGATCGCCTCCGCCTTCGTGACGCCGGAGCTGGCCGCCTCCGGCGACGAGCCGCTCTATCCGCTACACGCCCGTGTGTGTGATTCCTGCCTGCTGGTGCAGATCGATGCCGTGGTCGCGCCCGAAATGCTGCTGGCGGACTACACCTACTACTCCTCCTACTCGCTTGGCTGGGTGGAGCAGGCGCGCCGCTTCGCCGTCGCGATGCAGGCGCGACTCGGTCTCGGCCCGGCTTCGCTGGTGATCGAGATCGCCTCGAATGACGGCTATCTGCTGCAGCACTTCAAGGCGGCGGGCGTCCCGGTGCTCGGCATCGATCCGGCGATCAACGTCGCCCAGGCGGCACTCGCGCGCGGCGTGCCGACCGAGATCGCGTTCTTCGACGCCGACACCGCCCCGGCGATCGCGCGTCAGCGCGGCCAGGCGGATCTGGTGGTCGCCAACAACGTGCTGGAGCACGTGCCCGACATCGCCGGCTTCGTCGGCGGCCTGCCGCTGCTGCTCCGCCCGGAGGGTGTCGCGAGCTTCGAGTTCCCGCATCTGCTGCGGCTGATCGAGGGCGTGCAGTTCGACACCATTCACCACGAGAATTACGCCTATCTGTCGCTGCTGGTGGTCGAGCGCGTGCTGGCCCAGGCCGGTCTGCGCGTCTTCGATGTCGAAACACTTCCAAGCCAGGGCGGCTCGCTGCGCGTGCTCGCCTGTCATCGCGGTGCCTCGCACTGTGAGGCCCCCGGGCTCGCCGCCGTGCGGGCGCAGGAAGCGGCGGCCGGATTGCACCGACCGGAGACCTATGACGGGTTCGCGGCGCGTGTCCGCGCGGTGACCGAGGCGTTCCACGACTTTATTGCGGAGACACAGGACCAGGGACGCCGCGTCGCCGCCTACGGTGCCGCGGCCAAGGGCAGCAGCTTTCTCAATGCCTGCGGTGTCACGCAGGCGGAAATCCTCTGTGTTGCCGACCGCAATCCGGCCAAGCGCGGAAGGCTGATGCCCGGAAGCCACATCCCGATCGTCTCGCCGGACGCGCTCGCTGCCGCCGATCCCGACGATCTCCTGATCCTGCCGTGGAATCTGCGCGAGGAGATCGCACCGCAACTTTACGCGCTGCGCGGTCGCGGCTGCCGGATCTGGGTCGCCATTCCCGGACTGCAAACGGTCTGACACGGCCGCCGGCCTGCACCGCCTGAGCGAGGCAGCGGCGGCCGCACCGGCGTTGACAAGCGCGATCCCGGCATGAGAGAGCGCCGCCGCCTGCGGGCGGGTGGGCGTTGCGGCGGCAGCGATCGGGGGCGGGATCGATGAGTGGCGATGTCGAGCTGGCGCATGAGGGGATCGAACATGCGCATCATGCGCATGAGGCGGGCGATCGCGCCGCGCGCGCCATCGCCGTGCTGGTCGCGATCCTCGCCGCCCTGCTGGCGATCACCGAGATGGTCGAGAAGAGCGCCGAGAGCGAGTACCTGGCGCACCACATCACGCTCAGCGACGACTGGAACTTCGAGCAGGCGAAGCACATCCGCTCGACCGTCTACGCCGCGGCCGCGGACCTGCTCGCCAGCCTGCCGAACGCCGCCGATCCCGCGATCCAGGCCCGCATTGCCGCCGCCCGCAACACCGCGGCGCGACTGGAGGACGATCCCCGCGGCCAGGGGCGGCAGCAACTGATCGCGCTTGCGCGCCACCAGACCGAGCTGCGCGACGCCGCCTTGCACCGCTATCACCACCTGGAGCTCTGCGTCAGCCTGCTGCAGATCGCGATCGTCCTGGCTTCGGTATCGGTTATCACCCGCGTGCGGGCGCTGGCCTGGGGCGGCGGCGCGCTCGGCGCCCTGGCCGCGGCCGCCGCCATCCTGATCGTCGGGATCGGGTAGTTCTGCCGCCGGTCCCGGATGATGCGGCCGCACGTCGTGCCGGTAACGCGGCACGATGCGGCCCGCCAGCCCGAGGTCGCGGTGCGACTGCCGTGCCGGCGTTGCCCGTGGGCGGCACGCATGACAGATTGGGATGATGCCGGCTCGGGGTCGTGACACCGGGCGCGGCATGCTGCATGACCGTCGGCGCACGGGTCGACCGGGAGAGAGCGAGGTACGGTGTCGCAGGAAGTGGCAGGGCTGCATGCCCAACCAGGCGGGATGTCCGGACAGGAGCCGGTGCGTCGCGACTTTCTCAAGCTCGTCGCCGGGACGAGTGCCGCAGTGCTGGCCGCGGCGATCGCGTGGCCGCTGATCGACTCGATGGAGCCGAGCGGCGACGTCATCGCGGCCGGCGCGCCGATCGACGTCGCCCTCGACACGCTGGCGGCGGGGCAGCAGGTCGTCGTGCTCTGGCGCGGCAAGCCGATCCTGGTGGTCAACCGGACGACCGCGGCATTGAAGACGCTGCAGTCATCGGGGCTGCTGTCGCGGCTGAGCGACCCGAACTCGCACGTGCACCAGCAGCCGCCCTACGCGGATAACTGGCATCGCTCGATCAAGCCCGAATTCGCGGTGCTGGTCGGGATCTGCACGCATCTCGGATGCCTGCCGACCTACTATCCGCAGCCCAGCCCCTCGACACCGGTCCCGGACTGGCCCGGCGGCTACTTCTGCCCCTGCCATGGCTCGAAATATGACCTCGCCGGGCGGGTCTATTCGGGCGTGCCCGCGCCCTACAATCTGCCGGTGCCGCCCTACCACTATCCCGATGCCAAGACGCTGCGCATCGGCGAGAACCCGCCCGGGGAGAGCTACAGCCTCGACTCCATCGTGCAGATGTAATGCCGGGGCGCCGCGGCCTGCGGCCGCAGCCGGATCTGATGGACGGCTCGGTCGTGCGGAGGCTCGGCCGGCTGGTGGCGGCTCAGCGTTGATCCGGCGATGAGCGGGGCGTTGCAGCATTTTCGCGACAGCCTCGCCGGCGCGGCGCCGCCGACGGACGCCGACCTCGCTTTGCAGGCGCTGTGGTGGGCCGGCCGCGGCGACTGGGACCGTGCCCATGCCTGCGCCCAGGAGGGCGAGGATTCCGCTGCCGCCCTCGTGCACGCGCACCTGCACCGCATCGAGGGTGATGCCGGCAACGCCGCCTACTGGTATCGCCGCGCCGGCCGCGCTCCGGCGACCCTGCCGCTCGACGCGGAATGGGCGGAGATCGCCGAGCACCTTCTCGCCCGTCCGACCTGACCGGGCTCCGACCGCTGGCGTTCCGACCGTGCCGAGCGGACCCCGGGCCGGCTCGGCATGCCGGCTCCGCCACCAGGATCGCCCGAGGCGGACTCACCGAGGGCG
The DNA here is from genome assembly GCA_035504175.1 of Acetobacteraceae bacterium. Taxonomy (GTDB): domain Bacteria; phylum Pseudomonadota; class Alphaproteobacteria; order Acetobacterales; family Acetobacteraceae; genus DATJSJ01. The sequence continues at coordinate 21,614 of DATJSJ010000308.1, forward strand.
TGAATGATGGCCCGATATCAAGAAGCCGGGCCGTGATCGGCCGGAATGGTCCAGGGCGATTGTGGTCTACCCGCGCAGCTTCCCGGCGGCCGCAAGCCCAGACAGCAGCCGCACATGCGCGCGCGCGCCGTGATGGAAGCAACGCAGCTCGAACTTCTCATTCGGCCCGTGCACCTGGTCGTCATCCAATCCGAAGCCCATGAGCAGCGTGTCGATGCCGAGCAGCCGGCGCAGGCTTTCCACCACAGGGATCGAACCGCCGCTGCCTGCGAGCACCGCGGGTCGTCCGAACTCCGCGACCAGCGCGGCCTGCGCCGCCCGGGCCCAGCCCGTGTCGGTTGAAACCGCGATGCCCGGCGAGGCGCCGAGGATGCGAATCTCGGCCGTGGTGTCGGCGGGCAGCCGCTCGGTGACGAAGCGCCGCAGCGCCGCCTCGATCGCTGCGGGGTCCTGATCCGGCACCAGCCGGAAGGAGAGCTTGGCGTGCGCCTCCGCCGGGATCACCGTCTTGGCACCCGGTCCGGTATAGCCGCCCCAGATGCCGTTGATGTCGGCGGTCGGACGCGCCCAGAGCTGCTCCAGCACCGGCCGCCCGCGCTCGCCGGCCGCCGTGGCAAGCCCGGCACCACCCAGGAAACCCGCCTCGTCAAACCCCAGTCCCTGCCACTGCGCCGCGACCGCCTCCGGCAGCGCGCGCACCGCATCATAGAAGCCGGGCAGACCGACCCGGCCGTCGTCGTCGTGCAACTGGCCCAGGATCTGGGTCAGCGCGTTGATCGGATTGCGCGCCGCCCCGCCATACAAGCCGGAATGCAGATCGCGGGCGGCGGCCCGCAGCGTGATCTCGGCATAGACGAGGCCACGCAGCCGCGTGGTGATCGCCGGCGTATCCACGTCCCACATGTTGGTGTCGCTGATCACCGCGAGATCGGCGGCGAGTTCGCCGCGATGCGCCGCCAGGAACGGGTCGAGATTCGGACTGCCGGTCTCCTCCTCGCCCTCGATCAGCACGGTCACCCGCACCGGCAGGCCGCCGCCGGCCTGGTGCCAGGCACGGAAGGCCTCCAGCCAGGTCATCACCTGGCCCTTGTCATCCACGGCGCCGCGCGCGATGGCGCGCGGTCCGTACGGCCCCTCGGCCAGGCTCGGGGCGAAGGGCGCGGTGGTCCAGCGCTCGAGCGGCTCGGCCGGCTGCACGTCATAGTGGCCGTAGAACAGCAGATGCGGGACGCCCCCGGATGTCGCTCCGGCCGGGCCGGCGTGCTGCGCCAGCACCACCGGGTGGCCGCCGGTCTCGCGCAGCCCGGCGGTGAATCCGATCTCCGCCAGGCGATCGCGAAACCAGCCTGCCGCCGCGCGGCAATCCGCCGCGTGCTCTGGCTGGGCGCTGATGCTCGGCAGCCGCAGCACCTCGAACCAGCGCTCGAGCGCGCCCGTCCGGTCCGCATCCAGCCGGGCGAGCACCTGGGGCAGGGCGGCGAGCGCGGCGTGCATCGATCGTTTCTCCGGCGGCAAAGGGCGCGGGCCGGCGCGTTCACGCCCGGTAGGTATTGAGGAACATCGCGACCGTCGCCGCCACCACTCGCTCGATCGCCGCCGGGTCGGGATCGTCCAGCATCTGCAGCTTGCGACGCATGCAAAGCCGCGTCTGGCAGAGGGCGAAGAACTGCTCGGCGGCGAATTCCGGATCATCGACCGCGAGCCGGCCGGCCTCGGTTTGACGGACGAGCCAATCGGCCAGGTGACGGATCGCCCGCGAGGGGCCGCACTCGAAAAACGTACGGGCCAGCTCGGGAAACTTCCCCGCTTCGGAGATCACCACCCGGTAGATGATGAGCCCGGTCGGCGACAGGACGAGGTGCAGCATGCGCCGGGCGATCGCCCCCAGCACCACCGCCGGATCATCGCCCTGGTCGGCGATGTCAAAGATATGCGCGAGCTTGCGGGCACATTCCGACTCGACGAAGGCGGCGAACAGTGCCGCCTTGCTCTCGAAATGGTTGTACAGCGTGCCCTTGGACACGCCGGCCTGCTGCGCGATCCGCGACATGCTGGCGCCTTCATAGCCGTCCTGGGCGAACACCTCCGCCGCCCCGGCCAGGATGACGGCACGCTTCTCCGGCGACAGCGTCTCGACCTCGAACATGGCTCCGCTCTCTTGCCCGCGCACACTTTACCCTCCTCGCGGGAACGCGATAGAGAGTTACGTAGTTTGACCGAACGGTATGGTCATATGGCTTGGTCGGTCCGGGCGATCAACGCCCCGCCCGCCGGCCATTTGCGATCGCGGATGATTGCGCCGGTCGGGGCTTGCCGGAGGCGGCCGCCGTACCGGATGCGGGTCGCGCAGGACGAGGGGGTTGGCAGGTGGCGGAGAGGCAGGGGCTGAAGGCCGGGCGTGCGATTGGCCGGCGCATCGGACCGTTGCTTTCCGCCGCCGCCCTTCTTGCCGGATGCACGGTCGGGCCGAACTTTCGTGCACCGAGCTTCTGGTCGCCCGCCTCCTGGTTCGCGAGCCGTCCGAAGCCGGCGCAGACGCTGCCCAGCGTCACGGTCGCGGCGCCGCTCAATCCGAACTGGTGGGAGGCGTTCCACGACCCGATCCTGACCTCGCTCGAGGACCGGATCGCCAGCGACAACCTCGACGTGCGCACCGCGACTGTACGACTGGCGGAAAGTCGGGCGCAGCGCAGCATCGTCAGCGCCGACGAGTTCCCGCAGGTCAACGGCAACGCGTCCTACACGCGGGAGAAGGCAAGCGCGCGGGGCCTGCTCGGGCTTGCCTCGGGCAGTGCTGGCAGCGCCGCCTCCGGCGCCTCGCAGGGCACGGTCGCCAACGGCTCGGGCTTCGGCGCCGGCGGCATCCCCGGGCAGAGCGCCGGGCTGCAGCCCTTCAATCTCTGGCAGTACGGGTTCGACGCTTCCTGGGAGCTCGATCTCTGGGGCCGGGTCCGGCGGGAGATCGAATCGGCAGGCGCCTCGGTCGAGGCCTCGGCCGAGGCGCGGCGCGACACCCTCCTCTCGGTGATGGCGGAACTGGCCCGGGACTACATCGAGCTCCGAGGATTGCAGCGCAACCTGCAGATCACGCAAGAAAATCTGAAAACACAGGAAAGCAGCCTGCAGCTAACGCGGGCGCGCTACGCCGGCGGGCTGACCAGCGATCTCGACGTCGCCAATGCCGCGGCACAGGTCGCCAGCACGGCGGCGCTGATCCCGAACCTGCAGCAGCGGATCGAGCAGGAGATCAACCGGCTGAGCTTCCTGCTCGCCGAGCCGCCCGGCGCACTGCGCGGCATGCTGGAGGAGGCCAGGCCGGTGCCGCCGGTGCCCCCGGTGGTGCCGATCGGGCTGCCCTCGGAACTGGCGCGGCGGCGGCCGGACATCCGCGAGGCGGAGGCGAAGCTGCACGCCGCGACCGCCGATATCGGCGTCGCCACCGCGGACTTCTATCCGCAGGTCACCCTCTCCGGCAGCCTCGGCATCCAATCCCTGCAGTTCAAGGACCTGGCCAACTGGGGCGCGCGGCAATACGCGCTCGGACCCGGCATCACGCTGCCGATCTTCCAGGGCGGCCGGCTGCGCGGCACCTTGGAACTGCGCAAGGAGCAGCAGAAGGAGGCGGCGCTCGACTATCAGCAGACGGTGCTGCAGGCCTTCCATGACGTCGACAACGCGCTGATCGCCTACCGGGCGGAGCAGCGGCGGCGGGAGGAGCTCGCAACCGCGGTGCAACAGAACCGCCGCGCCGTGGCGCTGGCGCAGAGCCGCTACCAGCAAGGGATCACCGACTTCCTGGAGGTGCTGGACGCGCAGCGCAGCCTGCTCGCCGCCGAGGAGGAGTATTCGAACAGCACCACGACGGTCTCGACCAACCTGGTGCAGCTCTACAAGGCGCTCGGCGGCGGTTGGGAATCCGCCTATCCGCTGCCCGGCTCGACCCTGAACGCCGAGGAGCACGCCCCGACCGGCCATCGCGCCGCGCCGGCCGCGCCGGGGACCATCTGAGGCGCACGTCTGCAGACGTCACGGGGCGACGTCACCCTTCCTCGCGCCAGGCGAGCAGCACCAGGCCGAGCATCGCCGCCTGGACCGCGGCGATCACCGCCACGCAGCCGGGCCAGCCGGCGCTGCGCCAGATGCCGGCCGGCAGGATGCCGCCGACGCTGCCCCCCGCGTAATACGTGGTGACGTAGAGCCCGACGGCGGTCGATTTGGCGTGCCGGGCGGTGGCACCAACATAGCCGATGGCGAAGGCCTGCTGCACGAACACGGCGGACGCGATCAGGGCCAGGCCGGCGATGATCGCGACCAGTGCCGGGATCAGCGTCAGCGCCAGCCCGGCAAAGGCCACCGGGACCGAAGCGGCGAGCGCCCGCCGGCGCCCGAGCTTCACCGCCAGGCGCGAGGCCGCCGGCGTTGCCACCATGCCGAGCAGGTAGACCGCGAACACCGAGCCGAGCGCCGCCGGACCGAGCCCGAAGGGTCGCGCCGCGAGCAGCAGGTTGGCGTAGGTGAACGCGGCGACGATGGTGAACAGCACGGCAAAGCCGGCCGCATCGGCCGCGAGCAGCCGGCGGTCGGTCAGGTGCGCCGCGAACCCGGCGGCCGACCGGCGCAGCCCGCGGATCGGACGGAAGCGTCGCTCCGGCGGGAGGGTCAGGGCGATCAGCGCCGCGGCGGCCGCGGTCAGCGCAGCGAGCAGCAGGAAGGCGCTGCGCCAGCCGGCCAGCGCCGTCGCCACCCCGGCCAGAAACCGACCCGAGAAGCCGGCGGCAACGGTCGCGGTCACGTAGGTGCCGGTCAGGCGGATGCCGTCCGCACCGGGACATTCCTCGCCGACATAGGCGACCGTGATCGCGAAGATGAAGGGCAGCAGCAGGCCCTGCAGGAACCGCCACGCCAGCAGCCCGGACAGGCTGGTGGCGGTGGCGGCGAGCGCGGTCGGAACGACCAGCAGTGCAGCGGCGCCGAGGATGAGGCGCCGGCGACCGACCATGTCGGAGATCGAGCCGACGAACGGGGCAACCAGCGCCACCGCCAGCAGGGGCGCGGTCACGGTGCTTGACGCCCGCTCCGGCGGCACGTCGAAGGCGGGCCCCAGCACCGGCAGCAGGGCCTGGGTCGCGTAGAGGTTGAGGAACGTGCAGAACCCCGCCGCCGCCACGCCGATCGTGCGACGCCGCGCCAGCTGGAGTGCTGCGGCCGGCGTCACGACGCGGCCGTCACGCGGCCCGGATCAGCGGAACACGACGCGGTGGGACAGGACGAAGTTGACCGACATCCCGGCGACGGCACCGGCGAACAGGGCGATCACCGGATAGACGACGCAGATCGGCGTGGTGGCGATCAGGATCATGTAGACGCCACGATTCAACACCGCGCCGGCGCCGTTGGTGGCCAGGAACAGCACCCATTGCCGGTGGACCGCACCACTGCCGCGGCCGCGGAAGGTCCAGGCGCGGTTCAGCGCCCAGGTGACGCTGGCGGCGACGACATACGACAGCAGGCCGGCGACGTACAGCCCAACCTGCCAGCGGATCGAATAGACGACCGCGGTGTCGACCGCGAACCCCGCCAGTCCGACGGTGGCGAATTGCATGAATTGCAGCAGCAGGCGCAGCCGTGGCGCGGTCGCCAGGCGGTCCAGCGGGGCCGGGATCGCCTGGCTGAGGCGGAGGATCCGATCGCTCATCACCGCCGCTTACCCCAGCCGCCGGGCGGCGGCAATTGCGCTGCCGCACCGCATCATCGACGGGGTGGCCGGGCTCACATGCGTACCCGACGGGTCGCCGCGATGGCTGGCGGCAGGCCACTCGAGGAAGGGAATACAACCGTAGGTTTCATTCCGGGACGGTACGATTTTCCTGGCGAAGATCCTGTCGCCAAGTATACACCTGTAGGCGAAGGCCCACAAAAGACTCTCTCGTATCCGGTTCGAGGCGGCAGACCCGACCGCCTCCGGCACCCACGGCGCGCGTCGGGGCGCGCAACAAGGCAGGCTCGTATGGCGCTGATCATCAACCAGAATTCCGGCATCGTGCTCGACGGCCTCGACGCCAATTTCAAGGCGATCGACGTCGGCGCCAACGCGGCGGTGGATATTACCGACGGCTCGGATGTCGTGACCACGGCCTTGACGACCGAAGCGGGTGCGACGGTCACGACCGAGGACGGCTCCACATTCGAGATCGACAGCTTCAGCGGCGATCATCTCGGATCGGTGATCGCCGGGTTCAACTCCACGGTGATCGAGGGCGCGGGCACCGGCAGCGTCGATGGCGTCACCTTCAACGGCGGCGATGGCACGCTGATCCTCGACCAGGGCAATCTCTCCGCCGGCGCGCAACAGGGGGCGATCGTCGGCTTCGGCCTGACCGACCAGATCGAGGTGGCGCTCCCGAACGTCGCCGGCGCGACCTACGTGCCGTCGCAGTTCGGGAATACCGGCACGCTCGAATTGCTGAACAGCGCCGGCGGCGTGATCGGCTCGCTCGAGCTGACGGGCGGCTACTCCGGCGTCAGCTTCAGCGCCGCCTCGGTGTCCTCCGGCGGGCAGAGCCTCACCGAGGTCTCGCTCGAGCCGGCGCTGTGCTTCTGCCGCGGCACGCGGCTGATGACCGACCACGGCGAGGTGGCGGTGGAGGCGATCGCGATCGGCGACCGCCTGCTCACCGCCTCGGGCGCATTGCGGCCGGTGAAATGGATCGGCCGCCGCCGTTACGCGCCGGCCGATCTGCGGCGGGAGCCGGAACTCGCCCCGATCCTCATCCGGCAGGGCGCGCTGGCCGACGGCATTCCGCATCGGGACCTTCTGGTCTCCGCGCAGCATGCGCTTGCCTTCGACGGCATCCTGATCGACGCGTTCCGGCTGGTGAACGGCGTTTCCATCCTGCGCCAGGCGGCAGCCGAGCCGGTCGAGTACCTCAACGTCGAACTGGAGACGCACGACGTCATCCTGGCCGAAGGGGCCGAGGTGGAGAGCTTCGTCGACCACGGCGGCCGGCGGATGTTCGACAACTGGCGCGAATACGCGGCGCTCTATCCGGATGATGGCGGCTCGCTGCAGCCCTTCTGCGCGCCGCGGCTGGAAGCCGGATACGAGGTGGAGGCGGTGCGCCGACGGCTCGACGCCCGCGCCGGCATCGTCCTGCCGCGCACGCCGCCCGGCCTGCTGTTCGGCCATCTGGACCTGGTCGACCGGGAGGCGATTGCCGGTTGGGCGGTCGATGCGGCGCATCCCGATCGGCCGGTCGAGCTCGAGCTGCTGATCGACGGCAAGCCCTCCGGGCGGATGCTGGCCAATCAGTACCGGGCCGATCTGGAGCGCGCGGGGCAGGGCCATGGCCGGCTCGGCTTCCGGCTGAAGCTGCCGCCCGGTCTCGCCGCCGGGGAGCGGCACGTGATCAGCGTGCGCCGGGCGGCGGACGGCACCGAGCTCACCGGCTCGCCCTGCCTGTTGGAGGCGGCGGCTTCCTTCGACGTCGAGGGGCAGCGGGCGATGGAAGCGGCGCTGGACGCAGTCGCGGCGTCGAGCTCGATAGAGGAAATCGACCGGGCGATCGAGTTCATGCTGGGTCAGGCCGACCAGCTCCTGCAGACGCAGGCAGAGCTGGCCGGCGGGCACCGCGCGCGGCAGGAATTGCGGGGCAACCGGCGCTGGACCGATCTCGCGCCGCCACAGCACACGTCGATCCGTCGCGCCGCCTGACCGGCGGGACAATGGGCACCGCGCCGGGATCACTCGACCGCGCGGATTGGGGCGCGGTCAGCGGCTGGGCCTGGGACGGCGCGGAGGAGCCGACCGCGTTGGAGGTGCTCGACAATGGCGTGGTGGTCGGCAGGGTCCTTGCCGATCGCCATCGCCCCGATCTCGAGACCGCCGGGCTGCGCGAAGGCCGCTGCGCCTTCGCGCTGCGCTTCGCCCCGGGCCTCTGCGCGTTGCAGCGGCACGAAATCCGGGTTCGGCGCGTCGCCGACGGGGCGGAACTGCGCGGTAGCCCGGTGGTGCTGGAGCGGCGCAGCGGCTTCGATCCGGCACTGCAGCAGACATTGCTCGGCTCGGTGCAGGCGGCCGGCGCGACCGACGAAACAGACGCCGGACCGGACACGCTCGGCTTCCTGCTGCGCCAGGTCGACCGACTGGCCCAGGCGCGCGCCGCTCTCGGGGGTGCGGCACCCTCCGCGGACCACCGGCGCTTCTACGAGCGCTGGGGCGAGGTGCTGCAGCGGCCCGCGGCACCGGCCCACGTCCCGGCGGCGCGGCGCATCCTGGTGCTGGGCGAGCGGATGCCGCGTCCGGACCGCGATTCCGCCTCGCGGGCCCTTTTGTCGCACATGCAGTGCTTTCGGCGCCTTGGCTATCACGTGCTGTTCGCAGCCGCCGAAGCACTGGAGCGCGTCGAGCCGTACGCACCGGCGTTGCAGGCGGCCGGAATCGAGAGCCTCACGGCGCCGTTCCACGCCAGCATCGAAGAGGTGCTGCGCCGGCACGGCGGCGTGCTCGATGCGGTCTATCTGCACGGCATCACCGTGTATGCCCGCTACGGCTTCCTCGCCCGGCAGCTCTGTCCGACCGCGCGGATCATCTATGCCGCGCCCGAACTCGCGTATCGCCGGCTCGCCCGGCAGGCGGCGGTACAGGAATGGCCGGAGGCGATGGCGCGCAGCCGGGCGCTGCGGACGCGCGAGATGCTGGCGGTCTGGGAAGCGGATCTTGCGCTGACGCATTCCGCGGCCGAAGCGGTGGAGCTGGCGCGCGATGTCAGCGACGGCCGAATCCGGGTGGTGCCCTGGTCGGTGGCGCCGCGACCCTGTCCGGTGCCGTTCCGCGACCGCCGCGGCGTCGCTTTCGTCGGTGACTTCGCGCGCGAGGGCAACCGCGATGCCGTCGCCTGGCTGATCGACGAGATCATGCCGCGGGTGACGCGGCACGACCCGTCGATCACCTGCCGGCTGATCGGCCACGACATGCCGGAGGCGTTGCGTCGGCGCGCGGGCGCGGGGGTGGAGGTGATCGGGCCGGTGCCGCAACTCGATGCCGCGCTGGACGGGGTGCGGTTGACGGTCGCGCCGCTGCGTATCGGGGCGGGGATCGCGGGCAAAGTGGTGGACAGCCTTGCCGCCGGGCTGCCGTGCGTCGCGACGCCGCTCGCCGCCGAGGGGCTCGCCCTGCCGGCGCAGCTGCGACGGCAGTTGGCCGGCGATGCGGCCGGGCTCGCCGAGGCGATCTGCCGGCTGCATGGCGACGAGGCCGAGAATGCCGCCTGCGCCGCGGCGGGGCTCGCGGTGATCGCCGAGGGGTGGAGCCTGGCTCAGCTCGACCGGCTGATGACCGGGGCGCTGGGGCTGGTGGCGATGGCGCCCGCGGCCGGGCCCGATCGATTGCCGGGCGGTGCGCGGAACGCCGCGCAGATGGCGCAGCCGACGTGTGAAGCCACCGGGGATGGCCACTCCAGCCGCCCATGATAGCGACCTGGTAGCTACCGTATCGGGACGAGCGGCGCAGGTCGTCGGAAACTGGTGGGTGCGACAGGGATTGAACCTGTGACCCCCGCCGTGTGAAGGCGATGCTCTCCCGCTGAGCTACGCACCCGGGGCCATGACGCGAACGCGTTTCGTAGCGTCTCGCCCAGGCCGGCGCAACCCGCCGAGTGCCCCGGTCCGGCGTCGGGTCGGACCGGGGTGAGGGGGTCTCCCTCAGTCGCGCACGTACCGGGGCGGCAGTGGCTGCGGGTTCAGCCCGCCGGCGACAGAGTCCAGCAGGCTTGCATCGAGTTCCGCGGCGGGCGGCGGCTCGGCGCCAGGCGGAGCCGGCGCCGTGCTCTCAGACGGCATCATGGTCTGGATCCTTCTTTTACGCAGCCGGAACGGCTGCGGCCTGAAGCTAGGCGCCGCACCTCCCGCGCCCTGTGAGGCGGATCACAGGTGGCCGGCCTCGGACGCTCCGCCGCAAAGCAGGTTTGACAGCGCCGCGCCGTCGCCGTCATGATCGGTTCAGTAAACCGGTTTACCGGATCGGGGGCGGATGGCGGCACGGGCGGGTGGCGCGCGGCTGAAGGACGTGGCGAGATCGGCCTCGGTCTCCGTCGCCACGGTCTCGCGCTTCCTCAATGGGAGCCTGACCCTGCCCTCGGCCACGGTGCAGCGCATCGAGCGCGCCGTGCAGATGCTGGACTACCGACCCAATCCGCATGCCCGCCGCCTCAGCCTCGGCCGCGCCGACGCGATCGGCCTGGTGTTGCCCGACATCGCCAACCCGTTCTTCGCCGGGCTCGCCGCCGCGGTGGAGCGTGCCGCGGACGCCGCCGGGCTCGAGTTGCTGCTTTCGGCGACGCTGAACCGGGCGGAACGCGAGCTCGCCTATCTCGAGCGCATGCGCCGCCAGCACATGGACGGGCTGATTTTCGTCACCAACCATGGCGATCCGAGTCCTCCTGGCGCGCTAGGCCCCGGCCCGTTGGCGCGCGCCATCAACGCCGCGCGCGGCGTGGTGCTGGTGGACGAGGACGTGCCGGGCACTGCCGGCGGCAAGGTGTTCGCCGACAACGAGCAGGGCGGCGAACTGGCCGGGCGCCACCTGCTGCGAACCGGCCACCGCGACTTCGCCTTCCTCGGTGGCCCCGCCGATTTGATGAGCGGCCAGGAGCGGCTGGCCGGGTTCCGTCGGGCGATCGCCGCCGAGCCCGGGGCGCGGCTGCTCGCCACTCTGTCCGGTCCGTACGGGATGGCGCATGGCCGCGCCGCGGCGGCGGCGTTGCTTGCCATGCAGCCGCGCCCGACCGCGATCTTCGCTGCCAGCGACGAGATCGCGCTCGGCGCGCTGGCGGTGCTGAAAGAGTCCGGCGTCGAGGTGCCGCAGGCGATGTCGCTGATCGCCTTCGACGATGTCGGCCCGCTCGAACTGATCGATCCGCCGCTCACCGCTATTCGCCAGCCGCTCGAAGCGATCGGGCGGCAGGCGGTGGAGATGCTGGGCGCCGCCGCACCGGCCACGATCCGCCTGCCGGTGACGCTCACGATCCGCGGCTCCGTCGTCCCGCCACAAACCGTGCGTTCCGCAACCCGAAGGAGGATTTGATGACTGACACGTCCCGCCGTGCCGTGCTCGCCGGACTTGGCGCCGGTGCGCTGGCACTCCCGGCGCTGCGCGCCCGCGCCGCGACGCCGACCTTCGCGCTGGTGACGATCAACCAGCAGGCGCTGTTCTTCGACCAGATGAACGACGGCGCCAAGCAGGCGGCCGAAAAGGCCGGCGTCAAGCTGGTGATCTACAACGCCAACAACGATCCGGCAGCACAGAACAACGCGATCGACGACTACATCCAGCAGAAGGTGCAGGGGCTGATCGTCGATGCGATCGACGTCAATGGCCTGATGCCCGCGGTCAAGGCGGCGTCGTCCGCCGGCATTCCGGTGGTCGCGGTCGATGCCGTGCTGCCGGCCGGTCCGCAGAAGACCCAGGTCGGCGTCGACAACATCGAGGGCGGCCAGATGGCGGCCAAGTATCTCGGCGACTACGTCAAGGCCAATATGGGCGGCAAGGCGCAGCTCGGCATCGTCGGCGCGCTCAACTCCTTCATCCAGAACGAGCGGCAGAAGGGCTTCCAGGACGCGCTCGCCGGCGATCCTGGCATCAAGCTCGTGCAGGTGGTCGACGGGCGGAACATCCAGGACAACGCGATGTCGGTGTCCGAGACGCTGCTCACCGGCAACCCGCAACTGAACACGATCTACGCGACCGGCGAGCCGGCGCTGATCGGTGCACTGGCGGCGGTGGACAGCCAGGGCCGCACCGGCGGCGTCAAGGTGGTCGGCTGGGACCTGTCCGCCGCGGCGATCCGCGCCATCGACAAGGGCTACTGCCTGGCGGTGGTGCAGCAGGACCCGTCGCTGATGGGCGCCGCCTCGGTCGATGCGCTGGTCAAGCTCCTCAAGGGCGAGAGCGTGCCGCCGAAGATCAACACCAAGCTCACGCTGGTGACGAAGGAGAACGTCGATCCCTATCGTGCCGTCTTCAAGTAGCACGACGCCATTGGCCGGCGCGGCGGCGGCTTCCGCCGCGCCGCTGATGGCGCTGCGCGGCATCCGCAAGGGGTTCGGCTCGATCACCGCGCTGCGCGGGGTCGATCTCGATCTCTTCGGTGGCGAGTGCCTGGGCCTGGTCGGCGACAATGCGGCGGGCAAGTCGACGCTGTCGAAGATCATCGCCGGCGCCTACACGGCCGATTCCGGCCGCGTGCTGCTGCAGGGTGAGGAGGTGCGGTTTGCCGCCCCCGCCGAGGCACGGGCGCGGCGGATCGAGATGGTCTACCAGGACCTCAGCCTGTGCGACACGATCGACGTCGCCGGCAATCTCTTCCTCGGCCGGGAGATCTGCCACGCCGGCTTCCTCGACCAGGCGGCAATGCGGCAGGAGGCGGCGCGCATCCTGAAAGCGCTCGACATCCGCATCCCCAGTCTGCGCGCCAAGGTGGCGCAGCTCTCCGGCGGGCAGCGCCAGTCGATCGCCATTGCCCGCGCCGCATCCTTCGACCCGCTGGTGCTGCTGATGGACGAGCCCACATCGGCGCTCGCGGTCGCCGAGGTGGAGGCGGTGCTGGCGCTGATCCGCCGGCTGAAACAGCAGGGTGTCGCGGTGGTGCTGGTGACGCACCGGCTGCAGGACCTGTTCCGCGTCTGCGACCGGCTGGCGGTGATGTATGAGGGCGAGAAGGTGGCGGAGCGCCGGATCGAACAGACCAATCTTGAGGAGGTCGTCCAGCTCATCGTCGGCGGTCGGGCGCACGGTTGATGCCACGCCACCATCGCGCCGACCTGCTGATCGAGCATGCGCAGACGCTGTCCATCGCCTGCTTCCTTGCCGCGTGCCTGGTCGTGTTCTCGGTCGGCACCGAGTACTTCCTGACGCTCGGCAACGCGCTGAACCTGCTACGCCAGTCGGCGCCGCTGCTGATCGTCGCCGTCGCCATGACCTTTGTCATCATTACGGGCGGGATCGACCTCTCGGTCGGCTCGACCGCGGCGTTGATCAACGCCTCTTCGGCATTGCTGCTGCAGGCGGGATTGCCCTGGCCGCTGGTCGTTCTGCTGCTGCTGGCGCTGGGCGCGTTGATCGGCGCGGTGCAGGGGTGGTTCGCGGCGTATCAGGGCATTCCCTCATTCATCGTGACGCTGGCAGCACTGTCGGCGCTGCGCGGGATCGCGCTGCTGTTCACGCAGGGCTTCTCCATTCCGATTGCGGGCGGCTCGGGCTTCGACGTGCTCGGCCGCGGCTCGATCGGCGGCATGCCGGTGCCGGCAGCGATCGCGATCGGCGTCGCGGTGGTGGGCTTCGTCGTGCTCGGCATGACACGCTACGGGCGCCAAGTGATCGCGGTCGGCGCCAATGCGGAGGCGGCACGGCGCGCCGGCATGCCGGCCCGGCTGGTCGCGGCCTCGGTGTTCGCGCTGACGGGCCTCGCGGCCGCACTCGCCGGGCTGATCCTGGCGGCGCGTCTCGGCTCCGGTTCATCCAACGCCGCCGTTGGGTTCGAGCTCGAGGTGATTGCGGCGGTCGTGCTCGGCGGCACCTCGCTGTTCGGCGGGCGCGGCAGCATCGTCGGCACCGTGCTTGGCGCGCTCGCGATCGCCGTGATCGGCAACGGGCTGATCCTGATGCACGTCTCGCCGTTCTACACCCAGATTGTCACCGGCGGAATCATCCTCGGCGCGGTCTGGCTCAATACGCGGGTGTTTGCGCGCCTGGCGGCACCGCGCCGCGCCGGATAGAGGGAGACCGGATGAGCGAGCTTGCACAGACCCATACCGGCTCCAGCCAGGTGATGACGGTGCTGGGACCGGTTGCCGCCGTCGAGCTCGGCGTCACGCTGATGCACGAGCACATCCTGAACGATTGCCGCTGCTGGTGGCACAAGCCGAAGGATCCGGCGCGGCTGCGGCTCGCCTGCGAGGACGTGACGCCGGGCATAATCGGCGAACTGCGCATGGACCCATTCGTCAATCTCGACAATTGCACGCTGGATGACGAGCGCCTGGCGATCGCGGAGCTGGCGCAGGCGGTTGAGCTCGGCGCCCGCACCGTGATCGATCCGACCTGCCGCGGCATCGGCCGCGACCCGCGCGCGCTGGCCCGCATCGCCGCGGCGACCGGGCTCAACATCGTCATGGGCGCCGGCTACTATCTCGAAGCCTCGCACCCGCCGGAGGTCGCGAACCTTCCACCCGAGGCGATCGCGGACCGGATCGTGGCAGAGGCACGGGATGGCGTGGACGGCACCGGCGTACGGATCGGCATCATCGGCGAGATCGGCGTCTCCGCGGATTTCACCCCGGCTGAGCAGCGCTCGCTGCGCGGTGCGGCGCAGGCGGCGCGGCGCACCGGCCTGCCGCTGATGGTGCATCTGCCCGGATGGTTCCGCCATGCGCATCGCGTGCTGGACATGACCGAGGCGGAGGGCGCCGATCCGCGCCACACCGTGCTCTGTCACATGAACCCGTCCTTTGCCGATTCCGAGTACCAACGCTCGCTCGCGCAACGCGGCGCGTTTCTCGAATACGACATGGTCGGCATGGATTACTGGTACGCCGATCAGGGCGTGCAATGCCCGTCGGACGAGGACAATGCGCGGGCGCTCGCCGGGCTGATCGAAGCCGGGCATCTCGACCGGCTGCTGATCTCGCAGGACGTGTTCCTCAAGATGATGCTGACCCGCTATGGCGGGTTCGGCTACGCCTATATCCTGCGCCACTTCGTCCCGCGGCTGCAGCGCCACGGTGTTGCGCCGGCGGCGATCGAGACGATGCTGGTCGCCAATCCGCGCAGCGTATTCTGGAAGGCCGAGGTATGAGCGACATGATCCGCGTCTTGCTGGCGGGGGAGAGCTGGGTCTCCGCCGCGACGCATTACAAGGGCTTCGACCAGTTCGGCAGCGTCACCTTCCATCGCGGCGCGGAGCCGCTGGTGCGCGCGCTCGAGGGCAGCCGGTTCCAGCTCACCTACATGCCGGTGCACGAGGCGGGCGAGGCGTTTCCGTTCTCGCTCGAGGCGCTGCAGCAATGGGACGTGGTGGTGCTGTCCGACATCGGCGCCAACACGCTGCTGCTGCCGCAGGCGGTGTGGCTGCACGGCCGGCCGGCGCCGAACCGGCTGAAGCTGGTCCGCGACTTTGTCGCGGCTGGGGGCGGGCTGGTGATGGTGGGCGGCTATCTCAGCTTCCAGGGCATCGACGGACGCGCCCGCTGGCGGCGCACGCCGGTCGAGGAGGCGCTGCCGGTGACGTGCCTGCCCTATGACGATCGCGTGGAAGTCCCGGAAGGGTTTCGGCCCGAGATCGTGGAGCGCGCGCATCCGATCCTGGCCGGGATCGAGGGCGAATGGCCGCTGCTGCTCGGTGCGAACGAGGTGGTGGTGAAGCCGGGCGCGACGCTGGTGGCGCGGCTGCCGGCGGAGGCGGGCGGGCATCCGCTGCTCGCGGTCGGGACACACGGACAGGGACGCAGCGTCGCGTGGATGTCCGATATCGGGCCGCACTGGGTGCCACAGCCGTTCTGTGATTGGGCGGGGTACGGGCGGCTTTGGATGAACGTGCTCGGGTGGGTGAGCGAAGGAAGGCCAGGGGCTCTGCCCCATCGGGCCGCTTCGCGGCCCGATCCCGGCAAAGGCTAGAATTTGCAATCCATTTCTTTAGTCCAAGGGGTCTGGGGCCTGCGGCCCCAGCGGGGTCCAGGGGCGGAGCCCCTGGCCTTCCTTTCTTATCAATGCGCAGAGTGTATCCCGGTCGGGAAACGCCGCCAGCGTCCCCTCCCAGCCGACGGTGATCGCCGCGGCCTGCGCGGCCACGCGCAACGCGTCTTCGGGCCGCAGTTGGTGTCCAAACAATGTCGCCGCGAGCACGGCGGTGAACGTGTCGCCGGCGCCGGTCGTGTCGCGCACCTCGGCCGGCGCCGCCGGCACGCGCAAGCCCGCGTCCATGATGGCCCCGTCTGCCCCGAGCGTCACTACCGCGTGGGCTGCGCCGGCGGCGCGGATAAGGTGGAGGGCGGCCTCTGGCGTGGCGGCGCCGGTCAGGTCTGCGGCCTCCACCGCGTTGACCACCGCAAGATCGAGCAGCGGCCAGAGTGCGGCGAAGCCGGGATCGACCGGCGCGGGGTTCAGCACGGTGCGCATGCCATGGGCGCGGGCGGCGCGAAGGGCCGCTTCGGTGACGGGCACCGTGAGGTTGCCCTGGAGCAACAGCAGGTCGCCGGGTTGCGCGCCGGCCAGCGCCGCGACGGCGTCGGATTCGCTCAGCGCGCGAGCGCAGGCGGCGGTGGAGACGATGCAGTTCTCGCCGTCGGGCGCGAGCAGGATCAGCGAGCGGTCGGTCGGCAGGTCGGTGTCGATCAGCCCGTTCTCGACCGGCTCGGCCGCGAGCGCCTGGCGCAGGGTTTCGGCGGCGGCATCGCGGCCGATGCGGGCAACCAGGCGGGTGGGGATGCCGGCACGGCCGAGCAGCACCGCCTGGTTGGCACCCTTGCCGCCGAGGTCGCGGCCGCGCGCCTCGCCGAGCAGCGTCTCGCCGGGACGCGGCAGGGCAGGGAGCGCGAAGGTCTCGTCGAGCGTGATGTTGCCAAGCACGATGGCCCGCATGCGGCCGGCCCTCAGGCTAAGGTGACGGGAGGCAGAAGATGAGCGTTGCCGCGGCGCGAGGCCATGCCGTCCGTGACATCTTCGGCCGCACGAAGGTGGTGATCGGAGTCGTGCATTGCGTGGCCTTGCCCGGCGCGCCCGACTACGACGGCGCGCCGGTTTCCGCCATCATCGACCGCGCGTTGCGCGATGCGGAGGCCTATGTCGCGGGCGGCGTCGACGGGCTGATCGTGGAGAATCACGGCGACATCCCGTTCCTCAAGCCGGAGCGGATCGGGCCGGAAACAGCGGCCATGATGGCGGTGATCGCGGATCGGGTGGCGCGTGCGACCGGCGTGCCGATCGGGATCAACGTGCTCGCCAACGCAGCGATCCATGCGCTGGCGGTGGCGCGCGCCGCCGGGGCGCGGTTCGTCCGGGTGAACCAGTGGGCCAATGCGTATGTCGCGAATGAGGGGCTGATCGAGGGCGAGGCGGCGACTGCGTTGCGCTATCGGGCGGCGCTGCACGGCCGCGACATCCGCATCTTCGCCGACGCGCATGTCAAGCACGGTGCACACGCGATCGTCGCCGACCGGACAATCCCGGAACAGGTGCGCGACGTCGCGTTCTTCCATGCCGATGCGGTGATCGCGACCGGGCAGCGCACGGGCGATACGGCGACGGAGGCGGAGATCGCGACCATCCGCGGCGCGACCAGCCTGCCGGCGCTGGTCGGCAGCGGCGTGGCGCGCGACAATGTCGCGGCGATTCTCGGCCGGGTGGACGGGGTGATCGTCGCCAGTTCGCTGAAGCATGACGCCGTGTGGTGGAATCCCGTCGATCCGGAGCGCGTGCGGGCGTTCATGGCAGCGGCACAGGCGGCGCGGGAGGAGTGAGATGGCGGAGCCGGCCTTCCATCTGGCGATGCGCGAAGCCGCCACCGGCGCCTGGGAGGCGATGCAGGGCCACCGTTTCGTCCGCGACGTCGAGGCCGACCGGCTGCCGGCCGAAGTGTTCGTCCGGTATCTCGCCTACGAGGCGGATTTCGTTGACGCTGCGGTGCTGATCTTCGGCCACGCGCTTCTGCGCGCACCCGGCTTCGCGGAGCGGCGGGTACTGGTGAACGTGCAGCGCGGCCTGGTCGAGGAGCAGCTCCCGTATTTCCAGGCGACGTTCCGGCAGATGCAGATCACCCCGCCGGCGCGCGAAAGCTTCCCGGCGGCGGTTGCTTCCTTTCGCGACGGCATGCTCGGCATGGCGCAGTCCGGCAGCTACGAGGAGATCATCGCCGCGATGCTGGCGGCGGAGTGGATGTATGCGACCTGGTGCGGCCGCGCCGCGGCGGGGCGGATCAGCGACGCGCATCTGCGGCAATGGGTGCGGCTGCACGCGGAGGAGCCATTCCTGCGTGGCGTTGCCTGGCTGCAAGGCCAGGTGGATGCGCGCGCTCTGCTGGTCGCGCCGGCAATGCGCGAGGCGATGGTGGGCTGCTTCCGCCGCACGTTGATGCTCGAGGTAGGGTTTCACTCGGCGCCGTACGAGGCGGGAGGATGAAGGAAGAAAGGAAGAGATTTTTTGAAAAAAAGAACAAAAAAAGCCTTTATTCATTTGGCGCGGAGTCGAAGGGCTGCCAACCGCCAAGGGAACGAATGAAAGTCTTTTTGCTTCTTTTTCTTCAGAAAAAGAAGACTCTTCCTCTTCCTTAAATCTCCTATGCTGCCGCGCGCTGCCGCAGCGCCGCCAGCACTGCCTCGGCGCGCGGGATCGGCGCGACCGCGCCGTAGCCCTCGGTCGAGAGCGCCGCGGCGCAGGCGGCATAGCGGGCAGCCTGCTCGGGCTCGTCCCCGAACAGCAACCGCGCCAGCAACGCACCACCAAATGCGTCACCGGCACCAGTCGCATCCACCACCTCGCAGGGATGCGCGGAGACGGCCGCGCGGCGCTCGGGCGTGGCGACCCAGGCGCCCGCCGGTCCGAGTTTCAGCGCCACCAGGCGAGCGCCGAGGCGGAGATAGAAATCGAGAATGGCGTGCGGCTCGGCGAGCCCCGTCAGCGCGACTGCGTCGTCCAATGTCGGCAGCACGATCTCCGCCATCGCGGCAGCGGTATGGATCACGGCAGCGGCACGCGGCGCGGGCCAGAGGCGCGGGCGATAATTCGTGTCGATGGCGATGCGGGCGCCGTGCGCGCGAGCGATGCCGATCGCCTCCAGCACCGCATCGGCCGCGCTGGCCGAGATGCCGAGGCTGATGCCGGAGGCGCAGATCATGCGCGACTCTGCCAGAACCTGCGCCGGCAGGTCGCCGGGACCGTAGGCGCTGGCCGCGGAGCCGGTGCGGTGGAACTCGAACTCGTGCCCTGCGGCGACGTGGCGGACGAAATAGACTGCGGTCGGACGGGAGGGATCGCGTCGGACGGTGGACGCGTCGACGCCCTCCCGCGCCCAGAGGGCCAGGAAGCTGTCGCCGGCCGGATCAGCCCCGAGCGCCGTTGCCATGGCGACGCTTACACCCTGTCGCGCGGCGGCGATGGCGAGATTGGACGCGTCGCCGCCATGCCCCTCGAGGTAGAGGCGGCTGCCGTCCAGCAACGCCGGCTGCTGGTTGAACTCCAGCATCGGTTCGCCGAGGCAGACCAGATCGAATCCCATTACGCGGCGCCCGACCCGTGGGGCACGGCACCGCCGGTCAGCTCGAGAACGCGGCGGGCAACCGCCTGGATCGCGTCGCGGTCGCCGGCGACGATGCGGCGTTCATCGACCAGCGCCC
Organism: Acetobacteraceae bacterium; assembly: GCA_035504175.1. Lineage (GTDB taxonomy): Bacteria > Pseudomonadota > Alphaproteobacteria > Acetobacterales > Acetobacteraceae > DATJSJ01. The sequence continues at coordinate 40,994 of DATJSJ010000308.1, forward strand.
CGCCCATGCCGGCGAAGGCGGCGCCGGCGGTGAGGTAGGCAGCGAGGTTGTCGGGCTCGACCCCGCCCGTCGGGCAGAAGACGACGCCCGGAAACACGCTGCGCAGCGCCCGCACATGGCCTGGCCCGCCGGCCGAGGCGGCGGGGAAGACCTTGACCACGTCCGCCCCGGCGGCGAGCGCGGCCCGCACCTCGGTCGGTGTCACCGCGCCGAGCATCAGCGCCGCCTCTGCCTCGCGGCACGGGCCGGCCAGCATCGGATCGACCCAGGGTGCGACCAGGAAGCGGGCGCCGGCGCGCAGGCAGGCGAGCGCGGCGGGCGCGTCCGGGACGGTGCCGGCGCCGACGAGCAAGTCGGGCTCGCCCGCCAGGTCGCGGATCAGGGCCGGCGCATCCGGCACGGTCATGGTGATCTCGAAGATGCGCAGACCCGCTTGACGCAGCCAATGCACCACCGTCTCGGCGGCACGGGTGGTGCTCGTGCGGATCACCGGCACGACCTGGGCGGCGCGCAGGGTCGGGATCAGCCTGTGTTCCTGCATGGCATGGCCCTCCGGTGGCGGAAGGTCGCATGCCGAACGCTGGCGCGGAAGCCGGGCGCATGCGGACCGCCACGCCTGCCCCGCAGAAGGAGCGCGGCACCGCCTGTCAGGCGGTGCCAGGCCGGCGCGGCGGCGGTTCAGCCGGCCGTTTCGGCGGCTTCCTGTGCCAGCGTCGCGTCTGCCCAGGCTTCCAGACGCTTCGCCTCGCCATGCAGCCGGCCGAGTCCCGCCTTCACGTCGTCCAGCCGGCTGCGATACTCGTGCAGGCTGCCGGCCAGCCGCTCGGTCTGCGTGTGCAGCGCGGTGAGATTCCGCCGCCAGTCCCCGACCGCCTGCTGCTGGCGCGCGAGCGCCTGGTGCAGGGCGGCCAGTGCTTCGGCGAGCCGCTGGTCCGCGGCATTCGCAGCCGCCTGCGCTCGGGCCGTGGCGTCCGGTCGTGCAGCGCGCGGGGTGGGGAAGGGGATGATCCTGGCCTCAGGCCTTGCCGCGTCCATGATGAGTCCCTGCTGAAATGGTTAACGCCGGTTAAGAAAATCACATCCGGGACCGAAAGGCGAGACGAAATCTCACAGCACGATCCGCGCCCCGGCCAAGCGCAGGACCAGGACGGTCACCAGCATGGCGACCGCGACGATCGTCAGCGGCCAGCGCAGCCAGACGTATCCGGCATCGACCAGCCCCCGCTGACGACCCTGCACCTCGACCACGAGGGTCGCGATGTAGCCGGCGATGAGCACGCCGAGCGCGATCGTCGCCGACAAGCCGAGCGAGATTATCACCGCCACCCAGCCGATCAGCGCCGGCACCACGCTGAGCCCGAGACGCAGGCGCGGCTGTCGCGGCGGAACCTCGCCGAGCGCGAAGCCCCAGTGCACGCCGCCGAGAAAGCTCAGGATCACCGCCGCATAGCCGATCAGCGCCGAGAGCATCACGTCGGCGCGCTGGCTGCCGCTGATTGCGCCCAGGCCGCAGCCGATGAACGGGATCAGCCCGGCGATGCCGAGTACGACGGCGACCGGGGGCAGTTTTCGCAGCATCCCTTCCTCCCTCCCGACCGTGGCGGTGCCTGGCGACCCGGCGGACGATCGCGACCCGGCCAGGACCGGGCGCGGTTCCGGCCCGATCCGACGGCGCAGTCCAGCCCACGCCACGGCCGCGACGGCAAGTCAAGAGCCGGGCCGCCGCGCAGCGGGGGGGACAGCGCGGGTCGACTGGCATGGATGGGGTGCTCGGCTACACTCCGGCCATGGGTGTCGGCCTCGAGCTCCTCATCATCCTCGTGCTGATTCTGATCAACGGCCTGTTCTCGATGAGCGAACTGGCCCTGATCTCGGCCCGCCGCGCCCGGCTCGCGGTGCTGGAGCGCAAGGGCGTGCCCGGTGCGGCCACCGCGCGCGGCCTGGCCGAGGATCCGCAGCGCTTCCTGCCCACGGTGCAGGTCGGCATCACTCTGGTCGGCATCCTCGCCGGCGTGTTCGGCGGCGACCAGGTGACCGCGCGACTGGCCGGCTGGTTCGATCACGTCGACGCGGTGCGCGCGTTCGGCCATCAGCTCGCCTTCTTCATCGTCGTCGTGGCGATCACCTTCCTGACCATGGTGCTGGGCGAGCTGGTGCCGAAGCAGCTTGCCCTGCGCTGGCCGGAATCGATCGCGGCCCGCATGGCCGGGCCGCTGGCGCGGCTGTCGCGGATATCGCGCCCGGTGGTCTGGCTGCTGAACAGCACCTCGGCGCTGGTTTTGCGGCTGCTCGGGGCCACGCGCTCGGCGCAGCCGCGGGTGACGGAGGAGGAGCTGCGCGCGCTGCTCGCCGAAGGCGCGCAGGAGGGCGTGCTGGAGGCGGAGGAGCGCGACATGATCGAGCGCATCCTGCGGCTCGCCGACAAGCCGGTGCGCGCGATCATGACGCCGCGCACGGAGCTCGCCTGGATCGACCGGACCGATCCCAAGCGCGACATCATCGCGACCCTGAAATCGGCGCCGCACAGCCGCTTCGTCGTCTGCGATGGTTCGGTCGACAATGTGGTCGGCGTGGTGCAGGCGAAGGAGATACTCGATCGCATCCTCGACGGCGGCGAGCTTTCCATCTCCGCCGCGCTGCGCCAGCCGATCGTGGTGCCGGACACCGTGACGGCGCTGGACGCCCTGGAGCGGCTCAAGGCGGATCCGCTCGGTCTTTCGCTGGTGATGGACGAATACGGCAGTTTCGAGGGCGTGGTGACGGCGGGCGACGTGCTCGAGGCGATCGTCGGTGATCCCGGCGATACCGCGGCCCCGGAAGGCGAGGGGCCGGCGCCGATCGACGGCGCTGCCGTGCTCGACGGGATGATGCCGGTCGATGAGCTCAAGGCGCGGCTGCTGCTGCCCGACCTGCCGGCGGAGGGGAGCTATCATACCGTGGCCGGGCTGCTGCTGGCGCTGCTGCGGCGGGTGCCGCGCGAGGGCGACCGGATCGTCTTCGCCGGCTGGCGGTTCGAGGTTCTCGCCATGGATGGGCGGCGCGTCGATCGGGTGCGCGTCAGCCGCGAGCCGGCCGTGGAGGAGTGAGGCGGCGCGTGCGGCAGGCGACGCGGTCGGCAGTTGCGATCCGCAAGATTATCTCGCCGCCGCTGCATGCGCCGGGTGCCGTTCCGCCAGCGCCATTCAGGTGATCGCCAGGCCGCCTCGGCGGATGGCAACGGCGTCCGGTTGCAACAACCATGAAGTTGCGTGAGCCCCGAAGGCCGGATCGTCGAAGCCGCGTACGATCAGCGGCGGCGGACCGGCGGCCCGCCAGCTTCAGCATCCGGGAGTTGGCAAGGGAGAGCCAGAACCCGGATATCGAGGCGCCGAGTGCCACCCTGCAGGTGGTGATGCCTCATGGGTGGCGGACGTCCCCGCCGGCATGGCGGCGGGCGCTCCGTTGCCCGTTGCCGCCGGCCGGGCTTAAATCCCGCGCAGGAAGGGAGAAGCCCATGCGTTACATCGCGCTGCTCTCGCTGCTGCTTCTTGCCGGCTGTTACTATCCGTATGGGCCGTATTACGGGTATGGCTATTACCCGTATCCGGGCTATCCCTACGGGCCCGCGCCTGCCAACTACGCGCCGCCGGCGGCCTATGCTTCACCGCCAGCCGCGGCTCCGGCCCCCGCTCCGCCGGGTTACTCCGAGGAGGAGGCACCGCCGCCCGACAATCCCGCCGCCAACGACCCGAACAATTGCGGCACACCGGAAGAGCCGGCACCCTGCCACCGGTAAGACGGGAGCGCTCTCGGCAAGCGCTCTCCGGGTCGGACTGAATACCGGCCGCACCGGCCGATCGGATTCTCGGCGGCCGGCCGATGTTCGAACCATGTCCCGAACGCGGCCGGTCGAGGAGAGGCGGCGCGCGGTCGTGCCCGGCTTCTCCCGTCCGCATCCTGCGAGCACCGGGATCACCGTTATCGCAGCGCACCGGCTGAGGCTCCCCGGCGAGAGCACACGGCTGCGGACATTCCCGATGGGGACCATTGTCATTCCGCCTTCCATATGGCTTTCTCGCGCCAAGATGCGGACCGGTCGCCCGCCATCCCGGCGGGATCGCCGCCGCATGGCTGCCGGCGCGTGATCCGTACTGACGCTCGCCGCACGGAGGAAACGCCGGCATGAACGAGGAAACCCTCCCCGGAGGACGGGCGGCGCCGGACGCCGTCAGCAGGCGCAGACTGCTGCTCGGCGGCGGCGCGAGCCTCGCAGGCGGCGCCGTGGCGGCAGCCGGGCTGTCGCTGCCTGCCTCCGCCGCCGACGCGCAGGCCGCCGCCGGTGCCGTCAAGCAGCCACCCAATATCGTCTACATCATCGCCGATGATCTCGGCTGGAAGGATGTTGGCTTCCACGGTTCCGACATCAGGACCCCCAATCTCGACCGGCTCGCCGAAACCGGGGTGGAATTGGAGGAATTCTACGTCCAGCCGATGTGCACGCCGACGCGCGCCGCGCTACTGACCGGTCGCTACCCGCTGCGATACGGGCTGCAAACGGGCGCGATCCCGTCGAGCGGGCGCTACGGACTCGCGACCGACGAATGGCTCCTGCCGCAAGCACTGAGTGCGGCAGGCTATGAGACGGCGCTGATCGGCAAGTGGCACCTTGGCCATGCCGACCGGAAATTCTGGCCGCGGCAACGGGGGTTCGACCATTTCTACGGCGCCCTCGTCGGCGAGATCGATCACTTCACGCACACGGCGCACGGAGTCGGCGACTGGTACCGTGGCAACAAGCCGATCGAGGAGCCTGGCTACGATACGACGCTGTTTGGCGACGAAGCGGTGCGGCTGATCGCAGCGCACGATCCGGCCAGGCCGCTCTTCCTCGATCTGTCGTTCACGGCGCCGCACACGCCGTATCAGGCGCCGGCAGAGTATCTCGACCGATATACGCACATCGCGGACCCGGCCCGTCGTGCCTACGCCGCGATGATCACGGCAATGGACGAGCAGATCGGACGCGTGGTCGCGGCGCTCGAGGCCCGACAGATGCGCGATAACACGCTGATCGTCTTCCACAGCGACAACGGCGGCACCCGCTCGGCCAAGTTCACCGGCGAATCGGCGGTCACGGGCGAGCTGCCGCCCGACAACGGGCCCTATCGCGACGGCAAGGGCACGCTGTACGAGGGCGGGACGCGCGTCGTCGCAATCGCCAATTGGCCCGGCCGGATCAGGCCGGGCAAGGCTGGCGGCATGCTGCATGTCGTGGACATGTATCCGACATTGGTCGAGCTTGCCGGCGGCACTTCGGGAAAGGGCAAGCCGCTGGACGGCATGTCCGTCTGGACCACCATCAGCGCCGGTGCCGCCTCGCCGCGGCGAGAGATCGTCTACAATGTCGACCCGTTGCTGGCCGCGATGCGCGAGGAGAACTGGAAGCTGGTCTGGCACGCCCTGCTGCCGGGCCGCATCGAGCTGTTCGATCTCGCAACCGATCCGTCCGAGAAGCTGGACCTGTCGGAGAAAGCCCCGGAGAAGGTGACGGCGCTGCAGGCGCGAATTCGGGCCCTGGCCTCGCAGATGGAGCAGCCATTGGTGCTGATGGACGCGGTGAGCCTCGTGCTGGGTCTGCCGCCCTCGACGCCGCTCGAGGCCCTCGAAGGCTCCGGGTGACCGCCCCGCGCGAGCCATTCGCGACAGCGGTCGCTGCCGGTCGCGCGTGGCAGGCGCGCACGGTCGTCCAATCTCTCCCATTGGCGGCCGCGAACAACGGGCGGTGACGACGGTTGCCTGCGCGCGACGGTCGGGATCAAAAGTGACCGTACCGGGTCGCACGCGATTCCGGCGCCCATTTCGGCCGCGTCACCACAGAATCGCGACGAGGCCAAACGTTCCGATCAGCATGAGGATGGCGGCGACGGACATCGCGATCGGGCGCATCGCATTATAGGCGAAATCGGGCTGTGACAGCCGCTTGAGAACGCGGGCATGCTGGACGATTGCGGCGAGCAGACCGAGAACTCCCAGCACGATGAAGCTTGCACCGAAGATCAACGCGCTGTGGGGGAGCTCAAGCCGCGAGTGCAGGCCGGCGGCCCTGAGGTAAGCGTCGAGCTTGCCGATTCCGAAGCCGAATCCGATCAGGGACAAGGCCGTCCGGATCCAGGCCATGAGCGTGCGTTCCGCGGCTTCCCGGTTGCGCTCCCTGGCAAGCTCGTTCGCCGTATTCGCGACCACTGGCTTGTCGTTCATCGGCAATTCACCTGGCGCGCCGCGTGGACCGCCACCGTCGGATGGGTGATGGGCCGCTGCACGGTCGCGATCCCATCACCATCCACGGGCCGACTACTGCCGCGCCATGGCAATCCGGATGGCGTCCTCGGGTGCCACGAGATGATCCGCGCTCTCGGCGGCGCCGCCGATGGCGAGCTGCACGCCGTTGACCGTGCCGTTGAAGGCGTTGCCGCGCGGCCCGTAGTCCTGCGACACCGGGGCGCCGCTGTCCTCGCCGACGTCGCAACCGTCATCGGCCGAAAACACCATCGCCTGCGTCATCGGGATGCTGCCTTCGCCGACCTTCTCGCCATCGACGAAGAGCGTCACCTGTCCGCCCTTGCCCAGCCCGCCGCCGGCGTAGGCAAACTCCATGCGCACCTGATGCGCGCCGGCGGGCAGCGACGACCCGGCTTCGACATAGTAGTAGTGCACTCCTGCGACATTGTAGCAGTATTTGAGCTTGCCGTTCCTCGCATAGAGACTCCAGCCGCCGATGTTGGCGCCCTGCGCAATGATGACACCTTCGGCGCCCGACTCCGGAACGACGATCTCGGCGGTGACGGAGTGGGACTTGTTCTTGATATTGAGGACACAGTTCTCCGAGAGGCGGCCCATTCCGCGGAACAGAACCTGCGTGCTGCCCTTGACCAGGACCGGCCGGCCGGCGGTATCCGGGTTGAATTTCTCGGCGGTCCGGTCGTCGATCGGCAGCACGTTGTAGCGCGTCGCCTCGATCAGCCACAGGCGCTGCATTTCGTGCAGCTTCTCCGGCATCTCCTTGGCGAGGTCGTGGGCCTGGCTCCAGTCTTTCTGCGTATCGTAGAGTTCCCAGACATCGTCATCGAGGGCCACGGTCTTTCGACCCACGAGCACCCAGGGGGTCGCGTGCTTCGTCACCGCGGCCCAGCCTTTGTGATAGATGCCGCGGTTGCCGAGAATTTCGAAATACTGCGTCTCGTGCCGCTCCGGGACATTGGCGTCGTCGAACGAGTAGCGCATGCTCACGCCCTCGATCGGCCGCTGCTGTACGCCGTTGACGGAGATCGGCTCGGGCAGCCCCGCCACCTCGAGGATCGTCGGCGCGATGTCGATGACATGGCAGAACTGCGAGCGGATTTCGCCTCTGGCTTTGATGCCGTTCGGCCAGTGCACGATGGTGCCGTTCCGGGTTCCGCCCCAATGCGAGGCGACCTGCTTGGTCCATTGGTAAGGCGTGTTCATGGCGTGGGCCCAGCCCACGGCGTAGTGGTTGTATGACTCCGGCCCGCCGAGCTTTTCGTACCGTTCCATGAGGAATTCCGGGGTCTCAAGGGCGGCCAGGCCATTGAAATTGGCCATCTCGTTATACGCGCCGTTCAGCGTGCCTTCGGCCGAGGCACCATTGTCGCCGACGATGTAGTAGATCAGCGTGTCATCGAGTATGTTCAGCTTCGCGAGCAGCTCGAGCAGCCGGCCGACGTGGTGGTCGGTGTACTCCAGGAAGCCGGCATAGACCTCCATCTGTCGCCGCAGGATCGGCTTCATCGCCTCCGGCATGTCGTCCCACGCCGGGATCTCGGCGTGACGCGCCGTGAGCTCGCAATCGGGCGGAACCACGCCGAGGTTTTTCTGACGGGCGAGCGTCTCCTCGCGCAGCCGGTCCCAGCCCTGGTCGAACCGTCCCTTGTACTTGTCCGCCCATGCCTTGGGCACATGGTGCGGCGCGTGCGTGGCGCCCGGCGCAAAATAGACGAAGAAGGGCTTGTCGGGCGCGAGGGCCTTCTGCTGCGCGATCCAGCCCATCGCCTTGTCGGTCATGTCCGCCATGAAGTGGTAGCCCTCTTCGGGCGTCTGCTTCGGCTCGACCGGCGTCGTCCCCTCGTACAGCGATGGATACCACTGGTTCGCCTCGCCGCCGATGAAGCCATAGAAATACTCGAAGCCGCCGCCGCCGCTCGGCCATGCATCGAACGGTCCGACCGGGCTCGTCTCCCACACCGGCACTTCGTGACACTTGCCGAACTGCGCGGTCGAATAGCCGTTCAGCTTCAAGGTGCGGGCGAGGGGAGAAATCGTGTTCGGCAGCACCGAGCTGTAGCCGGGCGCGCCCGTCGCAATCTCGGTAATGCCACCCATGCCGGCGGAGTGGTGGTTGCGTCCGCTCAGCAGCGCCGCCCGCGTCGGGGAGCAGAGGGCGGTGGTGTGGAACCGATTGTATTTGAGTCCGGCCGCCGCCAGCTTCTCGGCGTTCGGCGTCTGGCACGGGCCGCCGAAGGCGCTCGCGGAGCCGAACCCGGCATCGTCGATCAGGACGATCAGAACGTTCGGCGCACCCTTCGGCGGCCGCAACTGCTCGATGGGCGGGAATCTGGTGTCCGGATCCCGCGCGTCATAGGTGATCAGCCCGGTTCGCTCACGCGCGGGAATCGGCAGATGCGAACGATGTTTCTGGTCTTCGTTGCTCATGTAACGCCCCTCCCGTTGCAGCATCAGTATGGTCCGGTTCGACGGCGGACGCAAATGAAGCCGGTACGACCGGCCGCCCTGTCCACGGATCTCGGACGACACGCGAGGTGACGACGGCGACGGCAAACAATCCGCGCGCGCGGCTGAAGACCAACCGCGATTAGCTTGCCGAGGATCCCGATGCCGTATGCCTGCCGCGGGCACTTTCGTCCCGCGCGAGCGCGGTAGTGTCAAGCGCGCCCGTTTCGCCGCAATCGCTTCGTCGCAGCCAGCCAGACCTTGCGTACGTGGCGGCGTCACCGCGGGCGACGGGAAGGACCGGATTGTGACATCTCCGGTCGTACCGGTGCGCGCGCGAAACCAGCACGCCGCGATCGCTGTGTTATCGAACGGGAGGATCGGCCGTCAGCCGACGGACGCGAGCTTCGCCGCATCCTGCTCCTCGGGCGCAGCGAAACTGTTTTGCGGAGATTCGCAGCGTGGGTGCACGGCTGGGCTCGCGCCTTCGACTTCGGCGGGGAACCGTGCCCGATGGCGCCCGGTTCCGATCGCGCAGGATCGAGACGTACAGCAGTCAGCGCCGTTTCCGCCAACCGGGATCTCGATGCGTGAAGCGTAAGCCGCTCGGAGCGAGTGCGGTCATGCGATGCATCCACACGGGCAAGGCGCGTTCAGCGCTGGCGCGACATCCGCCGCAACGTCGCTCCCGGCCGTTGGTCGACCAGCCGCAAGCCGCGCCGCGGATCGGCCACGACGGCGTCGCCGGCTCGCCGGACAGCGCTCACTCTTCCATATCGATCCAGGACAGATGCCCACCCTTGCCCGCGCCGGTGTCGAGGAACACCGCGGCACCGCCTGCCGCGCCGTGCTTCACCCAGGGCCGCCCGTCGTGGCTGCGCCAGTCATGGCCGCAATAGACCGTCAGTCCGCCGGGGATCGTGTCCACCCAATCGAGCACGCGCTCCGGGTAGCCGTCCGGCTGCATCCGGCCGGTCGTCTGGCCGAACAGCGCCCGCGACAGCACCGGCTCGACCCGCACCGGACCGAGCGGCGCCGCCCGGTGCAGCATCGCCGGGTGGAAGGCGCCGTGCACGAAGAAGGCATTGCGCCAGGCGAGCCACGCCGGCGCGACGCCGATCGCCGCCAGCGTGCGGCGGCGCAGCTCGGGATCGAGCGCCGCGAGCGTCGCGCCGAGCCCGGCATCGATCCGCACCGCCCGCCCGCCGAGGGCGCGGGCGAGCTTGTGATCGTGGTTGCCGAGCAGGAAGAGGCCGCGGCCGCTCTCGACCAGATCGAGTGCGATGCGCAGCGCCGCCGCCGGGTCGTCGCCGCCATCGGTCAGGTCGCCGAGCTGCACCACGAACCGGTCGGTCGCGACGGCGGCCGCCAAGGCGCGCGCGTCGCCGTGCACGTCGCCGACCACGCGCAGTCCCGCGTCATCCGGAATCGCCGGCGCGGTCACGCGGCGCCGCGCACCGTGTTCTCCCAGGCCGCGAGCGCACGGCGGCGCCCGAGATCGAGATCGACAACCGGATGCGGATAGGTGCGGCCGAGCATGACGCCGGCCGCTTCCAGCACGAGCGGCGGCGCGGTCCACGGCGCGTGGAGATGCGTATCGGGGAGACCGGCGATCTCCGGCACGAAGGCGCGGACATAGGCGCCGTCGGGATCGAAGCGCGCGCCCTGGGTCGCCGGGTTGAACACGCGGAAGAACGGCGCGCTGTCCACACCCGAGCCCGCGACCCACTGCCACCCGGCGCTGTTCGAGGCGAGATCGGCATCGACCAGCGTGTCCCAGAACCAGGCCTCGCCTTCGCGCCAGTCGATCAACTGGTGCTTGATCAGGAAGGACGCGGTGATCATGCGGACCCGGTTGTGCATCCAGCCGGTCTGCCAGAGCTGGCGCATGCCCGCGTCCACGATCGGCACGCCGGTCAGGCCGCGCTGCCAGGCGCGCAGCCCGCGCCGGTCGTGCCGGAAGGGCAGGTTGGCGTAGGCGGGGCGCAACGGCTGCTCCGGCATGTGCGGATGATGCCAGAGCAGATAGGCCGCGAATTCGCGCCACAGTAGTTCCGCCAGGAAGCGGTCCGGTCCGGTGCCGCCCCGGTCGGCGGCGTGGTCGGCGGCATGCGCGGCGGCGTGCCAGACCTGGCCGGGCGAGATTTCGCCCCAATGCAGATGCGGCGACAGCATCGAGGTGCCGTCCGTCCCTGGCTGGTTGCGCCGCCGGTCATAGGCGTCCAGCCCCTCGCGCTGGAAGCCGCGCAGCCGCGCGGCCGCGCCGGCTTCGCCCGGCCTCCAAGTCGCGCGCAATCCGCCGGCCCAGTCCGGGTGGGTCGGCAGCAGGTCCCAATCCTCCGGTCGGTCGACGGCGGGCGCGGCGGCGGCGGCGAGATGGCGCGGCGCCGGCAACGGGCGCGGCGGCGGCGGCAGGGCGCGGCAGGTGCGGGCGAACGGCGTGTAGACGGCGTGCACGCCGCCGCTGCGGGTGCGGACCGCATCCAGGTCGAACAGCGTTGCCGTGCGGTGCCAATGGGTCTGAACGCCACGGCCGTCCAGCGCGGCCTCGACCGCGCGATCGGCGCGCCGCGCCCAGGGCTCGTGCAGGATCCCGGCGTGCAGCGCCGCGGCGCCGGTTTCCTCGACCAGGCGCGGGATCGCCTCATGCCAGGGGCCGCGACGGAGCACCAGCGGCGCGCCGAGTGTGTCCAGCGCCTCGGCCAGGGCGGCAAGGCTGCCGTGCAGCCACCAGCGGGACGCGCCGCCCGGCGCCCAGCGTCCCGGCGTCGTCTCGTCGAGCACGAAGACCGGCAGCACCGGCCGGCCGCTCGCGAGGGCGGCGTGCAGCGCGGCGTGGTCGTGCAGGCGCAGGTCCTGGCGGAACCAGACCAGCGCCGGCGCCTCGGATGATGCGGTCTGCCTGCGTGCCATCGCCTCGCCCATGCCTTCCTCGGCGGAGATGCGGGTGGATGGCGGAATGGGAAGGGCAAACGGCGCATCCGGCTGTAGCGATCGCCGGTCGAGGGCTCCGAACACGCATTGGACGGCGTGCCGGAACCTCCTGATCCCCGGCAGCCGGCGTCAATCCGCCGCGGCGCCGACCGCGCGCGGCATGGCCTGGGCGAGGGCGAAGCTGTACAGCCGCTCTCGCCCGAGCAGGAACACGCGCCCGCCGCGCGGGAACAGGCGGATGATCTCCGGGTGGCGCACGTCGAGCCCGCCGGTGTAGGCGCCGAACGCCGGCAGGATCACGCGGCGGGCATCGGCGACGAAACACGGCCGGGCGACGGTCGCGGCCCGGGTCGGCACGGTCGCGCGCGGATGGAAATGGCCGCTGATTTCGCCCGCGGTGCGCGGCTCGGCGATGTGGCGAAAGCGCAGCGCGCCGAGGCGGAACTCCGCCGCTGCCTCGCCGCCGATGCCGGGCGCCGGCAGCGGGTCGTGATTGCCCAGCACCCAGACGAAGCGCGCCTGCGCCGTCAGCGCCGCGAGCCGCGCCGCGTCCGCCGCCGCCAGCCGGGCGTGGCCATCGCCGTCATGGAAACTGTCGCCGAGCGCCACGACGATGCGCGGCCGCCAGTGGCGCAGCGCCAGGGCCAGCCGCTCCAGCGTTACCCGCGTGTCCCAGGGCGGCACCAGCCGGCCGCGCACAGCGGCGGCGCTGCCCTTTTCCAGGTGCAGATCGGCGACGGCGAGCAGATGCTGCTCCGGCCAGACCAGCACGCCCGACGGGTCGAGCAGCAGCCGCTCGCCGGCGATATGGATCGGGGCCGCGGTCATGCGGCGGGCGGCCGGCGCTTCAACTTCGCCGCGTTGGCGCGATGCACGGCGGGAACGCGCGGCTTGGCCGCGGCAGGTTTGGCGGCGCGTCGAGACGCGCGCCCGAGCGAAGCCTCCGCGTCGGCGCCGACCGGCGGAACGGGCTCCGGGCCGGGTTGCCGTCGCGGCGCGTCGCCGTCCGATCCGCCCGCTGCGACATTTGCGCCGGACGCCATCGCGCCTGCCGCGTCCGTCCCGATCGCCTCGGCGACGAGTGCCTCGGTCTCGGCCAGCAGCGCCTCCTCATCGGCCGCGGTGCGCACGGATTCCTTGCCGATATCGAGCATCACCGGCACGGCGAGCGGCGAGACGCGATCCAGCCGCACCGTGCGGATGCGGCCGCGCACCCGCGCCAGCATGCCGGCCAGGCGGGCGAGATCGGTGAGCCCGCCCGCCGCATCGGCACGGGTCGCGCGCAGCAGGATGTGGTCGGGCTGGTGCTTGCGCAGCACGTCGTAGATCAGGTCGGAGCTGACCGTGACCTGGCGTCGCGTCTTCTCGGCACCCGGATGCTGCCGGTCGATCAGCCCGGCGATCACCGCGACGTTGCGGAAGGTCCGCCGCAGCATCGAGCTTTCCGCCATCCAGACCTCGAGATCGTCGCCGAGCATGTCCTCCGCGAACAGTGAAGCGACGTCGGGCGGCGGCTCGACCGACCAGACCGCGATCACGTAGTCGCTGGCGACGAAGCCGAGCGGGCCGAGCCCAACGCGCTCCATCCGCCGCGTCAGCAGCATGCCCAGCGTCTGATGCGCGTTGCGTCCCTCGAAGCAGTAGGCGACGAGGAACCAGCGGCCGTTGCGGGGAAAGATCTCGACCAGCAGATCGTCCGGACCCGGCAGTTCCGAGCGTGCCCGCTGCAGCCGCAGCCATTCCTGCACCGGCTCGGGGAACAGGTGCCAGCGCCGGGGATCGTGCAGCAGCGCGCGCACGCGCGTCGCGAGATTGGTGGTGAGCGGCAGCCGGCCGCCGGCATAGGCGGGTACCATCGGCTCGCCGGTGCCGCCCTCCGCGACTTCCACCGCGGTCTCGCGCACGCGCAGGAAGCGCAGCAGCCGGCCGGCGAACATGAAGGTGTCGCCGGGGCGGAGCATGGTGACGAAATATTCCTCGATCTCGCCGAGGTTGAAGCGGCCGAGCCGCACCTTCAGCAGCGGCGCCTCGACGATCGTGCCGATATTGAGCCGGGCCTGCATCGCGACGCGCGCACCGCGGATATGCACGCGGCCCTCGGCGTCGCGGAACAGCTTGCGGTAGCGCTCATAGGCGGCGAGCGCGTAGCCGCCATCCTCGACGAAGCGCAGCACGTCGTCGAAATCGCGGCGGGTCAGTGCCGCGTACGGCGCGGCGCGGCAAACTTCCGCGAACATCGCGTCCGGTTCGAACGGCGCGGAGGCGGCCATCAGCAGCAAATGCTGCGCCAGCACGTCGAGCCCGCCCGGACGCGGCCGGTCGCCGTCCAGCTCGCGCGCGGCGACGCCGAGGATCGCCGCCTCGCATTCCAGCACCTCGAACCGGTTGGCCGGCACCAGCACGGCGCGCGAGGCCTCGTCCATGCGGTGATTGGCGCGGCCGACACGTTGGAGCAGGCGCGAGACGCCCTTCGGCGCGCCGACCTGGATCACCTGATCGACGCCGCCCCAGTCGATGCCGAGATCGAGCGAGGAGGTGGCGACCACCGCGCGCAGCTTGCCCGCCGCCATCGCCGCCTCGACGCGCCGGCGCTGCGCGATGTCGAGACTGCCGTGATGCAGCGCGATCGGCAGCGTCGCGTCGTTCAGCTTCCACAGCGCCTGGAAGATCAGCTCCGCCTGGGCGCGGGTGTTGACGAAGACGATGGTCATGCCGGCGTCGCGGATGCGCGCCATGATGTCCGGGGCGCTGAACAGGCCCATGTGACCGGACCAGGGCAGATGCCCGTCGGGCAGCATGATCCCGAGCTCGGGCGGCGCGCCGTCCGCGACCTCGATGCGCCGCACCGGATCGCCCAGCCCCACGTACTCGGCGAGGGCGGCGACGTGCGGCGCGGTCGCGGACAGGCCGGCGCGGCGCGCGGCCGGCGCCAACGTCGCGAGACGGGCCAGGCCGAGCGCGAGCTGGTCGCCGCGCTTGCTGCCGGCCAGCGCGTGGATCTCGTCGATCACCACGCAGTCGAGCCCGGCGAACAGCGCCGGCGCGTCGGGCAGCGACAGCAGCAGCGCCAGGCTCTCCGGCGTGGTCAGCAGCAGGTTGGGCGGGGCCTCGCGCTGGCGGCGGCGGCGGTTCGCCGGCGTGTCGCCGGTGCGGGTCTCGATGGTGACGGTCAGTCCCATCTCCGCGACGGGTGTCACCAGGTTGCGGGCGATGTCGGTTGCGAGCGCCTTGAGCGGGCTGACATAGAGGGTGTGCAGGCCTGGGCGTGGCGCGGCGGCCAGCGCCGCAAGACTGGGCAGGAAGCCGGCCAGCGTCTTGCCGCCGCCGGTCGGTGCGATCAGCAGCGCGTGTACGCCGGCGCGCGCGGCGTCCAGCATGGCGAGCTGGTGCGGACGCGGCGCCCAACCCCGGCGCTCGAACCAACCGGCGAAGGGCTCGGGGAGGGCGCCGACCGGGGGTTCTGGAATTGTTCCCACGATGCCGCCTTATGTCTCAGGGCGGGCGGCGGTTGGCAAGGTGGAGCGCGGGGAGGGGTGGGCCGCTCGGACCTGACGCCGCCGCGCGCGTCGCCGTCGAGGGGCGTCGCAGCGGGGAAGGGACTGGCCCGGGAGGAGGCGAGCGCGGCCGAGCCACCGCCGGTCTGCATCCGCGCCGGCGCCGGAGGTGCGGCCCGGCGGCCGCTAAGCGGCCGGGACGGGCACCAGTCCGTGGCGCAGCATGATCTCCCGCATCTTCGCCGGATCGGGCCCGCCAGCCGCCAGCAGCGCCGCCATTTCGCGGAAATAGCCGGCCCCGAGAATGCCGGGGCTCAGGATGCACAGGCAGGTGGCCGGTTCCGGCGAGCGGTTGCTGAAGGCGTGGACGATCCCGCGCCGGATGAAGACGGTCTTTCCCGGCCCCAGCGCCACGTCGTTCCCGTCCACTCGAAAGGTGATCACGCCGGCGAGGCCGTACACCGTCTCGTCCCAGCTCTCATGGTAGTGAGGCACCGGCATGCGGGCATCCGGCTCGACCGTCATCTCAAACAGATCGAGGCTGCCGTCGGTCTCGGCCTTGCTCTGCAGAAAGCGCAAGCACAAGCCGCCGATGCGAATCGTCTCGGTCAATGCATCCCCCCTCGTTTACCGGCCGGCATCGGCCGTGCCGCAGGCATTGTAGCGGCTCCCGGCTGTTCGCGACCTGTCGCGTTCCGGATCGCGGCGCCCGAGGTCTGCTAACGCCGAACCAGGTTGGGAGACAGGCTCCGTTTCCTGACGCGAAGATTCACTGCAACCGCGGCCGCTTTCATGCCGCCCTTGTGCGCGGCGACCCTCGCCACTTGCATTGGGGCCTCTGAGAGGGCCCACGCTTTGCGCGGAAACTGCAAGGACGGCGTTGCGGGATCGACGCGTCGGGCGAACGGACGCAATCACCTGCCAGGGTCGCCCGGCCTTTTGCCGGGTTTCTGGTCCGGCAGATCCAGGACTTCCCGACCGTCTGCGCGCAGGGCAGCAGTTCGACGTTTGCCATGGCGATCGAGCGAGCCGGCAACCCGATGCGCAGCGCCCGTCGCTCAACGAACGCGCCGGCGATGCCGGTCGGGGCCGCGGCGTTCGCGGGGAGTGCCTGATCGCACGGCGGAAGCCCGGTCCGGCGAGACCATCGAGGCTCGCGCCCAATGCGATGATGGCGCGGCGATCAGATCCAACTCGCCCAGCGGCGGCGATGCCGCCCGGAGAGTCCTTGAGCTGCATCCTCCAATCTGGCCCACGCTGAAAAAGCGGTCTTGGATCGTCCCGGATGCAGCTACGCCGGATTTCGTGAGGATTGTTGGCTCCGATCCGGTTGGACCGTCTACATGCAATCGTCAGCGAGGGAATTTCCGACCGCCACGCCGACCGACGCACCGACCGCAGCGCCACCAACTGCGCCGGCGAGGATCGAAGCGCCCCACGCGTAGCCGCTGTTCATGATGCGGCAGATATCGAGCCCGCCGGCAACCGCGTCGGCCTCGCCTGCCGTCAGTTCGCGCGTTATTTGCGAGACATCCGCCATGGGAACCTCCTTGCGTTGGTGTCGTTGCTCCATCGATCCGGAAATTAGGTGGCACCTGCATGGGGTCCTGTGGCCGAGATCACACCTTCGAGCCGCCCGGGCAGCTCAGGTCGCCGTCACTGCCGCACCGCCGCCTGCAACGGAAGTCCGGGCAGCCACGGATGGCCGACACCCGGATGTGCGGCGCGAAGATCTGGACAGTCCAAAGCCGAGCAGATCCGCCAGGCGGAGGCGGAACCTGGCGACCTTGATCACCGTGGGTTGAAGCGGACGCGATCACACCAGCCGCTTCCGCGGCGCGGTGCGGCGGAACTGCCACTCGGTCGGCTCGTTCGTACGCGCTCGACTGGAATCCGGTCGAGCGCGTACATCAAGTGGAGGACTGCAAATGAACCAGCACACCGGCAATCCCGGCAACTTTGCAGAGAACCGCGAGAAAGCTGCGGAGGCTGGCCGCAAGGGTGGTCAGCACGGCCACGGTGGTGGCGGAACCGAGCAGAACACCGGCAATTTCGCGCAGGACCGGCAGAAGGCCGCCGAGGCTGGCCACGCGGGTGGTCAACACGGCCACGGTAGCGGCACGGCGGGACAAAACTCCGGCGGCTTTGCGCAGGATCGCGAGCGGGCGGCGGAAGCGGGCCAAAAAGGCGGCGAGCACAGCCATAGCGGACGCCGCTAAGCCACACGGCGACGGTCAGGCAGCGGCACGGCGGAAGCGCGAATGCGCTTCCGCCGGCGCCGTGCGTTGGTCACGATCTCTGGAGGAGGTACGTCATGCCGCGTGGAGACAAATCAAGCTACACTGGGCGCCAGAAGCGAATGGCGGAACACATCGAAGAAGGATATGAGCGCCGCGGCGTCGACGAGGATGAAGCGGCGCGTCGTGCCTGGGCCACCGTCAACAAGGAGACGCATGGCGGCAAACGCAGCGGTTCCGGTCGCGGCAAGCCGGAAGATCGCGCACCGGCACGCAAGGGCGGACGGCTGGGTGGGGCGGCGCAGGCGAAACGGCCCGCAGCAGCGCGGTCGGCATCCGCGCGCAAATCGGCCGCAACGCGAAAGCGCCGGGCAGGGCGCGGCGCCTAGCGGAATGATTCCACCAGACGTTTCCCGCGCCAGTGCTTGACGGTGATGGTGTCGGCCAGGGTGGTTCGAGGGAAGCGTCTCGGACGAGCGACTTCGGCGTCGAAATCGCCAGAATTCGCCTGGTTCTGACGCGAGATCGGAGCGGGGACGGCATCTCTGACGGCGCGTCGGCCACGTGACCAGCAGCCGTGAGCCGGCGCGGCATCGGAAGTCCAGGCCTGCCGTGGGGTCCGTGCGTCGATCTGGTTCAGGACGCGGGTGAATTCGGTTGCGTGGTAGCGCAGCGTGCACGGGCCGAGGATCGCCTCCGCCTTCGCCTCCATAGCGGCGAGCGGCGTAGTGGCGCAGCGGCAGTCGCAGCTACGCGTGATGCTGGCACACCGACCTCTCTTCACAGTTGGCCTAGGTCTGGTAAAGTCGATGATCTGGGCTTGGATCTTCTCATCTACCGAGTAAACCACGATATGCTCTAGGGGATTGCGCAAGGCGACGTTGCGGGCCTTCTCGACAAGCTGCGGAACGTCGAAGAGCCTGAAGGCGTTGCCCGCAGCCAGTTCGAACGATGCTCGTGCCAGATGCGGTGGCCGTGGAGGCCGCTGCATCGGTCGCTTTGGCCTTGGAGCATAGGGTCAACCACGTCGCGCCGAGTCGTTTTTGCCGCGGCGTGCGCTCGACCGCAGCCGCCACCGGCTCAGGCGGGGCAGGCGCAGAGGCGCAACCGCGTTGCGGACAACCGGTTCCGGTTTCGCATGTCGCGTTCGGGCCGGCGGCCGGCTGCAGATCGTTGGCTTGGCGTCGCCCGTGACGGCGTGCCCGTCCGGTCAACGGCCGACAGCAGATCGGCGCCTGCCGGACACGGTAACTGGGATTCTTCCGGTCCAGACGGTGCGGTCGAGCCCTTCGCAGTCGCCAGGTCGGTGACGGACTTCTCCGCCTGGCCTTCAGCTCCAACGCCCGGGGGGCTGGCGTAGTCTGGGAACAATCAACCTCGATCAGACGATGAGCCGGGTGCAGGCGCAGCGTCCGGCTTCCAACGCCGGCCACTCGTGCTTCGAACTCTCACAGGGCTTTCTGGCGTCGCCGGACGATACCGAGACCCGCCAAAGCGGCAAGCAGAACCGCGAAGGGCGCCGGTTCGGGGACGGACTGGACCCCGCCAATGACATCGAACGCGCCCTCGGTCTCGGTCGTGCTGCAGTCGCCGGTTCCGGCATTGCACACCAGTCCTACGGCACCGGTCGTATTCCACGCCACGAGACCCTGCGTGTCAGCCGCACCCGGTCCGACCACCAAAAAGTAATCCGTTCCCGCAGTCAGATCGACCCCGGTGATGCCGCTGATGGTTTCCAACGTCCCTGAGCCGCCGGGCACGCCATTGACATCCCAGGCCCCGAGCTGCGTGGTTGGATAGCTGCCGCTATTCGTCCAGAGGCTGACCACGACCGTGTCTGTGCCGGGGGACATGTAGCCGAGCGCCACATCAATTTGCGTCACTGCGGACGTATGGGCAGCCTTGAAATTGAACGCATCGACGTTGAGTATGTCGTCGTAAGCATCGGTGCCATTGAACTCCCAGCCACTGGAATTGCTGAAACTGTTGCCGGGGCCCAGATCGCTGTATAGTACGGCTGCCCGTGCGGTCTCGAGCGGCATGGCGGTCGATGCCACGCAGGCGGTTGATACAGCGATCAGCAGCGGCAGGACCGGCCGAAATGACGACCGCAACACATCTGCGTGCTGAACGGATCTGCCGTTCGTCATAATATGTTCGTTCATTGGGGTCTTCCGATACTGGAGTATGGCACCGTCATTGCATGACCGAACAGAATGTAGGCGCTCGGTGCAGCGACCCGTGTGACCGCGGTCACAGGTCCGAGACAGCAGACAGGGATTCGTGGGTGGCCGGTCGCGGCGACCCGGTACGCTATCCGGCGGCAACCGCCCTACGCTGCGTCACCCATCGATCCCGAGGATCGGACGGTGTCTGCGTCGCCGATGGGCCGGAGCCCGATTTTCGTGACGCAGCCCAGGTCGGATCGCGCGGTGCGCGCAGATCCTGCGCTTTGGTTCGTCCGGAAACCACGCATTCGGGCACGTCGGTGAGGTAAGCAATCGCGTCCTCGCCATTCGGCTTGCCGTCTGAACCGGCGCCATCGCGATGACCCGACGACGCGCCTCGCGTCGCTCGCCGCGGAGGTGCTGAAGCGAGTGGCGGTGCTCTACGCGAGATCGAAAATTCAGTGTCCGCCCTCAAAAAGGGGTGGGTGATTTCAGGGGGTTATGATTCAGTCGTGGTTGCGAGCTACGACGGATCAAGCGATGCCCTGGACTGAAATCACCCGTCCGCAGTATCGGCGCGCCGGACTGCGCTATGCAAGCG
>DATJSJ010000309.1:0-2789 GCA_035504175.1 Acetobacteraceae bacterium
CCGCGCCTTCACGCCCGCTCCAGCACCCGGCGCAGGCTGCCGCCCGCCGCCGCCAGCGCCGCCTCCGCTGCCTCCTTCTCCCAGCCGGCAAGCAGCAGCACCGCGGTCTTGACCTCGCCGCCCCGCGCCAGCGCCGCCGCCTCCTCCTCGGCGCCCGTGATCCGCGCCACCATGGCAACCGCGCGCCGGCGCAGCTTCGCGTTCTCCGGCCGGGCATTGACCATCAGGTTCTGATGCACCGCCCCGAGCCGCGTCATCAGCGCCGTCGAGAACAGGTTCAGCAGCAGCTTCTGCGCCGTGCCGGCGCCGAGCCTGGTCGAGCCCGCGATCACCTCCTCGCCGGTCTCGGCCACCACCTCGTGCTCCGCCGCCGCCAGCAACGGCCCGTCCGCGTTGCTCGCGATCCCGATGGTGAGCGTACCCGCCTGCCGCGCCGCCGCGACCGCGGCGACCGTGAACGCCGAGTGCCCGCTCGCCGACACCCCCAGCACCACATCCCCGGCGCCGCAGCCGAGCCCCGCCACCTGCGCCGCACCGGCCGCCGCGTCATCCTCCGGCCCGCCCCGGAGCGGCCGCCCGAGATCGAGCCCGTCCGCCACCAGAATCGCCAGCCGCGCCTCGGGCCAGGCGAAGGTCGGCCCCAGCTCCCGCGCATCGACCGCCGCCAGCAGCCCGGACGACCCTGCGCCCACGTACACGAGCCGCCCCGTATCCGACGCCGCCAGCCGCACCGCCGCCGCCTCGACCGCCACGCCCAGCGGCGCCAGCGCCGCCGTGCAGGCCGCGACCGCGCGCGACTGCCCGGCCCACAGCGCCTCCAGCACCTGCCCGATCGGCCAGCGATCCAGGTCGCGAAACCGCTCCGACGCACTCTCCGTCAGCACCGCGCGCCGCACTCCTGCTGTCGCAGCGCAGTGGTATCACATTGGTCCGTAAAATCCAGCCGGCCTCGCATACCAGAATGCTACCGGGCCCAATTGCTACCGGGCTGGGGCCTCCGCCGCGACCAGCGCCGCCACCGCCTCGGCCAGCGCCAACGACGCCGTCAGCCCGGGACTCTCAATGCCGAACAGATTGACCAGCCCCGCGACGCCATGCGCCGCCGCGCCCTGGATGACAAAATCCTGCCTTGCCACCTCCGGCGGCACGATCTTCGGACGAATCCCCGCATAGTCCGGCAACAGCGCATCGTCCGGCAGCGCCGGCCAGTACCGCCGCACCGCAGCATAGAACGATCGCGCCCGCGACGGATCCACGTCGTAATCAATGCGATCGACCCATTCGACATCCGGCCCGAACCTGGCCTGGCCGCCCAGGTCGATGGTCAGATGCACGCCCAGCCCGCCCTTCACCGGCACCGGGTAGATCAGCCGCGAGAACGGCGACCGCCCGGCCAGTTTGAAATAGTTGCCCTTCGCCCAGTGCGGCTCCGGCACGACCCCGGGGCGCAGGCCGGCAATCCGGCCTGCTACCGCCGGCGCCTGCAACCCGGCCGCATTGACCAGGACCCGGCAGGCCAGCGCCATCGGCTCCGCCCCGCCGACCCGCAATTCGACCCCGCCGCCCTCCCGCACCGCGCCGGATTCGACCGGGCTGAGGAACGCCACCACCGCCCTCGCCGCCTCGGCATCACCCTGCAGCGCCAGCATGTAGGCGTGGCTGTCCACGATCCCGGTCTCCGGCGACAGCAGCGCCGCGGAGCAGGAGAGCGCCGGCTCGATCGCCTGCGCCTCGGCCGCCGACAGCAGCCGCATGCCCTCGACGCCGTTCGCCTCGGCCCGCGCGCGAATCGACGCCAATTGCTCCGCCTCGGCGGCATCGGTCGCCACGATCAACTTGCCGCAGCGCCGATGCGGCACGCCATGCTCACTGCAATAGGCGTACAACAGACGGCGGCCGGCGACGCAGGTGCGCGCCATCAGGCTGCCGGCGGGATAGTAGATCCCGGCGTGAATCACCTCGCTGTTGCGCGACGAGGTCTCGGTGCCGATCGCACCGGCCGCCTCCAGCACCAGAACCTCGCGGCCGGCCAGCGCAAGCGCGCGGGCAACCGCGAGGCCGATGACGCCGGCGCCGATGACCACGCAGTCGATGGATTCCATGCAAACATGCCTATCAGGCTGCCGGAGCGGGCGCGACCGGGCACACCGCGGGTAAAGCGGAAAGCAGAAATATCATTCCCGGTAGGGTGGGTCGGTAGGCTTGTGCTGGTCGACTGGGCCGAGACCGGCCATGGAGGCAAGCTCGCGCAAAACTGATCCAGGCTGGAACCGCGGCCGACAAAATGGGCTCGAGTGGCCACGCCAAGCCGTTACACTGCCATGATGACTGCAGTGGTCACAAAAGAGCTGCTGCTGAGAGCGCGACCGTCCGATATGTGAGCAAAAGGCGCCGGCAGATGCATCTGGGTTGCTAGGGAATGATCGGCAAAATCATCGGCGGAATCATAAGCGTTGTGGTCGGCGGCCTTCTTTTGCTTGCCCTCTTGGACTTCTTGATGTCGCAGAATGCTAAGGTATGTTCGACCGATGCGGTAAGGCAAGTCGTCAATAGCACCATCTCTGAGAGTCCGACTCAAAATCCTGTTGGTTGATCATGCCCGCGCCAGCCGTCGCGACAGGAGTTTGACATTGGCAACGAGCAGCCAGGCCTCGGCGCTGGCGATCGAAGCTTCATAGTCCTTGGCCAGCCGGCGATTGCGGTTCAGCCACGCCAAGGTCCGTTCAATGACCCACCGACGCGGCAGAACAATAAACCCCTGCGCCACATCGGTGCGCTTGACGATCTGC